>NZ_JABEPJ010000036.1:0-10612 GCF_013002825.1 Pseudoalteromonas sp. NEC-BIFX-2020_002
AAGATATTAGCTATTATTTGATGAATTACTATAACTGGCGCAGGCCGCATAGCCACAACCAAATGGTTGCCCCTGGAGTAGCCGAAGAAAAACTTAATTCACTGTCCGGAATTAGTTGACCACAACACAAACACCTTTTCGCGCTAAAGCACGTCCTACATTGTAGGTCGTCATTTATGGCGACAACCTAAAGTATAACCCTACAGTAAACACCTTTACGCGCTAGAAAATAAAAGGACGCACTGTGTATGTGCGCCATTTTTAAGTTAAATAATTACTTAAGTGCAATTTCCCATACTGCTATTGAACCTGATATTTCATTACCCACAATCAGCAATGCTTTGCCTGTCGCACTTTGCTCAGCGGGTACAAATGCCATGCCCTCTGGCGCTAAATCGCCAGTGATATCTGCCCCTTCTGTCGTGCCACGGTTATAAAAATAATCAGTGTATTTAACGTCAAATGGGTTGGTGATGTCGTATACCATAATGCCACCCATACGCTCTAATCCAACAAACGCAAATAAACGCTCGCCAACTTTACCCAGCGCTAATGCTTCAGGCTCCGGCCCTTTGGCATCTGAGCGGGTATCGCCTTCATTGGTATCTTCATCGTTATTAAACGCGCTGCCATGAATAGATGCGGTAATGCGCTCAATTTGATCCCCAGAATCAAATACCACTAAGCCATTGCTATCCCAAATAGTGAATGAGCGTGCACCGTAAGTATAAAGCTGCTCATATTGCCCATCGTTATCTGCATCGCCTTTCACTATGGTTACTTTTAAACGGCCAATATCGTCATTGTCGTTATTCAGATAAGAGAAGTTCGCCGCGAGCGTTAAATCTTTTGCGCGTGACTCATCAATGTACGCCAAGCAGCCGTCTTTATCGTCAAAATCAAGACCGCCTTTTGCTGTACAGTCTGCGGCATTGGCTGCATCAAAAAAGTACTCTCGGCCATCACCTTCGTTTGCACTGACAATGAAGTTTGCCCCTTTGTAGCTAAAGCTGGAAATAGTATCTGGCTGATACATACCAAATAAACCCGGGTACTTTTGAAAGTTAACTTTGCCGTCTTTATCTGACGCATCCATGGTCAAGTTAGACCAATCTTTAAAACCAAGCCCCATTAGCTTCATGCTGTTGTCTGTTAAATCAATCACAGCCAAGCCGTTATTTTCTTGAATAGACACGTACGCGTAGCGGTTATCTTTGGAGATACTGACATACTCAGGTTCTAAATCCATTGCCACCGTTGTATTAATAACTTTGCCATTAATCGTTCGCCCTGTGGGATTGGCAAATACAAAACCTTGTGCCTCTAGCTCTGTTTGTTTGTCGTTATAGGCTGTAAAATCAAGCATTGTAGCTGCATCTGCAATTGCCCCGTTATTAACACTGATAATGCTAATACTGCCAAGTGGATCTACACTGTAATCGCCTGCAGGCTCACCTTCATTTGCAACCACTACCTTGCTACCGTCATGGGTGAATGTCACCATATCTGGCAATGCACCAACCATTACATTTTTAATAAAAACAGGGGCATCGCCTGCGATGTTATAAAAGGCAATATAACCTGCTTCACCAACCGTTTTAGATGCCATTGCCACAGCAAGGATCTGGTTATTCTCATCAATTGCAATACTGTTTGCATCACCGGTGGTGTGATCATTTAAAGTAATGGTGATCGCGCTTGTTAAATTAGTTGCCGTAACAATGCCTTCATTATTTTTTACCATGGCGGCGCTATCAAAGCTTTGTGCTGGCAAAATATTTACAACGGCAACATCACCGGAGCTGTTAATTGCATAAATCCACTTTTTTGAAGCCTGATAAGCAACAATTTCAGCGGCCCCTTCAGGGCTTTGTGCATTTAGTACCGCGCGACCAACTAAGTTAATATCTAAAAGTCGATTCGCGTCTTGACCATTTTCACCATTAGCGCCATCGCCCCCATCAACTCCATTTTGACCATCAACACCGGCAGCTCCTTGCCCTCCCTGCGGACCAGTTAAACCATCGTCGCCATCAAGCGAGCACCCTGTTAAAGCACAAAGTAATGAAATTGCGAGCAATGAACGTTTTAGCATGAAAAAACCCTTTTAATTTTTTGAATAATTAATTGGGGCATAGTGCATCACATGTGTATGACTAATGGGCTACGGTTTTATGGTTTTTTTATGACAACTAATAATACAGGGCAACTCTTAACTCAGCCCTAAATCACTTTCTAAATAAGTAATACCAACATCAACGGGCTAATAATCCCAAATCCAATCAACCGCGCATAAAAGCGAAGTTTTCTGCTGTATTGCCCGCTAGGCTTTATACCAAACAACGGGCAAAGAACATCGAATCCGCTAATCACTTCATAGAAAAACCAACAAATCATAAAAGTAAGGCTGATGATAGCAAGAGGCTCAATGATTACTCCCAATTGCATTGGCGTAAACCAAAACGCCAAGGCGATGATCACGCTTTGATGTAAAATATAAAATGGGAAAACGGCGCCATTAAGCTTGCTAAGTATCGGATGGTTGCGATTCAAAAAACGTTGTGCGAGGGCTAACATCAGTACTACACCAAGTAAACGCTGGGTGGTATAAAGCATGTCCATGCTAGTGATTTGCCATTGGCTAGATGCAGGGTTTTGCCAAATAATATGATAGCTCGCAACAACTAATAGATAACCGACAATAAATAGCCCTAGCAACACCCGCCAACAGCGCTGTAATTGACTATAAAATACTGGCTGCCACGCAAGTAAATAACCATAAAGTAAAAACAACGCGCCCATGGGATAACGAAACGTATCACTCGGCCAGCTCAATTTTAGCGCGCAAAGCGGCAACAGTAATACAATGAAAATAATAAGCAGTGACTGCTCACACAAGTACGTAATTAAAGCCTGAACTTTAGAAAGATGTAGTAAAGGTAAAATCAGCACAAGCAGCAAGGTAAATTGCCATAATGAGCGTAAATACCAAAGGTGATTTACATCAACATGGGGCCAAATACCGGCACTATAATTTTTAAAAATCGGGTGTGATAAATCAAAAAATGCCTGATAAAACTGCCAATAATTCAGCGTTAAACCACTTTCTTGTGACATTTGCGCATACAGCTGTACCGGAACTACAAACCAGATCCCAACAAGCAAAGGCAATAATATGAGTATACTGCGACTAACTAAAAAATCCCAAAAAGACAAACGCGCCGCAATGAAGCGCAGTGCAACGCCAGAGATAAACCAAATCAGTCCCATTCGCCAGGGCGATAGTAATAGCATGGCATTTTCAACACCGCTGCTTAGATATTGGCTTTTGAAATGAAAACCCCAGCTTTGGCTGTACAGCATACCTGTGTGATAAAAAATAAGTAAACCAAATGCCAACACTCTTAGCCAATCGAGCTCATAGCGCCGCGGTAAACTTTCACAAGAGTGATTGAACACATTTAGCCAAGGTGAAAAAACACTCCCTAGCCCATTTTTTAGTTGTTTGACCATGACTTACATCCATACCTTAATATGTGTATTAATGTAGCGAAGATAATCTTAATTCCAAGTATAAAAGGCTGATAAAACAATACGTAGGGATAAGCGGTGGCTCACAGGGACAGTAGCCGATGAAAAGTATTGCCTATTATTACCTGCTTGCTATGCTCAAGCTTATTGGAATAATTTTTGCGATAACTCTGTAAAGTATGCACACATTAAATAGCGCTCAACTACACCACTTTCAACACTACCAAAAATGGTATGCCGCTATTTTTCTAGCATTGTATGTGTTTATTAACAACAGTATTAACGCCACCTCTCAAATTATGGAAGCGCAGCGCGATGGCGCATTACCATTTCTGTTGTGGGAGCCTTTTGTGTGGGAATACACGAGCGCTGTTAGTACCTTATTACTCATACCAGCTCTTTTATACTTGCTAAAACACCATCCTTTTAATTGGCAAGCAGTGAACCGCTCAATCGCTTTATATTTTGCAGCATCTGTACTTTATTGTGTGCTGCACGTTGGGGTGATGATTGGATTGCGCAAGCTTATCTATTGGCTACAAGCGCGCGCTTATGACTTTGGCCTGAATTGGTTTGAGCTGTTATATGAATACCGCAAAGATCTGTGGGCGTTTTTGTTTTTTATCGTCGTTATTAAAGTATTTAGTTATGTTTTCGCTCAAATCATAGGGGAAGCGACCACTTTGGCAAATAATGAAGAAGAGCTTATCCCCACCCAATTCGATCGTTTTTTAGTAAAAAAGCTCGGTAAAGAGTTTATCGTTAAAGTGAACAACATAGACTGGTTAGAATCATCTGGGAATTATGTAAACCTGCACTGCGCAGAACGTATTTACCCACTTCGCGCTACATTAACTCAGCTTAGCAGTAATTTAGAATCTCAAGGGTTTTGCCGTATTCATCGCTCTCATGCAATTCGCTTAGATGCAGTTGAATCGATCACACCATTATCTAGCGGCGATAGTGAAATAAAACTAACCACGGGTAAGGTACTTAATTTATCCCGACGTTATAAAGATCAATTTAAAACTCACTTAAATATTAATTAACCCCAACTTTGGTTAAGATGCTAATTAACATAGTAATATTAGGGCGTGTTGACCTTTCGTGATTGATTTTTCAGCAGACTGTTTGGTATTTAGGCAAGGCAGCGCCTATGGTGTGTGGTGTTCCCCATAAATAGGCGATAACGCAGTATAAATGCCAAACATGCGCTGCCCAAAGGGTTCTTCCTAGGGGTGATTAACTCATTGTTGCTCGGTTTTTACTTAGCCCACTAGGTTACAAACCTCGCGCCGCGATTAAATCGCCCCTAGATTGAACAAACTTCAATCCACAAAGGTCAACACGCCCTAGTGTTGTTAGTACTCTCCAGCTAGCGTTCGTTTTTAGCTAGGCTGACCTCATCGACATTTTAGGAGTGATTTCATACGTGTTTTCTAATCGATATATCGGCATTTTTCCGCTCATTTTTGTTTTATCTGGCTGTGAAACCACATCTGAAAAGCCAACCCCTCAAACAGTTATTACAGCACAGCCAAGCTCCGTTATTAGTCAGCAAAGTGAAGCGATTGAGCAGGTAGCGCCTTTAGCCCCTCAAACGCTAGATGATGTTTGGCAACGTATTCGCGTACAGTTAAGCTTTGCTAATTCAAGCCACCCAGATGTACAGCAACGCATAGCGTGGTATTTATCTCACCCAAACTATATGGATGAAATTAGCCGCCGAGCCGAACCTTACCTTTACTATATTGTAAACGAAGTCGAAAAACGCGGGTTACCCATTGAATTGGCATTAATGCCGCTGATTGAAAGTGACTTTGATGCAAGTGCCTATTCACATAAACATGCTTCAGGGTTATGGCAACTGACTCCCGCAATTGCCAAGCACTTTAAAGTGCACATATCTCCTTGGTACGATGGGCGTCAGGATGTCATAGATAGTACCCGCGCAGCGCTCGATTTTATGGAGTATTTATATCTACGTTTTGACGGTGATTGGTATCATACTGTTGCGGCCTATAATCTAGGCGAAGGACGTGTATTGAGGGCAATTCGTAACAATAAAAAACAGGGTAAACCGACCGATTTTTTTAGTTTAAAGTTACCAAAACAAACAAGTCAGTACGTACCTAAATTACTTGCTGCGGCGCAATTATTAAAAAGCCAGAAAATGGCATTTCCAGTAATTCCAAATAAAAATGCTATTGCTGTGGTGCCTGTATCGGGATCGGTTATTTTAGATAACAAAGATAAATGGCAACAACTAGAATCATTAAATAATGGCGTGATCCGCTTTCCTGCTATTATTGATGCACCGCACATCGTTGTCCCTATAGATAAACAAGCCGCATTTAAAAGCATGCTCGCAAGTCAAAAAAGTAACGATTTCAGTCAATGGCAGCATTATACAATTCAATCTGGTGACAGTCTCAGTGTGATAGCTAAACGCTATGCGATCAGTGTGAATCAATTAAAAGCATTTAATAACCTAACGAGTAACCGCATTCGCGCGGGGAGTAAATTGATCCTCCCTATACTTGCCGATCAAGAAATTGAGCATAAAGTAAAATCGGGAGAAAGCTTATGGAAAATCGCGAAGCATTACAAAGTCAGTATAAATAAACTAAAACAATGGAATAATCTCTCAAGCGACCATTTAAAAATAGGCGAAAAGCTAACTGTATTTTTGTCTAATAGTTAATAAACCTGAACTCTGAATAATCATAAAAGGGCCGATAAAATTATCAGCCCTTTTATTATTTGAGCGAAGGTTACTTAAGTAACCTCGTTATCAGCTTGCGGCTTTGTGCTATACCAGTTTACGGTTCGAGTGAGCATCATAATCAAACTGAGTACTGCAAACACCAATACACTGCCCATCAATAATGCATAATCTTCCGCACTTAATAAGCCAAATAATAAACCATATAAAAACACAACACCGAGGAAGAAAAACCCACCATGTTTACTATTTTTAAGCATGCCCGCAACATAGATACTGAGTAAAAATGCGGATGAAAGAGCTGATAAAAGATACGCCAGATTAAACCCTAAATGCTCACTTAAAGAAATCAACAGTAAATAAAAAACAGCTAGAGCAAGTCCGACAAAACCATATTGTACAGGGTGTATTGGCTCACCACGCAATACCTCAAGTAAAAAGAAACTAGCAAACACCAGTAAGATCACGAGTAAAGCATAATTACTTGCGCGATAACTTTTAAGATAATGATTTACGCCATCAACTAAATTAACCCCCATGCTGCGCTGCTTAAATTGCGCACATTCATTTTGAAATAAACAATGGTTAAATAACTCCTGCAGATTCGTGGCAAAATAATTTGTTTGCCAACTTGCTGAGAAGCTTTGCTGTGAAATATTCGATTCAATTGGGAGGTAGTCGCCGACAAAACTTGGATGAGGCCAATCAGCTTGCATCGTTAATGAGGTTTCTTTGCCAACAGGCGCTAAAGCAAGTTTGCGCATACCTTGCAAATTTAAGTCAATTTGGTACGGTAAAATAGGCGCTTCCATGATGCTTGCATAATCAAGTTCAATACGAACCCCTTCTGGTAATTGTGCGATTTGCGTACCCGGTAACAATTTGTAGGTGTGATCATTCATACTTATTTGAGAGCCTTGCCCAATCCCTCGGATATCAGCAATGGCCATAACAAGATTAAGCCGCTTTATTTTTTTGCCTGCTAATGGTTTTAATGACGTTGTATCAAACACACCATCAAACCTATTTTTTGAACGATATAGAAGAGCTTTATAAATGCCCCGGTATTTTTCGAATGTTGATAATGTGCTGTCTATATTCAGTGATTCAGGCAATAGCAAAACACTTACGACATGATCTATCGTTTTACCATCTCGAGTGCTGGTTTCAATATATTCAGCATGAATAAAAGGACCAATAATTTGTTGCTCAGCACTACTACTTTTTGCAATATCTGCTTGAACTTGATCTTGCAGATCAGCTCGCTCATCTATTAAATTTTGGATCATAAAAATTGGGATAAGTAGCAAGACAATTAAACCTATAATTATCACCAATTTTGTTTCTATTTTTTGTTTCATCTATATTCGCTCCATGTATTATTTAAATATACCCAAGCCACCTCAAGATGCGAGTTTCAGTTGGAATTTAAAGCGATTTAGGCAAGGCATTGATTGCAAGTAATAGTGGTTCTATTGTTAAAATCAATAACGTAGTATAAATCGCTTTAAAACCAACCCGCAGGGCGCTTCACAGGGACTTACTCTCATCGTTGTTCCTTCTTAAAAGGGATTGCCATTGTTTCAAAGTAACGCCTTGATATTAAGCCCCTGTGAAACGCTGAATTCTGCATCTTGAGGTGGCTTGGGTATACATGGTAACGAAGCTATGTGGAGTTATGGTGGGTCTTAAGTGGAGCTTTTATGGAGTTGGTACTGTGATGTCAACCAACACCCCTTGTTCAATATTACTTATCGTGAGTTCCCCTTTATGTAATTTAATGACTTGCTCTACAAAATTTAAACCTAAGCCTGTGCTTTTATTACCGTTAGCACGAGGCAGTGAGTAAAAGCGCTCTGTAATGCGCAACAGCGCATAATCAGGAATACAAGAGCCCGTATTGCTAATTTTAATACTCACCATGCGCTGATGTACTTCTACGAAGATATTGATTTGGCCGCTTTCGAATAAAAAGTCGAACGCATTATCAACAATGTTATAAAGAGCCTGCTGTATTAAAAAGCGATCTCCCATTAACTGCATACTAGAGTCACATTGAATTGTTATTAGGGCATTTTTATTAGTGGCTTTAGCTATAAAAGAATCCTTTATTGCCTCAAGTAATGGGGTTATAAAAATAACTTCTCGCTTTTCAAGTTCAGGAAGTTGTTCTAGTTTCGTTAATGCTAATAACTTATCTATCAACTTTTGCATTCGTGCTGTTTCTGATTCAATATTACTAGCAAATAACTGCTGTTTATCATTACTTAGCGGGGTTTGTAGGATCTCACTCGCGCCTTTAATCGCTGATAATGGACTTTTCAATTCATGTGTTAGAGTTTGCACATAGTTTTCTACATAGCTTTTACCATCTAGTTGACGGCGCATTTTCTCAAGTGCATCACTGAGTAACCCATATTCATAAAATACTCTAAAAGTCGGTTTATTGGCCTTTTCACCCCGGCCTATTTTGTCGGCATAATTAGCTAGCTTATACAAAGCGCTATTGATCCGCCAAGCGATCAAAGCCCCTACTATTAATGCCAATATACTCATCACCGCTAGCCAACTTAATACACGGTACTTAGACATATTAATAAATGGTTGCACCGATCGGTTTGCTTTAGCTACCGTGACAGCGCCAATGATTTTTTCATTATGGATAATCGGCGCAGCTACATGCATCACAGTAGAAAGGGGATCACTTGAATCCAAGGCTGTAGAGCGTGCACCATATTCTCCTCGTAATGTCAGATACACATCATTCCAGCGCGAAAAATCTTTACCTATATCTTGCTGCCAAGAATCAAGGACAACAACTCCATCAGCATTAGTAATATAAATACGGTGATTAATTGCAGGCTTGCTAATCCCCCAAATGGCCGCATTAGGCTCTCGCATACCGTATGAATTAATCTGTTTAGCGAACTTACCTTCTACCAATGTACCCTGAACAAGATCTTCTCGGGCCATGACGGCGAGTAAATTAGCCATATCAACGAGAGTTTCTTCACTTACTTGACGCACCGTTGGTTTTATTTCGCGCATTACAGTAGAGCTAACCAAGTAAGTTGTTAATATAACAAGTACAAAATAGAGTAAAAATAATCTAAACCCCAGAGGGATTTTAGGCCAGCGCTTAAATCGAGATAACCCTTGAGTAATCTGTTTAAACGGGCTCATAAAAGTACCCAAAGCCACGTTTTGTATGAATCAATTCATCTGTACCTGCTGTGCGTAACTTGTTTCTAATCGCTTTAATATGACTATCAATATTACGAGCATACATACTCTCTTGGCATAGTTCAGCTGATGATAATAATTGCTCGCGAGAAAATACCTGCCGTGGTTGTGAGACTAGTTTATCGAGTACCTTAAACTCCAAAGCAGTTAGACCAAGCGATTGCTTTGCATAATAATAATCGTAGTTTTCACTATAAAGCACAGGTTTACTTTGAAAGGAATCTAACAGTGGCGCCGAAACACGATGTGGTTTTAAACGAAGTTTCACGCGAGCTAGCATTTCTCTAGGGCTAAACGGCTTAGTAACGTAGTCATCACCACCTATCTCTAAACCAACTACACGATCTATTTCATCATTGCGGGCTGTTAAAAAAATAATAGGTAATGATGAAAACTCTCGGATCTGCTTACATAACTCAAAACCGTTAGCATCGGGTAAACCAATATCCAAAATGAGTAAATCTGTACTAATTGCTTTTAAATGTTCAAGCCCCGCGCCAGCAGTTGAAAACCAGGCGACTTTAAATCCATCCATTTCGAGTGTATGAATTAACGTATCAGCAATCGCTTTCTCATCCTCAATAATTACAACCTGTATACAAGACATATCGACCACTTCCCTTAACAACCTCATTAGCAGGCATAATAGTTACAGTTAGTTATAGCCCAGTCAATAAAGATAATAATTTGCACAAGTTGCTGTTCACTTATGGAGTTTGTATTTACTGTTCAAGAGACCAAGCTATCCTGAAAAAATATAGTCCCTTGCTGTCAACCTATTGTAGATCGTGATTTATCGTGACATGAAAATGCGTTGCGAAGAGAGTATATGAGGCTCTGGGGAATACTGTATATGCCTTCAAGCTAAAGCCTGACCTACAATAAAATACCCGTACGCTGATTGTAAAACCGTCGGTCGTGATTTATCGCGACAACCGATTTATGGGGGTGTACTGCTTTCAGATGAACACCTGAGCGACACTGGCCACCTTGCTCGCTTTTTCACTTTCCTGCAGACGTAAAAAAGCCCGACTCAGTGAGTCGGGCTTTCTTTATTTGGAGCCTGGCGATGACCTACTTTCACATAACAAATGCTACACTATCATCGGCGCT
>NZ_JABEPJ010000037.1:0-7882 GCF_013002825.1 Pseudoalteromonas sp. NEC-BIFX-2020_002
GGTTTTTGCAAGCGCGATTAGGTGCTTTTCTGAGATGAGGGCTTTTAATTGATTTGAAACTTGGTTAATCTGCATGTGAACTCTGTTTTTAGTCATTTTTTTATTGGCGTAACTATTTGATCATTAACAGAGTTCAACTTCAAGTTTCTTAAGATCCAACCTATGAGGTGTCGTTAGCTATACGCTTACTTTCATTATCGCTAAAATAAGCGGTGCTTTACCTAACTGTTCTCCATTGAAGTTATATTTATTATAAGTTGGCATATAATTCCTTTTTAAATGATATTAAGTATTTAGAGGTTTTAATTATTTTTCAGATAACTCATTCGTAGAGCAAACAGACCGATGGCCTTTATATCTCAGCCTTTTCTTTGGTTCTAATCTGCCATCTGCAGTCCATTGCTTCGATTCTTCCTGTACTAGCGTTAAAACTACACCTGCCTTTTCATCATCTAACCCGATTTCTACAGTTTTATTGGGCTCGCTCCATAAAGAGATCACGTTACTTTTAGAAAACTCACCACCATTTGTAGAGCGTTCAACTATCCCATAAGGTGAAATAGTAAGGACACTACTTCCCGGCTCATCGACTAAAGTGTGCGAGTAATGCCCTGGCCAGCGACTTTTAAGTTGAGGTCCATCTAAAAGAAGAGCAACAACTAGATGAGGGGCTAATGATCTCAGTACACCTGAGATCGGCTCTTGCCTCGCAAGGTCTTCACATATTAATGGGCATATATGAGTTGAGCTTTTTTCAAATGAAAGTAATTTTCTAGATCCAATTAAACAGTCTTCCCACCACTTTACTTTTTTACCTTCAAAAACCTTCTGCAAGCCATAATTACTTACTTGTTGCTGATCAATAGCCCAGCGATGGTGCTTTTGTTGAGTCTCCACAACAAAGCAACTCGTGTTTTCGTCCCAAACTAATACCGATAAGCTATTCTCACCGTATGTACCGCCTGTTCCCTTTTTAAAAACACCAAATATAAAAGTCGGAACTTTTAAATCCTTGCTTTTAAAGTACCTACCTAATTCTGAAATAATAGTTTGCTTATTTACACTATCAATTGAACACTCTGGAATTACAACAAGATCTAAAGGGCTATCAGAACCCTCTACTGCATATATAATTTTTTTTGCTGTAATTAATTCTAAGTTAGAATATGAGAAGAACCCAAATTCATCATCCATTTGTAATAGTGGTTTTACAGCTGTATTGAAGAAATTATCTTCTACTTTCAATGGCCAAGGCAAAAGTAAAATATTAAAGTCTTTTTGCTCATTGCTGTATTCGACTTTTTGGGGTAGTGAGTTTATCTCTACACCTGCTTTTACATAAGCTAAATCGTGGCTCAAACTATTTAAGGATATACCTGATTGTGGTGTGTGGGTTTTATAATGGACGCTTCCGTAACTGGAATTACAATTTGAAAAGCTCAATATCGCTGAACTTTCTGAACGTGCTAGCTTTTTAACCTGGGCTGCAATGTATGCGGGAGCGCCCTCTGAAAATAAAGTATTTTTGATATTAAAAGCACAACTATCGCTTGCATTAAATAACTCTATTAACTGACTAAAATAAGTTCCGTTCTGGAGTAAATCACTAACTTGTTGACTTGCATTAGAACTCTTAAATAAATTGTACAAAAGCTCATAAAAACGGTCGGTCACTTCTATTGTTTTTTCATTTTTACTTAATAATATAGATTGTCGCCACGTTCGGTCATGCCTTCCTGTTGAGCTTTTATAGGGGAGTTCACTATAGTTTTTTAAAGATACTACGTTTTGATACACATCAAATGTATCAAGCATTCGAGCAATGATATGAAATGTATTCATAGGCCAAATGATATAAGATAGAAAAGTACCTTCTTCTAACGAAATAGCAATAAGACCATTTTTACTATTATTCTTTGGCACTTTAACGAACTCAGTAGCACGCCCCTCTGCATCATCACCTAATATTGTATTTCTTAAAAAAGTAGCTAATTGCATATTATAAGGCCTGTTCAACTATGGCGTCGGTTAGGTGGACTACTTCGTGCTTATTGGCTTTGGCCTCAATGACAGCAAGTGGCATACTGGGTTTATGGTAAAGCACTATCTCGGCCGATTTAACCGTTTTACGTACACCAAGTTGCCCACTAACGATTACTTTACCGTCACGAAGTTTAACCTCTTGGCGTATTTGGGTAATGTAGTCCCACCCTGAGGTTTTAACTGCGGGTAGAATAAACTTATTGATTATATCGGTTTCGCTGAGCTTTCTTTTATCCATAACTTAAATCATCCCTAAATACTGCGCAATGAGTGCGCACAACTCGTTGATTCAACGTGTTTCATGCTGTTTAGTGATGCTATATAAAATAGGGTTAATAAGCAAAAATAAAAGGTAAATTAAAAACGAGAGACACTGTCTCTCGTTTTTAATTTGGGGTTTACTTTTTAAGACGTACTGCGATCATTCATTGGCTAAATATAAACACTTAACACTATAGATATTTACATTTATTTTCCGCAGCAATTTTTATACTTTAAATTAGAGCCACACGAACAAGGTTCATTTCGTCCTAATTTAGTGGTTTTAGTACAACATTTTTGTGGTCCTATTTTTACTTTGGCATCTTTAATTTCATCTAGCAATCCAGAAAATAAATTGCGTAGCTGCCAGTACTTTTCATCAAGGTACAAAGCTGCATCTAAGTTACCAGTAGCAATTGCTTCGCATAAGTATTTTTGAGCTAGTCCGTCCTCTTTTTTAACTAACTCACCTTTGTAATAGATTTTTCCTAATTCAAACATTGATTTATTACAGCCTAGCCTTACTGCTTTTTTAAAAAACTCAACGGCTTTATCACCATCAATTGGACTAGCTTTGCCTGAAGAGTATAAAACACCTAACCTTTGATATAGAAAAACAGTATGCTCAGCCTTTTTGTGGGTTAGGTATTTATGTGCTTTTTTATAGTCTTCACTTAAGTAATGGCACCAGCCCAAATAAGCGTAAGCAGCGTAAAAGCCTCTTTTTGCTAATGCATTTAGTAATATTGTTACCTCAGTAATATGTAGGTTATCTACTTTATTATTAAGACATAAAAGAGCATATTTAAATACAATTTGATGGCTTTGCTGAGCAATACTAATTTGTTTATCATCAGCGCTAATAACATCACTTATCGTTTTTTTTGAGCAAAGTTGAAAAGCACTTTTATAAGACTCAGCTGCAAAAGAATACATAGCCTGCGCGCGCGCAGTGAAAGATTTGTCATCTAAGGCTTCGTTTTCAAACACTTTGCCCATTTTTTCGTAAAAAACACCTAAACTTAAATACTTTTTATAATCACAAGAGATTAAACAGTTAAACCATAAGTCTTTATGTTCTTGGCCTCCCACATCTATTAACTCATATTGAGGTAAACGCTCACCAAGCCATAAGCTCAGATAAGCACTTTCCAATAAGTCTAAGATTTTTGTTCTTGAGGCTAACGCCTTACTCAGTAATATTTCGTTACTCAACTCCTTATTATGTACTCCATCATTTGTTAACTCTCTAACAGCATGAAATAGCTCTCTATCAGCTCCATGAATTGCGCTGATATTTGCAAGTTCATTTATTTGCTCCCATAAGTTTTTATTAGTAAATTCATAACTATTGTGTTGCGCATATAGTAAGCATAAGGTCTCTAGTATCTTACGAAATTTAAACAAACTAACATCAGGGCTTACATTCATCAGTAATAGTGCATTTTTGTAATCTGACGCAATGGACTCTTTAAACAATGCTGCGAATTGTTCATCATTATTTATAGTGCTCATGCTGAGACTCCCTGTTTACACGCGGCGTTATTTTTAAGCTGATACTCGCTATTACTAATGAGGCTAACTGTATTATCCTTTTTATATCGGCTAGTAAACGTCTCCCAGTTTATTTTACAGACCTCTAATGCTTGCTTCACACCAACATCTAAAATTAAATCACCATAAACATATCCATTTTGAGTTGCGCTATTTTGATAAAAGCGTCCTTGAGGGTTAATCATTAAATAAGAATTTGTCATTGCTTCGTTATCTTCTGCCACCATGACTTCTTTTAATGAAGCGTGGTTTTTTACAAACCCAGAAAATTGATCATCAGAAACTAATAAGTTGTTATTTAACACAGGCAGCACCTGAAACACCTTCCATTTTTCGGGTTTTATATTTGCTATTAGCTGCTCGAATGATTCTTGGTAATTAAGGCTATTAACAACGGTGTTTACCTTTATTGTAATGGATGGATTAACGTTTCGAAGCTGTGTAACTGCTTTAATTAAATCATGGCTTCCAAAAGACTCCCCTTTACGATCTATTCGGCCAATATCTTTACGCGCAGTTAAATATTGGCTATCAAAACTGATCCCAATCATTGAAAACATGGCACCATAGTTATCTATAAAAGAGTCTGTTAGGTAATGACCATTCGTAATGAGCGATAAGTTAAAGCCGAGTGACTTTGTTTTTATAATTAACTTTGCAAAACGTTTTTTAAGAATTAACGGCTCGCCTCCTGCAAAATTGATACGCACACTTTTGTAAGGGAAAACTGCTTTTACTTGGTTGGTATTATCGTCAAAAAAGTAATTGGCTAACTTTTCAAGCATTAACTCTGCGTCTTGGCCATTAGCTTGTATTTCGTTGGGACGATCCCACTTTGCATAGCAAAATTTGCATGAGTAGTTACATACTTCTGTAACGTGATAATTAATAACTAATTCATCAATAGAGTTATTCATGCGAACCTCCTAACACAAGGCTCAATAGTGTTGTTTTAATAGCTGAATCAGCTAATGAAAGTTCATTGGTTTCATTGAGTAATGAAAAAAGAATTAAATGATACATAATAATCTCCTAATATCACCGCAGTGTGCGGTGACTTCAGGAGCAAGTATCAAACTGTGAAATTCACAAAAAAGGGAAGTCAGTAAATTTTTTAATATTTATTTAGCAATAAACTATATTCTTCGTACTCTGCTTTTTTAGCGCTGTATAGATTCACTAGCCATTGGCCATGTTCGCTAATAAACGCATCTGGGTTTTTAGTAATTAGTTTACCTAGAACACCAAACTCGCCTTCGATCACAGCCTTAAGAGCTAAATCATATGGGCTCGATTGCGTATCAAATTCAATAGAATTAGCAATCATCTCCAATGAACTATATTGACCTTCATTAAATGGATATGGGATTTCATCTTGTGACCAATCTATATTTTCATCTGATAGAAAAAGCCTTAAATCACCAATACGCTTATCAAGTGCTTGAAAGAGTAATTTTTTAGCCCTCCACTCCTTGGCAAACTGCTCAAAACTTGCAGTATTGATTTTTTCGCCATTGAGCCACTTTACAACTAATTTTTTATCTTCAAACAACGTATCTAGAATAACCAGATTACGGATAAATACATGATTACCTGCTTTAATAGGCTTTGGCACATAATCGACTGACTCTGATTTTTTATCTGCCTCATCAAGTAGTTTTGCTTTGAGGTTTTTATCTTTAACGTAATAATTTAAACGACTTCTCAACCGCTCTGGTAACAAGTTGCGGTCAATTCCTAAGGCTTGACAGGCAACTGCTGCAATACTTTTATTTTTACCTGCCATACTGTTCACCATAACAACCAAGGCGTTGCTTTACTTTATGGACAGTTAGCGCTCCTCTAGCAATGAGTGCGTAATTAATGTTGTAAGTATCTACTTTACACCGTTTTGCTACTCTATAAATTGCGCCAATACACATGCCTGCCAAATTAGCCTCTTTGAGGGATGTACTTAAAGAACTGAGCAGCGATTCTTTTTGCTCTAAAAACTCTGAGCAAGACTCTTTAAGATTAACCTTGTAGTACGAATCATACCCAGTGCATTGACCCGCTAAATGTGCTTCAGTCACAGAGGTTGAAAGCCTTTCTAATAGGGAGCGCTGTTGCTCTTTTTTTTCTTTACATGCAAGCTCTATATCAACGTTTGCAAAACTACTTGAGCTAAAAAGAATGAATACAACTAATATCAATCCTTTAAACATTGGCTGTGCCTGCTTCTGCTAAGTCTTTTTCAACTACTTGCTTTGATGGTTTTTCGTCAGGCTTAAAGTTAATTAGACACGAAATAAATAAGCTAATTATTATCACATCATCAATCCAATAAGCGTTATATTTACTCACAATAAGAAAAGGAATAATGCCTAGTAGGCTTACTTTTATTAGTACGTTTAGTGACTGAATACCTAATAAGCTGACACTAAATCGAAAAGGAGTGATAGCTAATTTTTTATATTTCCCAATTAAATTGCTCGCTGTTTTAATATTTACAATCCAAAACCAGCCTACTAGTAACTTAACAAACAAATTATCCTGAGTTTTAACCAATACTAAGAGGCTAATAACCCCAAGCACTAAAGTGACGATTAGCGTGATTAAAAAGTGAGATAGCGAGTGAATCCAACGGCTTGGTTTTGATAACTGCTCTATTTTTTTTGCTCTTGAAGTGAAATAAAACTTTGGTGGGTTTTTCTTAAGATCAGGCTTTTTCAGCTGTGATAAATATTCAAAAGCAATCATGTGTTTGGTTTTATATGTTGCCAAGCCATTGTCCGATAAATGAAAATCTTCGTTTTCGTCTAATAAAGTATTTTTTTTATCTAAATACGCTATTGCATCTAGCGCAGTAGTTACCTTTTCATCACTTTTATCAAGTTCCTTAGGTACTTCAAACCCTGTGTCTTTTTTTAGGGATGCAAGGTTTACTCGCCATTGCTGTATTAATTGATTCTGGGAGAGAGGGTTATCTTGAGTTTCTGCTTCTACTGTTTCAGCATTTTCACTGGTGATCGAAGACTCATTATTACTTTCCATATTTCTTTAAACATCCTTGTACAAATAACTAAAGCTCAGAACTGAGTCACTTTTGCAAACCGCATACAAATTACATAACTAGTAAATTTAAAAAATCAACTAACTAATGATATCGCAAAAATAAAGATTTAATGAAGCTTAATTTTAATAATACTGAAACGATCATATTGCGGGATCATTTTATTAAAATACTGAGCGCGCATTTTTCACCTACTAAACTTTGATTTTTATCTAGGGCTCTTTAGCGGCACTTTATTGTTTTAACTAGCTAACAACGTCCCTGCGGCTCGTTTTTCAAAGGCGAGATAAAAGCGGTGTATATTAAATAGGCTGGTAATGTCAAACCTTTTGCCATAAACTGCGCGTGCTTGGCCTCGCTGGTCATCTTCTACAATTAAGCGCCGTATTTGCCAATAAGCTTTCGCTTTGAGTAGACGGGTGAGTTTCATTAGTGGCCACTTCCTTTATTTATCATCACGTTCTTCACCCTAACCCAGTGCTGCTAAATTCATGTAAATAGCTTAAAGACCATATGTATTATTCACGCATAGTTAGCATTACCAGTAAGCGATGTTGGGTAGCCAGCCCAACAAGGTCTTCTACGGTTTAATTGTTTTGGTTTGCGATTGTACCTATGTTATTTGTGCTTATATTCTGCAGATACAATACTGCCGCGTAGCTTATTGGCGGCATCCAAAAGCGATTATTCAAACCCGACTTGTACTTGTTTTGTAGCTTTTTAGTTGCAGCGTCCATCGGGTCTCTCTCAGACCAGAATATCAATACAAATTATTGAGTTATCATACCGTAAAGAGCGCGAATTATTGAGACTTAATTAAAAATATATGAAGGGATATTTATCGATCACAATACGCAATATGCGAGCAGTTTGATTATTGCGACAGTATCGCCACTTTCGCTTCGTAACCCATTAAGCATAAAAACCAACCGACAAACTACCCCGTTAACCTCACATATTTCTCTGCCAGCT
>NZ_JABEPJ010000038.1:0-2464 GCF_013002825.1 Pseudoalteromonas sp. NEC-BIFX-2020_002
TAGGCCATAAAAAGCAAATTCCCATAGCATAAACAATACCAACGCGAACACACCGAGCAGGTAGCGCCTCAGTCCAACAAGCGATTATGCAACACAAACTGCGTGTCGCATAAATACTAAAATGTTACATGCTTTGCGTCATCCCCATTTTTTTGTGAAGCCCATAATATGGAAGTGTGAAGTAAAAAATATTTTTTAACTAAGGAAGTTATTTTGAAAGTTATTAGTTTAATAAACATGAAAGGTGGTGTTGGTAAAACAACATTATCAGTGAATATTGCAGATAGTTTAGCGCGTAGGTTTAACAAAAAAGTATTAATCGTGGATATTGACCCGCAGTTTAATGCTACTCAGTGTCTTTTTACACCTGACCAATATATGAGTCACCTAAAAGAAAAAAAAGAAACTATCACAGATCTCTTTGATAAAGAGACTAAAATTAATATTAGTGTGGTAAATGGCGCCTCAAAAACTACTTCCAAAATACTGGCTGATATTAAACCGGTAAAAGTAAAAGAAAACCTTTGGTGTTTACCCGGTAATTTAGACCTGTACAGGTTAGAGATAGCACCCGGTGAAGGTCGTGAAAATAGGCTTAAAAAATACCTTCAAAGCAATAAGGAATTATTTGATTACGTTATAATCGATACACCGCCTACACCATCTTTATGGATGACAAGTGCATTAATAGCATCAGATTATTATTTGATACCTGTTAAGGCAGATCCTATTTCCTTAACCGGGATAGATTTACTGAACAATATTGTAAGCGAAAAGAAAGACGATCTTGACTTATCTATCAAGTGTATTGGTTTAGTTTTAACTATTACAGAGAAAGGTACTAGGGTATATAATTCCGCTAAAAGTTCTATAGCTGCGAACCCAAGATGGAGTAATTTAATTTACAATAGAGAATTACCTAAACGTACAGAAGTCGCAGGTAAGCAATTAAACAACTTTATTTTAGATTTGGGTGAGACAACGATTAAAACCGCTCTGTCGGGTATTGTAGATGAAATGCTTACAAGGATAGAAAATGAAAGTTAAAGATAAAAACAAAGTATTGCAAGCAGCTAACTTTATAGAAGAGCTAGCATGGTTATTGAACTCTAAGAAAAAAATTGATCTTGAAAATGTTTCAGAGCTTCTAAGGCACCAAGTTGAGCCAAATCAGTCAGTAGTATCTGAAACTAAACAAGCAAATAAACTTAGTCATTACATAGGCGTTTTGCCATTTCTCTTGCAGGACAAAGAGTTATTTAGAACAAACAAAGATATTATCGAGTTTGCAGAAAACCTATTTAGTATCCAAATGACTAGAAATGATCGACGATCTCGTTATGAATTGGTTGGATTTATTGTTACAGAAATCATAAAGGTAGACGAAGAAAAACTATTATCGATAATGAACTCGCTATCAGTATTAACAGAGAGTGACGACAAGCTAGTTCAATTCAGAAAAACTCGTAATGATATAGATTTCTCTTGGAATGAAGCAATTTCAAAATTAAATAAATCTTAATAGGTAATTAAATGTCTAGAGAATTATCAGCTGATTTGGAGCAGTTAGTCAGCTTTATTAAAAATTATAACCTTGAAAGCCTTGCTGAAGACAAAGCTATATTGCCTATTATTTCAAAAATTCATAAAAAATATTTTTCCTTGTTAGCTTTATTAGTGGAGTTAAATAGTGAAGATATTAAAAATAATGGATTTAACAATAATGATGATTGTAAAAACTATCTTTTTGAGTCCCTGTCTGATTTAGGAAATAGTTTTTTTCTTACATTTAATGGTGGGTATAAGGCTTCTAGACTAATGTTGCGTAGCTCAATTGAAACCTTTGTTAAAGGTATTTCAGTTGAGCAACTACCAAACATAACCTCTGAAAAACGCGTTTTTAAAATATTTGAAGAAGCTTCTAAAATTAGTCTTTTTTCAAATGAGCCACTCAAATCGTGCTTCGATGATATAAAAAAACAATATTCTGATTTGTGTGAGGACACACATACTGCTCGTAAATCAAATATGCAACATATATCGGCTTTAAATTATTTTCCTACCCAAGATATTGCTAGTGCAAGAAAAGTATCAGATATATTTGTATCACTGACGCAATCTTATATTTTTATTATTTCAATGAAATTCAATCAAGAGTTTCATCAAATACACCATGCAAACAAGTCAAATATAATTAAGTCAATAAAAAGAAGTAACCGTCCTGTGGTATTAAACGTACTTTAATTTTTACTGTAAAGCGCATATAATCGGGTAGCCGGAGGTCTCTAACCTCCAGCCCCCACACCACCCATCATGCGCTTTTTATTAACAGGAAGTGCAATGGGCGGTTCATCTCCCGTAATGAATATTGATCCAAATATCTCTCAATGACACTAACCCTTGTGACGCTAAGTAGTTATTGCCTAGCGCAATGTTAATTCCTTTTGTTTTTGAGCTTCTACAA
>NZ_JABEPJ010000039.1:0-2145 GCF_013002825.1 Pseudoalteromonas sp. NEC-BIFX-2020_002
TGAAATTGGCTAAATATCGGTTAGGCCATAAAAAGCAAATTCCCATAGCATAAACAATACCAACGCGAACACACCGAGCAGGTAGCGCCTCAGTCCAACAAGCGATTATGCAACACAAACTGCGTGTTGCATAAATACTAAAATGTTATATTTTAAATGGAGTTTCGTGTGAAATTGATACAATGGACACTTTTCATTGATATGCTTGGTTACCGAGATATTAATGGTGCGATTAATTCGGAGGCTAAAGCAAAGGAATTTATTTCTTTCATGGAAGATAATAAAGGTGGTTTGGATTTTTCTAATCGTCCTGAAGTAAAGGAACAATATAAAAAAGATAAGTCATTTGACCTTTATATGTATTATGACGTTCAGCACGCGTTTATATCTGATTCTCTAATAATAACGTTTACCCCTAAAGAAGTTAAATCACTCAAAAACAATCAGCTAAAGTATATGCACTCTGCTAATGCTTTATTTATCATATTGATGCGCTTACAAGCTGTTATATTTAATTGTTTCTCCCAAAAAGGACTTTTTCTTCGAGGGGGGATTTCAACTAAATACTGTTATATAAAGGATCACTTTGTAGTTGGAGAAGGGTTAATAAGTGCTTATAAAGCTGAAAGTTCATTAGCAATTCATCCTAGAATAGTATTTAGTCCTGAGGTTCTGGAAGATAAGCAATTAAAAAATAGTATTACGAAACTATCTGACATTATGTATGGCGGTCACAATATTATTAAGTTAGATGATGATGGGGTGCATTATCTAGATTATTTGGGGTACAACCTTTCTCAAGTTGACCTAAACGTAAAAATGGTCTCGGATCAAGCTAAAATAAATTTGCCTATGTATTTGTATGGCCTTGAACAGTCCAAACTATTCTTTCAGAGGCACTCCGAAGCTATTGAAGGCAAATTAACTGAATTAGAATCGCGAAAAGCTGGTTTAAATGCATCAGAAATACAAAAACTACAAAAGGTTATTGATAAGTTTATTTGGCTAAAAAACTATCATAATTCAACTCTACTCAATCACGAAAAATTTGCTGAGTATGTTGTTAATTAAAATATAACAAGCTGTTTAACAAGGACAAAATACAGTTGGCTTTTGCTCCTTCGTCGCTTATTCTAGCCAACAATATTTAGCCTGTTAACAGGGCGTTGTGGCTGTAGAATTACTCTTTTTTAAGAAAAACAGCCTGTTTTATGGGTTCCAAATGCATTACCTAATGCTTTAAAAACGCTTAGAGTTAATTACAGGAGCTTGTTTTTTAATTGAATTTGGCTGTTAGAGTTATTCTACAGCCTCGTTATGTGATTCGCCAAGTTTGGCACTTATAAATATAAATTAATGGAATATCTATAAATGAATAAATTGAGTAAAGAGTATTTAACTGAATGTAAAAACTCTCTTGACGTAGAACAGACTCACAGTTTATCAACCACTGATAACTGGGCGCATGTTAATAGAGAGCTTGTCCATCAGGATTGGGATGTTTTATATAAAAAATTAGCAGAATACGCCGATGAAACAGCCGTTGATAACGCGAATGTTCAAACGTTAATGAAAGAGCACTTTGAAATCGCTTGTCGTTTTTATACCCCATCTAAAGAAGCATATATAGGTATGGGAATCTTTTATAAAGAAAATGAAGATATGAAAAAATTCCATAACTCTTACCACCCAGAAATGGTTGACTATTTAGGTGATGCAATAGTTCATTACGCAGGTAATAATTTATAAAATCACATAATCGGGTAGCCGGAGGTCTCTAACCTCCAGCCCCCACACCACCCATCATGCGGGTCCGCAATGGGCGGTTCATCTCCTGTAATGAATATTGATCCAAATATCTTTCAATGACACTAAACCTTGTGATGCTAAGTAGTCGTTGCCTAGCGCAATGTTAATTCCTTTTGTTTTTGAGCTTCTACAAGGGCCTTTACTGGTGATACCGTAAGCGTATGGCTAACGACACCTAGCCTTGCTTAATATTCCAAGGTAATAGCGGTTCAAGGTTACTTGGCTGCTCTGCAATATGTTGCAAGCACGTTGAGATGTAGTCATGCACTACAAGATCATTTGCCTTTGCGGTTTCAACAAGACTATAGAGTATGGCGCTGGCATGCGCGCCATTAC
>NZ_JABEPJ010000003.1:0-348348 GCF_013002825.1 Pseudoalteromonas sp. NEC-BIFX-2020_002
AGATATTAGCTATTATTTGATGAATTACTATAACTGGCGCAGGCCGCATAGCCACAACCAAATGGTTGCCCCTGGAGTAGCCGAAGAAAAACTTAATTCACTGTCCGGAATTAGTTGACCACAACATAACTCCCCAATTTAATATTGAGCTGCCAACAGAAGAAGATTTTTTATCAACTCTAAATTATTCCCACCCATCGGAATCTCCTATAAAGGGAGTAATTGGTGACACTTTAATTATTGGTTATAGCTAAAGAGATTTTAAAGTTTAATGCCATAGGGATAAATCTTATTTCATAGTGTAAATATTACTAGTACAGTTATTTACAGAACTCCAAGTAAGAGCCATTTTGCCATTCTGGCAAGTGGTTAGCTAAAGATTATTCTTGGCTTAGTCTTGATGTTTGATATGAGCTAAAACTTAGTTAAGGACTTCAGCTATTTGAAATGCTGTATTTGGCTGCAATTTAATTTTAAGTTATAGCTTTAGGTTATGCCTTTTCTACCTTCCATGAATAGTGCCTTGTGATTATAGCTTTACCAGCGAACCATAAGCCTTTTACTTTGAGTATGAGTTCACCATCGTAATAGCTTTGCAAACACTCGCCAGTTTCTTCAACGAAGTTTAAACCGTAATGTAATTTGATAGGTCTATCTTTTAGTTTTGTGTGTAAACCGCCCATAGCGAGTATGTAGCCTTTCCAATCGCTATTATCAGCAGCAAAGCGAGCTTGTACTAATAAATATTACAATTTTGATTGGTCTAAGCCTTGGGTTTGCTAAACTCTAAATATTCACACTTTAGATGTTAAAATGTCATCTAAGATAAACTAGTTGGTTACTCAAAACAACGTTGACACCCATCGTAAAGTTATTGAACCAAAATAGGAACTCAGCTATGGTTGAACCATTAATAAAAATATATTAAATACGAGTTATTCTACAGGCTTGTTAGGCATACAAGGAGAGTTCAGTGAAAAAATTAACTTTAGTATTTATATCCCTTATTTTATCTTTTTCAAGTTTTGCAAATGACAAGTTCACGGCAGATCAATTAATCGAGAAAGCAAAGGCATTTGTATCAGCCAAAAATGCTCGCCAACAACCAAATACAACCACTAAAGAAATAGATCATTATATATCGCTATTATCTGATAACTTCATCGATGAACATGTTAAATTCAAGTTTATGTATACTGATAAATCGAAACTCCGTTCAGATATGATTGGTAAACTAAAAGATGAAGTTATAAATAGCAATATTGAGGTAAACGAAATTATGGTAGGGGCTAATGTTGTTTTTATAAAAATGACTGAAAGGGGGAAAGTTAAGCCTGCGCATTTAGATAAAACCATTGAATATAGTAAAGCTAATATTGTTTCATTAGAGTTTAACGAATCAGGTTTAGTAAAGCATATCCGCCGACACCACGGTTAATGTATGCCTAAAAAGAAACAATGTTGACACCCATCCTAAAAACAATGATGACACCCATCCTAAAAACAATGATGACACCCATCCTAAAGTTTAACAGGGCGCTGTATACGAGAAGGTAAGTGTGGGTATATTGAAAGTACACCTTACCTTTACTAGAAAGAGTCAATATTTCCTCAGAAAATTGGTTAAAACTGACCACGCAATTTACGCGTGCGTATTTCATGGCGCAGTAGGCAGGCCAACATCACACACCAGCTATAGCGAAAACTTAAATAGAAAACGGCGCAGTAACCTTAGCAACTGCGAAAAGCTACTGGCGTAATTTTTAGCATAATTAAAACGTCGACTATTGCCTTAAGGCAAAAAATTTTATGTCTGTAATTTAGGGGGCTGCGCTTATGAACTGAGCTAAGGAGGGCGAAATCGTGATTATGTTGGAAATGTACACTTACTGCTGATTTCAATCGATGCGCTTGCTTTTTTGCTTTCGGTAAATAATTAAGATGGGTGTCAAATTAAATTCATCATCAAATTAAATTCATCAGCCTCAGGTGTTTGCTTACTACATATTCACTGTAGTAGAGCGGGAGGACAATATATTCCTTTTCCAGTGATGATGAGCCTTGCGTGCCTGTGAGTTTAATTGTTTTGATTGGCTGGCATTTATTTATGTACGATTGCAGTGATTTTGCTTTGGTGCGTTTACCACTTTTTACTTCGATAGGCAGTATGTTGCCTTCATCATCAGAGAGCACAAATTCGATCTCCGCTCTTGCATCACCCCATGAATATGTTGGGTCAATGCCTTGTGCAGCAAGTTCCTGTTGTACAAAGTTTTCGGCCACAAAGCCTTTGTATTCATAGCCTTGTTGTTTTATTTCTTTATACCCAATGTTTAGCATATGATTTAATAAGCCCACATCAAAAAGAAATAATTTAACGATGTTGTCTTTTTTATATGCTGCTAATGGGCTTTTAGGTGTGCTATCAATAGGGTGGTTTTTGAGTATCAAGCGGCACTTGTTTAACCAAGAAATAGCGCTTTCAAAATCACCATAGCGAGATTTTTTATCGTGCACTCCTTTAAATTTAAAGCGATTAACCGATTCATCCATAACTGAAGATAACTGTGCTGGAACATTGTTAAATACAGCTTCGATTAAACCTGCATCTACTTTTCCTGAGTATTTTCCGAAGTCTCGTTGATACCCCAGTACTAAATTTTTATGAATATCTGTTACAGCTTGAACGCGGTCAATGATACTGTGAGCAGATAAATCAAACCATGTATTTACAGCTTCTGGCATACCACCAGTAAAGTAATAATCAGTGAGTTTTGAAAATAATTTACTATGTGCTGCACTTGAGTTTGTTTGCGCTGCAAATGCCTTAATTAGAGCGGTTTCTTTTGAGGCGATCAGAAATTCACGAAATGTGAGAGGGCGTAGATTATGCTGTTCCACCTTACCAACCGGGAAGGAGTTTAATAAACCGATATTAGAACCACTGGCAGCAATGTGCATATGCGGCGCTTGTTCAGCAAAGTATTTGAGGGATGTGACTGCTTTAGGGCATTCGCCTATTTCATCAAGGATCAGTAGATCTGTATTAGGGTCAAACGTTTTTCCTGTAAGTAGCTCAATATTAGATAGTACGTCATCGGGCGATAACGAATCAGCGAATGCTTCGCTCATTTGTGGGGATTCTAAAAAATCGATTCGAATCACGTTTGCAAAGGTACTGCCTAATAGAGTTTGTAATAAATAAGTTTTACCTGTTTGGCGAGCGCCATCAATTAATAATGGTTTTCGTGTAGGTTTAGATTTCCAACCTAATAACTTTTCTAAAATTAATCGTTGCATGGCAGGTCTCGCATTACTCATTAGATGATTAATTACACTTTATTGCGCGAAAAAATGCAAGTTTTTACACTTTTATGCGCGAATAAATGATGTTTCCCACGTTTTTATGCGCGAATAAATGTGGTTGTGTTGTATGAATTAAATTTACTGCCATTTTAAACGGTGATGTTTTACCTTGTTGTACAGTCGCTTTTGAGGGATCGCGAAGATATTAAATAAAAATGACACTCATCATAAAGTTTGTATTTTCATATTTTTACTAATGTTTAATTTGTGTGAAAAATATATAGGGTGATGCATGGCAACACAGCAGCTATAGCGAAAACTTACACATAAACTGCGCAGCAACCTTAGCAACTGCGAACTTAAATTGAAAAGTTTATTTTGTTGGACTTTTATTAATTGTTTTAAATAGTACAAAGGAGGCCTAGGCCTCCTCTAGTAACCTACCCCCTAATTCCCTGGGCCACATTCCATACATTGGTTGATAATGTCTGGGCCAAATTTAAGTTTGGCATTTAAATCACGCAGGGCGGTACGTAGGCCTTCTTCGATTACAGGGTGATAAAATGGCATGTCGAGCATTTGCGGCACGGTCATTTTGTTTTGTACAGCCCATGCCAGTAAGTGGGCGATATGCTCGGCTTGTGGACCGATAAACTCAGCACCTAAAAACAAGCCAGTGCCTTGTTCTGCGTATAAACGCATGTGGCCTTTGTTTTTTAGCATTACGCGGCTTCGGCCTTGGTTTTCAAAGCTGACTTCACCAATTTCAAAACAACCGCACTCACCAAAGCGGGCGGTTATTTGCTTGTAGCTTTCACCCACCATGGCAATTTGTGGGTCGCTAAATACTGCGGCAATAGGTGCACGGCGCAGGCCGGATTGTACATTAGGGAATCGTCCTGCATTTTGCCCTGCGATAGTACCTTGATCGCTGGCTTCATGTAATAGAGGGATCATGTTACTGGCATCCCCTGCGATAAATATGTTTGAATCGCCACATTGCATGGTGTATTTATTGGCAAGCGGCACGCCGCGTTCATCAAGCTCAATACCTGTGTTTTCAAGGCCTAGTTTATCGGTATTTGGCACGCGACCTGTGGCTGCTAGCACATAATCAAATTGCTCTGTTTGTTTTTCACCGTTTTTGTCTACATAGGTAAGTTGTGCTTTATCACCAACGTGTTTCATATCAGAGACATTGGAATCGGTATCAACATAAAACTCTTCCGCGAATACGGTATTTGCGTAATCTTTAATAACTGGATCAGTCACTGGGCCAATCGCGCCACCTACACCGAATAGTTTAACGTTAACGCCTAAACGGTGCAAAGCTTGCCCTATTTCAAGGCCAATAACGCCGGGGCCAAATACGGCAACTGATTCAGGTAGATCCTGCCAATCGAACACGTCGTCGTTAATAATGAGTCTGTCGCCAAAGTTATTAAATACGCCTGGGTATGCAGGTCGCGAACCGGTGGCAATAACAAAACGTTTGGCTGTAATAATTGTGTGGTCGTCAATTTGCACACGATTTGTATCTAAAAACTTAGCATAACCACGAATTTTATCATCAGCGGGTATTTCATCTACGGCTTCTACTACAAATCCTGCAAAACGGTCACGTTCGCTGCGCACTCGTGCCATGACTTCTTTACCGTTAATAGTAGGCTTTGAGCTATGCACACCAAACGCAGGTGCCGCTTCAATAGCGTGTGCGGCTTCTGCTGCGGCAATTAATAACTTACTCGGCATACAACCAACACGCGCACAGGTTGTACCGTATGGGCCTGCTTCAATCATTAATACGTTAGCTGTGTGTTGTTTTGCGTTGCGGTATGCGCTTAAGCCTGCGGTGCCAGCACCAATTACAACAACGTCGGTTTGCAGTTCTTTCATAGTGGTATCCTGTTTGCGAATATTTGGCAAAAAAAAGGGGCTGTTAGCCCCTAATATTAATTATGCGAGGGGTGTTAAATATTAAGCAAAATATTTTTCTAAATCGTCAGAGCCACCAATGTGCTTTCCGCCGATAAATACTTGTGGCACAGTTTCACGGCCAGAGATTGCTTTAAGGCTCGTTAGTGATGCGCCTGCACCCATAATGATCTCTTCATACACAAGACCTTTCTCAGTCAATAATGCTTTCGCTTTTTTACAAAATGGGCAGCCAGGTTTAGTAAATAAGCTTACTGCTTGAGGCTTAACTTGCTCTGGGTTGATGTACTCAAGCATTGTGTCTGCGTCTGATACTTCAAACGGGTCACCTGGTAAATCTGGTTCGATAAACATTTTGTCAATCACGCCATCTTTAACCAGCATTGAATAGCGCCAGCTACGTTTGCCAAAACCTATCTCGCTTTTATCAACTAACATGCCCATGCCGTCAGTGAATTCGCCGTTACCGTCAGGTAATACAGTGATGTTTTGTGCTTCTTGGTCAGCGGACCATGCGTTCATTACAAAGGTGTCGTTTACTGATAAACATACAATTTCATCTACGCCATTTTGTTTAAGCACACCCGCTAACTCGTTATAGCGTGGTAAGTGTGTAGATGAACACGTTGGTGTAAATGCACCCGGTAGTGAAAACACAACAACTGTTTTACCTTTAAAAATTTCATCAGTAGTCACTGATTTCCACTCGTCGTTTTGACGCGTTGCGAATGTAACTTGTGGGATTGTTTGACCTTCAATATTCTTTAACATGTTTTTTGTTCCTCTTGATTTGTTGATAGCCATTATGCGTGTAAATTAACAATAGTTCCAATCGTTTGTTTGTATTATAGTGATAGGTAATACCGATTAGTAGTGAGTTTGCAATGAATTTAAAAGACTTAGAATATGTAAAAGCTGTTGCGCACTTTAAGCATTTTCGTAAAGCAGCCGATGCCTGTTATGTCAGTCAACCCACCCTGAGTGGTCAAATAAAAAAATTAGAACACGAGCTAGGAGTCACACTATTTGACCGCTCTACCAAGCACGTTACTTTAACCACGCAGGGTGAACGTTTGTTAACGCAGATCAAAGTGATCTTAGAGCAAACCCAAATATTAAAAGAGCTAGCGGCCACCTCATCGGCGCCACTACAAGGTAAAGTAAGAATAGGCATTATTCCAACAATTGCACCGTATTTATTACCTACTTTACTCACATCGATGAAAGAAGCGTTTGCGCAGAGTCAATTTGCCTTTGTTGAAATGCAAACCGCCACATTATTAAATGCGCTTGATAACGGCGAACTCGACATCGCTATACTAGCAGATGTGCCTGAACTTAAACTTTATCATACGATTAATTTATACAAAGAAGATTTTTTAGTGGCAATGTCTGAGCAAAATACATTAGCACAGCGCGATAAAATTGCCTTAGACGAACTACGCTCATGTAGCTTATTAATGCTTAGCGATGGGCACTGCTTTAAAGATCAAGCGCAGCAGTTTTGTTTTGCCGCAGGGGTCGATGTATCAAATGAATATTTAGGGAACAGCCTTGAGACATTACTTGCGCTAGTAGCTATGGATGATGGTGTAACGTTTGTGCCAAAGCTGGCATGCGTTGAGCGCGCTGGCATTAGTTATTTACCGATATTTCCGCCTCAACAACGTAGCATTGTGCTTGCGAGTCGTAAACATTACCCCCATTTGGCTGGGGTAGATAAATTAGCTCTATGGCTCAGTGAACACCCAAGCCTTGGTCAACAATTGGTTAAGGCTCTACGTTAATACCCATTTTATTAAAACGTGATTATTCTAGTTTTTTGTTATGATTTTTTATTTTTAGCCTAATCATTAAATGCCTTTTTTGTTTGTTTATATAGGTTTTTTGAAACGGCTGGGTGATATTAATGTAAAGTTGTTTTTAAAGGCAGAGTTAAGCTCTGCTTTTTATTTTCATCATATGGAAGTGATTATAATAAAGCGAATATTCATATTTTCTCACCGTTAATCTCACTCCTTCCTCTTTTGAAAAAAAACGTCACTTTTGGTAGTCACAGCAGCTTCAAGAGTAAATGCTATAGATTCTTTAATTGCACAATTGTCGCGCAGTCAGGTAAAAAGGTTGAGTCTAATTAGCGCTAAATAATTATTAAAATAGAAGGTTAATAGTGTGAAAAATTTAGTAATGACCATGAGTAGTGTAGTGCTGGCGTGTTTTTTGACATCGGGCTGTGATTTTTTATTTGATAAAGCGCATGGTTATCGCGGGCCTATTGTTGTGACGATTGAAACAGAAGATGGCTCAGTGCCAGAATTCCCTTTTTTGATAAAGTCGGCCTATTCAGAGTCGTGTGGCCACAGTAGTTGTGGTATTGAATTTGGTTATAAATATTTTAAAGCTGCCTATGCTAATGAGCCAGTCACCTTCCCACGCGAGCGTTTGGATTTATTACAGCCCAATGCCTATGCATCGATTGAGTTTACGGTTACCCATCCTAATTATCACCAAGGCGGATTTCCGCGAGGCTTTGGGCCCACCGATGCTGATGACCCCATACATATCACGTTTACCGTTAAGCCGTTTGCTGAACAAATGAATAAAGTAGCTGGGTGGGCGACTGGCCCTAAACAAGACATGCAAAACTTTACACCTGAGAGCAGAGAATATAAAAAAGCAGACATTCGGTATCGCCAAGCGCGTTTTAATTTAGGACAGACGATTAAAAGGCACATTACGGTGATCAAAACTTTTTACTTACCTCATTTTTCAAAACGTATGCAACAACGGGTGATTGAAAAGTATCAACCGATTTTTAGAGCCTGGTATTACGGCGTACCTGAAACGGATTGTTGGGATATGGTTGACTGTAGAAAGCAAATTTTAAAACCAAGGAAGGCTGAATATGAAGGACTATAAGCGTAAAACTGCACTTTTTTTTGGGGCGGTAATGGTATTTAATTGTGCTGCGCACGATACCAATACCAACCTCGATAATTGACTAAGGCTCTACGTTAATTAACTGTACTACATCATTAATTTGAATGTTGGGTAAAGGTTGCTGATTCACACTGACCGCAACTGCGCTTTGCTGGTATACCTGATTTACTTGTACTGTGTTTAATGTCGTGATCAGGTGTGGCATTTTATTACCCGCAGCGTCTGTTAAATAGTTATGGTGGGCAATACTTAATAACTGGCCTTTTTCTAGGCCGTGCGCTTTCCCTAAATTAATAATTAATTTATCGTTTTCAATATGTAAAATCTTACCTTGTGTTTCAAGGCACGCCATTGCTGCTTGTAAGTCGTAACTCGCTGTTTGGTTTATTTCTTCGATGCTTTTACCATAATCAGAGCCCCAAAATTTTTCGCTAAATACATCAATAATCTCGGTTTTTTCAAAAGGCCAAATAGCTTGGCTACGATAGCTTTTTTGCCATAATCGCTCATAGGTGGTGCCATCAAATAGTGCAAAGTCGACCTTGTATGAACGTTGGTATGTTTCATCTTGCCAAAAGGCATAGTCGCTATTAAGTTTGTCGCTATTTGAAATGTCGACCATTTGGCTTAATAACACGTATTGCGAATTGCTGCGCATAGCAATTTCTTCTAATAGGGCGTTACTGTAATCGTATTGCTGATTAAAAAACTCACCAACGCGAATAGGAAAATTAAAGTAGGCGGTGGGCTTAGCGTTCATGGCCGACTTATTTAAAGTCTTATAGAGAGATTCGCTGGTGGCTTTGTCAATGTCAAAAATTTGACCCATCATTGCTTGTTCACGATTGACTAATTGGGTCTGAGTGATCGCAACAAATTTATTAAATTGGCTTGCCGGGCAGTGCTCTTGTTGTGGGAAAATATCTAAACGCAACGTAATCGCGAGCTGGTCAGATCTTCGGTCTTCGCTGATCATCTCTATTTTTTGAATTTCACCGTGGCTTTTTATTTTTAACTGATCTTGCATTAGCACGCCGTCAACTAAGGTTTGCATTGACGTAACGCGTGCACCAGAGAACACTAATGCCTGCGTGATCGCATCTTTTATAGCCGCTGACTTAGCGCCGCTAATATCGTTATTTTTAATACTGGCGTGGCCGGTTGATTCGTACCATTGCGCAAATGCATTTACAGAGAAAAAGCTAATGCTTAGCCAGCTAGTGATGATCACTATAATTGATAACACGCGTTTCATTTTCCTAACCCCATACCTACATTTGCTATTATGAATAACAGAGCAAGGACTGTACCAGTTGTTTAATTATAGGCTTTTAAAACAGAATTACACACTAACCTTGGCATTAATTGTGCATTAATCTGACGATTATGACTCTTTAAAAGCGTGAAAATGCCATGCGTACTGTAATTTTGTTTTGTACTTTAGCAAGCCTGAGCTTAGCTGGCTGTAGTAGTATTTTTGATAAACATGTGGAATATAAGTATGTAGAGCCAGATAACTACCCAATATTAAAAGCAATAGGGTATGCCCCCATAAGCGCTCAACAGGGGGAAAACCAGTCACAACGTTCACTCATGGCAATTAAAGCATCTAAGCTTGAAGCTTACCGTGAGCTTGCTGAGCAAGTGTATGGGCAAAAAATTACCGCTGGTACAACAGTGCAAGGCAGTATTGCGCAAAATGATCGGCTACAAAGTCAAGTTCAAGGGGTGATTAAAGGCGCGCAGGTCGTTAAAACATATGCTGTTGGCGACACCTACGCTACAGAGTTGCATCTTGATATGAAGCGGGTACATGATTTATATATTGGTGAAATTAAGCCAAGAGAAGTTAAAAAAGTAACGTATTACTAAGAGTTTGTTATGCAATGCCCGAGGCGCTATATTTTTATTGATATGTGCTAAGTATGACTTTTTTAAAAGAAATGACAGGCCGCTTTCATTAAAATTTGGATGCAGTAGGGAATGCTTAATATAATCTTAAGTGTTGGTTACGAAGAAGCTTATGCTTTTAGATTTCTAACTAATTCATTATTACCATGAACAGCACTGCCGCCTTGGTCATAAGTCATAGATGTTGGCGCGCCAATTAATATATCTTTCAATTGTCTAACTGTTAAATTTGCTTGATGAGCAGCATGAGCATTAACGTCGTTTTTTTTCTTACAAAACTCTAGTTGCTTTCGGACATTATGAATAAGTTCAGGGAGTTCAGCTGATTGCTCATCATTAGTCGTCATTAAGGTTTTTAGTTCTTTATCGAGCGTTTGAATTTTACTTAAAAAACTAAGCTTCTGTTGGGCAAGATCTTTTAATCCTTCACCACGGCGAGATGCAATGGCTGTTAATTCATCATCTAAAATACTGGCCAATGAGGTTAAGCAATTTAACTGCATTGTGAGCTTAGAGCATATTAAAGAATTATGATCAGCCATACACATCAAACTCAAATGAAGCTATGCTTTTTGCTAACTTTTCAGTATCAACTTGATATTTACCTTCGCTGATTGCTTTTTTCAGCTCTTCAACTTTTTTACTATCAAAGCCAGATGACTGCTGTGTTTTTTCTTGCAGTGATTTAAGCTGCTGAGCTTGAGGTGTTAAGCTAACAGAGTCAGTTGCAGCTTTAGGAGCCGCCGTTTGCACTGCTGTTTGTGAACTATTATTTTGTAAATCAACTTTTTGCTGTTTAGCATTGGCCAACACATTAGCCTGTTGTTGACCTTTATTTACTTGGCTTACCATGATTTTAACCTATACATTACCCAACTGATGCCTAGTTATCGGCATATATGTTAGTTACTTTAGCATAAATATGGAAATTTAAATATTTACCTGCACAGACTCTACACCGTCAACACGGGCATTTAAAATTTTCCCTGATTTTTTATTCTTAACTTTTATCTGCTCTCCTAAAGTACCATCTTCAAGGGCTAAACCTGAAGCTTTAATTTTTAACCCTCGGATCACAGCAAAAATAGTGACGTTGTCGCCTTTGCAAACCATACATATTTGGTTCATAGAAATAGGAAAACCACTGCGTATATTTCGTTTACTACGACTGCCAATCAGTAACTGTGTGTCTTGGAGATGCTGAACTCGAACAAAATGTTTAGGCTTCATAATTAAACTTAAATGATGATCTTGAATAACTTCGCCTCTGGCGAGGTTTTCACTGGCGACCACTACTGCAGAAAGCTCAACGACACGTACGTGAACATATTGGCTCCAGCTATTCGTATCATCACATTTAACTTGAACTGTGACCTGACGATTAAAGGGCGGTTCTGTAGGAATCGTTAGTATAGGTTGACTTTGACAACTGCGATCAGGGATTCTGCTATCCAAGGTGAGTGCGTTAAGTTGGCGAGTTTCTGGGTGCGAAGGGCCTAACTGATCAGCCACATACGAAACCGCAAGTTCTTGTAATTCTTCCTTGCTGTAAGATTGAGCGTATAGAGGTGATACTAGAAATTGGCTAGCAAGAAAATAAAAAACACTGTATCTTCGGCTTTTTTTTAACAAACTCATAATGTTTCGACTATGCTTATTGTTGAAAACAGGGTATATATATTTAGCGTCAAAGAATAGACGCTCCCGCGATGTTATGTAGCTTTAAAGAAGGAAAGCAATTATTGTTCCGTTATTATTCGCTTTCTTTAGGAGATTGAAATGGCAGGCATTTTAGACTCAGTGAACCAACGTACTCAGTTGGTTGGGCAAAACCGCCTTGAATTATTATTATTCAAGCTAAGAGGGCGGCAGCGCTTTGGTATAAACGTGTTTAAAGTGAGAGAAGTACTACAATGCCCTCCTTTAACCAATATGCCAAAATCAAATGCGTATATTCGAGGTGTTGCACATATACGTGGGCAGACAATTTCTGTTATTGATTTATCTATGGCCGTTGGTGGCCCTGCAATCGAAAATATAAAAGATAGTTTTATCATCATTGCTGAATATAACCGTTCCGTTCAAGGGTTTTTAGTGGGTGGTGTTGAACGTATTGTTAATATGAATTGGGAAAAAATAATGCCGCCGCCATCTGGGGCTGGTCGATATTCATATTTAACGGCAGTGACCGAAATTGAAAATGAGTTGGTTGAAATTCTTGATGTAGAAAAAATCTTGAATGAAATCTGCCCTGTAAATACAGAAGTTAGCGCCGAAATCGCTAGTGATGGTGAAATTCAAAAAGACTTAGGTGAGCGTATCGTCTTTATTGCTGATGACTCAGCCGTTGCGCGTAACCAAGTAAAACGTGCTCTGGAACCCTTAGGTGTTCAAACTGAACTCGCTAAAAATGGTAAAGAGGCATTAATTCGTCTTCGTGAAATTGCAGAACTTGATTGCAAACATGATATTACTGAACGTGTTGGTTTGTTGATTTCTGATGTAGAAATGCCTGAAATGGACGGCTATACTCTTACCGCTGAAATTAAAGCTGATCCAAAACTTGCGCCGTTACATGTTATTTTACATACATCGCTTAGTGGTGTGTTTAATCAAGCAATGATTGAAAAAGTCGGTGCTGATGACTTTATTGCAAAATTTAACCCAGATGAATTGGCAACAGCAGTAAAAAAATGGGTTCATTGTGACTAATTCTGATAGGTGGTGTTACTTTGGAAAATAAGCATTTAGAGCAAGGCGAGTATAATCAATTTCGTTCTTTTTTAGAGCAACAATGCGGCATTGTGTTAGGCGATAATAAGCTTTATTTAGTTAAAAGCAGACTTGCGCCTTTAATGGTGCGCTTTAAAGTTGAATCGCTTTCGCAATTGGTTAGTAAAACACTCAGCCCACATGAGCGTCAGTTACGCGCTGCAGTTGTTGATGCAATGACAACAAATGAAACACTTTGGTTCAGGGATCAATATCCTTTTGAGTTATTGCAATCTAAATTGTTTCCTGAGCATAAAGAGTTACGTAGGCCATTAAAAATATGGTCTGCGGCGAGCTCTTCTGGGCAGGAGCCTTACTCAATTGCAATGTCGGTTGCTGAATTTCAGGCTAAGCAGCCTGGTGTATTAAAAATGGGTGCTCAGATAATTGGTACTGATATTTCTAATACGATGCTAGATATGTGTAAACATGCAGAATATGATTCACTCGCTTTAGCTCGTGGTTTGTCAGTAGAGCGCCGTAAAAAGTTTTTTAAAGACAGCGGCAATGGCATGGCGCAGGTTGTTGATCCTATTAAAAAACTGGTTAGTTTTAGACACCTAAATTTATTGGACTCGTATGCGCTGATGGGGAAGTTTGATATTATTTTTTGCCGTAACGTATTGATTTATTTTTCACCTGAAGTGAAAGCAAAAATTATTGCCCAATTTGCTCAAGCGCTTAACCCTAAGGGCTTTTTGTTTTTAGGAGCGTCAGAGTCAATGTCGGGACTCAGTGATGAGTTTGATATGGTTAGGTGCAACCCTGGAATTATTTATCAAAAAAAATAACTAATTCACTTCTAGCTACTCCTAAAAAAACGGTGCCGTATAAGCACCGTTTTTCTTTATAATTAATAAGTTAATCCTTCCTTTATTGTGTTCATTAAACTGGCTCGTCTTTTGCATTAATCAACTTAAGTCAATTTTTTGGAGATGGTTATGGCTATCAGTTTTGATAAAGCATTTGGGGTGCATCCTCACGCAATGTTGATCCGTTCGCAGCGAGCAGAGTTATTAGCAACCAATATCGCTAATGCTGATACGCCAGGCTATAAAGCGAAAGATATCGATTTTGCGTCTGCACTTAAAACGGCAAAAAGCCACCAGCAAAGCGGCAACAGCATGGTAACAACCAACGCTAAACACATTGCCGGCGGCAGTCGTTATGTAGGTAATAGTGAAATGTTTCGCTCGCCAAATCAAACAGATACAGGTGATGGTAACTCAGTGGATATACAAGTGGAACGAAACTTGTATACAAAGAACTCATTAGAGTATCAGGCAAGCCTGCAGTTTATGAGCGGTAAAATTAAAGGCCTTAAAAAAGCCCTCGGTAGTCAAGGAGCCTAAGCATGAGTTTATATAACGTTTTCGATATTTCAGGTACAGGTATGAGTGCACAGAATGTACGCTTAAATACCACAGCCAGTAATATTTCTAATGCCAATACTATTAGCTCAAGCCAAGACAAGACTTATCGAGCACGCCACGCTGTGTTTGCTGCGGAGTTGAGTAAAGCATCGGAATCGCACGGCAACAAACAGGGGTCGTCTGTTGGCGTAAAAGTATTAGGGATCGTGGAGAGTAATAAGCCACTGCAAATAGAATATAACCCGAACCATCCAAGTGCGGATGAAAATGGTTATATCTACAAACCTAATGTTAACGTTGTTGAAGAAATGGCTAATATGATTTCTGCCTCACGCTCTTATCAAACAAATGTGCAAGTTGCTGATGCAGCAAAGCAAATGTTAAGCAAAACACTGTTGCTTGGGCAGCGGTAATTGAGGAAAGGTTATGAGTAACGATATCAGCACAGCATCGTCAACCTATTTAGATTCGCTCAAGTGGCAAGATAAACAGGTAGCGAGCGAGCAAAAAAGCGATGAGTTAACGCAAGAAGATTTTTTCTCGCTGCTAACTCAACAGTTGTCATTTCAAGATCCTAGTAAGCCGGCCGACAATGATCAGATGATCGCACAGATGACCAGTTTTACTATGGCTGAAGGGATCTCGAATTTAAATAGCAACTTTCAGTCACTGGCAGCGTCAATGACATCGAATTCAGCATTACAAGCCTCAACTCTAGTGGGTAAGCAGGCGTTATTAGAGTCTGATAAGTTAGATTTGAATGACACAGGTGATGCTCGCGGGACTGCTGTTGCTGAAGGCCCCGTTGAAAGCTTGATGCTACGAATCGAAGATTCTTCAGGGCAGTTGGTACGTACCATTGATATGGGGGCTCAACCAGCGGGTGCTGTGCGTTTTGCATGGGATGGTAAAAATGCCGATGGGGAACGTTTACCTCCAGGTGAGTACAAAATTAAAGCAGAAGGGCAGCTTAATGGTGAGTTTACAAGTTTACCTGTTGCAACTTTTAAGAATATCGAAAGTGTGAATATTAATGGTGCTAATGGCATTATCGTTAACACAAAAGAAGGTGCGGTTAGGCTAACTGACGTTGCAGAAATCGCGTAGAAATTTTAATAATTAGTTAGCCTTCTTTCGGCTAAACATTGACAGATTAGAGGTGAATTATGAGCTTCAATATTGCATTAACTGGCATTGCAGCCGCACAAAAAGATTTGGATGTAACTGCAAATAATATTGCTAACGTAAATACGACCGGTTTTAAAGAGTCGCGCGCTGAATTTGCTGATGTGTATGCATCGTCAGTTTTTAGCTCGGGCAAAACAAAAAATGGTGATGGTGTACAAACCACCATGGTGGCGCAACAATTCCACCAAGGTTCACTTAAGTTTACTCAAAACTCATTAGATTTAGCAATCACGGGTGAAGGTTATTTTGCAATGAGTGAAGATATAGCATCGCAAGATTTTTCATATTCTCGTGCAGGTGCTTTTAAGCTCAATAAAGATAACTTTGTTGTTGATGCACGTGGTAATTACTTGCAAGGCTTCCCTGTTGACCCTTCTACAGGCAATACAACATCTGTAAGTTTAAGTACGACTTCACCGATTCAGATCCCTGATGCATCAGGAGCACCGCGTCATACGAGCAATATTTATAGCTCAATGAATTTAGATTCGCGTTCAGATGTGCCTACTACTTCTACATTTGATCCTACCGATAGCACGAGTTATAACTCGTCAACGTCTACAACAATTTATGATTCGCTAGGTCAACCTCACGTTGCGCAGTTATTTTTTGTAAAGCAAGATCCTGCGACCAATGCAAATAGCTGGAGTGTTTATGCCACGATGGATAAACAACCGTTTGATATAACGGGTGCTGCAACAGCAACTGGAGCACATACCCCGATTGATTCATTGCAATTTACTGCCGCAGGTTTACCTGATGTAGCAGCGCCAGAAACAACTTTTCCTGATGTAGTATTGCCATCAGGTGCTGCGGCAGGTTTAAGCACTTTATTGAGTAATGGCGCACAATTTCCGAACGAAATTACGGTAAATTGGCGTGACTCTGCAGGTACGAGTAATAAAGTACCAACTCAATACGCAAGTCGTTTTGAAGTTAAAGCACTTGAGCAAGATGGTGCAACAGTGGGGCGTTTAGCGGGGATTGATATTGGTACAGATGGTAAGGTCGTTGCGTCATACAGCAATGGTGATACCTCATTCTTAGGCCAAGTGGCTATGGTTCGCTTTTCAAACTCACAAGGCCTACAGCAAGCAGGTGATACTTCATGGAAAAAGAGCTTAACATCGGGTGAGCCAATTGCTGGTGAGCCAGGATCAGGTACATTGGGTTCAATTAACTCATCTGCTCTAGAGCAGTCAAATGTAAACTTAACCAATGAATTGGTTGATTTGATCAGTGCACAACGTAACTTCCAAGCAAATTCACGTGCACTTGAAGTTAACTCTACATTACAACAAGCAATCTTGCAGATCCGTTAATTATTAACTTGAACTTAAGTTAAGAGTTAATACTGTAAGGTTCTTATTTACGATCCGACACCTAGGCTGCCTGCAATTGGCGGCCTTTTTTAATCCCCCGATTTGATTACTGCTTTGCCTAATTTATTCTTATTCTTTGCCCGTGGGCCTTAGCTTAAATTAGCGTCAATTTATTGTGGCACTTATCTTGCATTTATTACGTTATAGAATTTTAACGTGAGTCGATGTTATGGACAAGATGGTCTACATTGCAGCGTCTGGGGCTAAGCAAAGTATGCGGGGCCTCGCGCTCAAAGCAAACAATTTAGCAAATGCCAATACGACTGGATTTAAAGCGGACTTTGCACAAGCTCGTTCGATGCAAGCTTTTGGAGAAGGCTTACCTACCCGCGTTTTCTCAATGCAAGAGCGACCAGGTTCAAACATGACCTCAGGCGGTATCGTTGAAACGGGCCGTGATTTAGATATTGCTTTGAGCGATAAAGGTTGGCTAAGTGTTCAAGATGCATCAGGCAAAGAAGCTTATACCAAAGTTGGTACACTAAATATCACCCCTGATGGTGCTTTAATAACGAGTCATGGTCGTCAGGTAATAGGTGAGGGTGGCCCGATCATTTTGCCGTTACCAATTGAAAAATTAGAGTTTAGTGAAGACGGAGCGATTCAGGTTCGCCCGCAAGGTGCGCCAGCAAACTTCTTAGAGGTGGTTGATCGCCTTAAGGTCATTAAGGCAAATAACTCTGAACTTGAAAAAGGCAATGATGGCCTGTTTAGACCAAAGCCTGAGTTACTCATTGATGATTTATGTGGGTTTTGTGATATCTCACCAAACGTTAAAGTGATGAGCGGTATGTTAGAGATGTCAAACGTGAACCCCGTACATGAGATGGTGGATATGATAAGCCATCAACGCCAATTTGAATTACAAGTTAAGTTAATGAAAACAGCTGAAGAAATTGACGAACGTCAAACTCAGTTGATGCGCATTGTTTAACCTTATTGAGAGGACACAAAAATGAATCCTGCATTGTGGATCAGTAAAACAGGCTTAGATGCCCAACAAACCGATATTTCGGTGATCTCAAATAACTTAGCCAATGCCAGTACTGTCGGTTATAAAAAGAGCCGAGCGGTGTTTGAAGACTTACTTTATCAAAATATTAACCAGCCGGGTGGTCGTTCATCGCAAGATACAGAAATGCCATCAGGTTTAATGCTTGGTGCGGGTGCTAAGGTTGTTGCCAACCAAAAGAACTTTTCTCAAGGTAATATGTTGACCACTGAAAACTCCTTAGATTGGATGATTTCGGGTCCTGGTTTTTTCGAAATACTACAACCAGATGGCAATATTGCCTATTCGCGAAACGGCCAATTTACGACAGATGAAGATGGTCGAATTGTAACCGCTGGTGCAGGTTTTCCGGTTCAACCTGAAATGAATGTACCTGATGATGCACAGTCCATCACAATTTCGCAAGACGGCGAAGTATCTGTACGTGTTGCAGGGCAGGCTGAGAATGTCGTGATTGGGCAGCTAACAATTAGTGATTTTATTAATCCATCGGGTTTAGAGCCTGTTGGTCAAAACTTATATACAGAGACTGCCGTCAGTGGTGCTCCAGTGCAAGGTAATCCAGGTCTAGAAGGCTTAGGTTCTGTGGTACAAGGCGCATTAGAAACGTCTAATGTTAATGTGACCGAAGAGTTGGTTAACTTGATTGAGACGCAGCGTATTTATGAAATGAACTCAAAAGTTATTTCAGCTGTGGATGAAATGATGAGTTATATCAATCAGCAACTTTAATGATTAGGGGCAAAGTGATGCGTAATTTTACCATAACCTTAACGGGTGTATTATTTTTAAGTGGCTGTATGACAAGCCAAAATACTGATGTGGTTCAGGATGACCCTTACTATGCGCCTATGTATCCAGAGCCTGCAACAGAGCAAGTTGTAGCGACAGGTTCACTATTTGATAGTTATTTATCGAATGATCTTTATTCAGATAAAAAAGCACTGCGCACAGGTGATATTATTACGGTGAAACTGCAAGAGTCAACACAGTCATCAAAAGCTGCAAAAACTCAAACTGATAAAACAAGTGATGCAAGTCTTGATCCTGTTGTTGGGTTAGGGGGGTTGCCGGTTAATATTGGTGGCGATAGCATTCAATTTGGCATTGGCAGTGGCTCGTCTTTTAATGGCGATTTAAAATCAAACCAATCAAATAGTTTATTTGGTGATATTTCAGTAAACGTAATGCGTGTGTTACCAAATGGAAATTTAGTGATTCGTGGTGAAAAGTGGCTGACGTTGAATACAGGTGAAGAGTTTATTCGACTCGAAGGGCTTGTGCGTCCACAAGATGTTACTGCAGATAATACAGTTACCTCTAATCGCATTGCTAATGCGAGAATTCAATATTCAGGCAAAGGGCAATTACAAGAGTCTCAAAGTGCGGGTTGGTTAACGCAGTTCTTCAGTAGTGCACTGTTCCCTTTTTAAAGGATCGTTATTATGAATGGCTTTAAAGTATTAATTACTCTTTGCTTATTAGGTTGGCACGCCAATGTTTTTGCAGAGCGTATTAAAGATGTATCAATGGTTGAAGGTGTTCGTTCAAATCAACTCGTAGGGTATGGTTTGGTTGTAGGTTTACCTGGCACTGGTGAGCAAAGCAGATTCACTGAACAAAGCTTTAAAGGTATGTTAAATAGTTTTGGTATTACATTACCAGCTACTTTAAAACCAAAAATTAAAAATGTGGCTGCTGTTGCAGTCCATGCAGAATTGCCCGCATTTAGAAAACCAGGACAAAGAATTGATATTACCGTTTCTTCAATTGGCAGCGCGGGTAGTTTACGTGGTGGTACCTTAATTCAAACCTTTCTAAAAGGGGTTGATGGTAATACGTATGCAATAGCGCAAGGGAGTTTAATTGTTGGTGGACTTGGCGCTGAAGGGGCCGATGGTAGCCGTGTTGTTATAAATACACCCACAGTGGGGCGTATTCCAAATGGTGCGACGGTGGAGCGTGCGATTAAAAGCCCTTTTATGCAAGGCGACTACATTACATTTAATTTAAATCGCCCTGACTTTACAACGGCAAAACGTTTAGAGCAGGTGATAAATGATCTGGTCGGGCCAAATAGCGCAACAGCGATAGATGCCGCATCAATACGTGTAATTGCTCCAAGAGATGCATCGCAACGTGTTTCTTACTTATCAACACTTGAAAATTTAGAGTTTAAGCCTGCTGATACCGCCGCAAAAATCATTGTTAATTCGCGCACTGGTACGATTGTGATTGGCAAAAATGTAAAATTACAACCTGCGGCAATTACTCATGGTGGTTTAACGGTAACAATTGCAGAGCAGCAAAATGTGGCGCAGCCAAATCCACTGGCTGAAGGGGAAACGGTAGTTACTAATCAAAGTATAATAGATGTGAATGAAGATGATTCGCGTGCTTTTGTTTTTAATCCAGGTGTAAGCCTTGATGACTTAGTGCGTGCTATTAATGAAGTGGGCGCAGCACCTGGTGATTTAATGGCCATTTTAGAAGCACTAAAAGAAGCTGGGGCAATAAATGGACAGCTTGTTGTGATTTAACATGTGATCTATTAGTGACATTCACGAATGTCTACATTACCGCCTTCGCGACATTGTAGACATTTGTTTACTGGATAAAAAATCTAGCCGAGGCTAACTTTACTTTGTAACCACCTAGCATACTTGTTTTACTTTCACGCCAACACGCCAACACGCCAACACGCCAACACGCCAACACGCCAACACGCCAACATGATATTTGGCTCAATTATTGCATTGTTAGTAGTATTATTAACTATTGTGTCAAATTGCTGATGGATACTAATCATCTCGATAAACAAAACTTCTTTGATTTAGGGAATCTTGACTCACTTCGTCAAGAGGCCTTAAAGGGCGGGGCTTCGCCTGAAGCGTCTAAAGAAGCGCTGAAAAAAGCAGCGGCACAATTTGAATCTATCTTTACGCAAATGTTACTTAAAAGTATGCGCAAAGCAAATGAAGCCTTTGAGGATAAAGAAAGTCCATTTAATTCAAGCGGTGTAAAGTTCTTTGAAGAAATGCATGACCAGCAACTATCCGTTGAGCTTTCTTCAAAAGGCTCGCTAGGTTTGGCTGATATTATTGTTCAACAACTCTCCCCAGATACTAAAAACTTTATGCCAGGGTCTGTACTGCGCTCAGTTAATGAGTTTTCAAGTGATAACCGTGCAAACGGTAAAAGTACTGATGCTAGCGTTGACTCAGCCTCTGCCAGTAAAGCGCAAAAGCAGCAAAAACCACAGTTTGAAAATGCTGAAGAGTTTATCTCAAGTGTGTGGGAGCACGCTAAAACAGCCGCAGAAAAAATAGGGTTAAACCCAGCTGTAATGGTTGCACAAGCTGCACTTGAGACTGGCTGGGGGAAACACATTATTAATAAAAGTGATGGTAATAGCTCATTTAATTTATTCAATATTAAGTCAGATAGAAGCTGGCAAGGTGATAAAGCCAGTAAAGTTACACTTGAATTTGAAGAAGGTATGCCTGTTAAAAAACAGGCTAGCTTTAGAGCCTATGACTCAATCAAAGACAGTGTAAATGACTTTGTTGAATTTTTGACGCAAAACCCACGTTATCAAGAAGCCTTACAAAATACCGCAAAACCTGCCGCTTTTTTAGATTCATTACAAAAAGCGGGGTATGCAACCGACCCCAATTATGCCGATAAAATTAAGCAGGTACTTAATCGCACTGAGCTTAAAACATTGGCGGCAACATTGGTTCGCCAAGGAGTAAATTAAAATGTCGTTTAATTTGTTAGACATTGCTAATTCTGGTGTACGTGCTAATACAGAATTACTGCAAACGACCAGCAAGAATATTGCCAATGTAAATACAGTGGGCTATGTGCGCGAGCGTACAGAGCACATGACTATGATCGACAATCAAGTTGGTCGTGGTGATACGTACAGATTACTTAATGAGTTCGCACAAAAACAACTAAATCGCGATACTTCAAATAAAGCATTCTTTGATCAGTTTGTTAGCGAAGCTGGCCGAGTAGATACATTATTCTCTCAAGAGTCTAATAGCTTATCTACCAGTATAAACTCCCTTTTTAATAATGTGCAGGAGAGTTTAAATCAGCCCTCTTCAACGGTTGCCCGCTCGCTAGTAATGACTGATGCGCAAAATTTAATTAGTCAAATGGAGCGTTTATCTGGGATCGTATTTGATCAAAAAAATATTGTGAACGAGCAGCTTGAAATATTTTCTGGGGAAGCGAATACGTTAGTACAAAATATCAGCAAGCTTAACAAACAAGTCGCAGCTGTTAATGGTACGCGAAATGCTGCTGATGCAAGTTCCATGTTTAACGAACGTGATCAAGCAATACGCGAGCTATCAGAGTTGGTTGATATTGAAACGTTAGACGGCCCTAATGGTGAAAAACTGGTGTTTATGGGCACAGGAGAAGCACTTGTAATGCAAAGTGGTTCATTTAATTTATTTTCAATGCGCGGTGACCCTGATCCTAACTTTAAAGAACTTCACCTAGATATAAACGACGGCAAAGCTGTGCCGCTTGAAGTTGATGTAGGTAAACTAAAAGGTAAAATAGGCGGATTGCTGGCATTTCGTGATGATGTATTAGTACCAGCACAAAACCAGTTAGGGCAAATGGGACTTGCGATTGCAGATGCATTTAATCAGCAAAATAGGCTTGGAATGGATGGTAATGGTGAGCTAGGTGGTGATATTTTTACTATACCTACAACCGGTGGGTTTGCATACCAAGCTAATACAGGTACTGCGGCAATGACTGCCACATTAGAGCCTGGCAAAGGCAGCGAAATACCTGCAAGTGACTTTGTTATTACTTACACCAGTGCAACGACAGTTGAAATTCAGCCTGTTGATAATAAAGGTGAGCCACTCGGCAGTGCCTCTACGGCTAATATTGTTGGCGGTATTGTTGATTCATCAACGATTACCAGTGGTGAATCGTTTGGTTTGCAGATTAATGTCTCTGGTACGGGAAACGTTGATGATCAATTTCAAATAAAACTGAATGCTCAGGCTGCATCTAGCTTAGAAATGGCAACGAATAGGCCAGAAGATTTAGCATTAGCTGCTCCAATTCGTACCGCAAATGATATTAATAACACCAGTGAAGCGAGTATATCTGTAGGTGATGTGACGAGTATTGACTCCGGTGGTTTTACAGCAACACCGCCAGGGCTGACTAATGGTGATGTTAGTTTAGTTAAAACAGCGAATTTAAACGAGTATACAATTACAGACGGCAGCGGTACGAGTACATTTACAATAACGCCACCGGCTGAGAATATTTTAGCTCAAGCAGGCGCTCCGTTTGATGGTTATGGTTTTGATTTTAATATTGAAGGCACGCCAGCAACAGGTGATACCTTTACATTAGAGTTTAATACAGGTGGCTTTGATGATAACCGTAATGGGTTAAAACTAGCTGAGTTACAAAATGGTGAGTTAGTGCGTCAAAATGTTGTCACCACAGCGACAGCAGATAATCATAAGACCTTTAATCAAGCTTATGGGGCTTTAGTAACAGATGTAGGCGTTGTAACTAACCAAGCAAAAACAAATGGTGCAGCCTTTGAAGCGTTAGCAAAGCAATCAGAGGCTTGGTATGAATCATTATCAGGGGTTAATCTTGATGAAGAGGCGGCCAATTTACTGCGCTTTCAGCAATCTTATGCAGCGTCAGCTCAGGTGCTTGCGACATCCCGTACTATTTTTGACACTTTACTTGGTGCTACGAGGTAATTATGCGTTTATCAAACAATTTAATGTATCAAAGTAGTGTGAATTCTATTTTGAAAAACCAACAAAATGTCAATAAAGCACAAGAGCAAGTTAATACTCAAAAACGTGTTTTAACTGCCTCAGATGACCCCTCAGCGACTGCACGTGCATTACTGTATACAGATAAAATTCAAACAAATGAACAGTTTAGTAAAAATATTACTATGTTGACCAGTCGTTTAAATATTCAAGAAAGTGTGCTTGAAAATATCAAACTTTCACTTGAAAAAGCACATACATTAGCTATTCAGGCTGGTAATGGTGCATATAGCGATATAGATCGTCAAGGTATTGCGGAAGAAATCAAATCAATTCAAAGTAATGTACATGATTTAATGAATGCTAAAACAGAAGACAATAAGTATATTTTTTCTGGTTACCAAGATAACACGCAAACTTACAGCTTTAATTCTACGTCGAGTAAGTATGAGTACGGCGGTGATCAAGGCCAACATAAGATCAAAGTAGCTGAAGGTGTAGAAATAAAATCCAGCGACAATGGTTTTGATGTGTTTGAAAAAGTAAATGCGCGCTTAAACCTCACATCCAATGATGGTGTTGCAAGCGGTGGGATCACAAGCGCCAAAGTTTATGTAAAAGAACAGGCTGAGTTTGATGCGTTTCACAAAGCGAGTTATAACGCAGATCCAAATGCAGTCGCAGGCGCAAATACATATAATGTGATAACGACCGCGGGGACCCCTAATACATATCAAGTAGAGCAGGGGGGGAACATTATTGAATCAGGTAGCTTTGATAACGGAACAATCAACTTTGCAGGAATGGAAATTGACATTAGTCCTGTAGCGAGTGGGCAAGTGGATTTTACATTAGAAGCCCCTCAAAAAGAGAATATTTTAAATACATTAAGTGATTTAATCGCAGGCTTGACTGACACCACAATTAACCAAGATGATTATGAGCAAGTATTAGCTGATGCAATGACTCAAATTGATAATGCAAAAAATAATGTCTCTTTGACGCAAGCCGGTTTGGGTGGGCGACTTAATACAACGGAAAAGGTAACAGACTCTAACAGCGATCGTGATGTGAATAATAAAGCATCGCGAGCTGACTTAGTTGAACTCGATATGGCCGAAGCCATAACTGAACTCACCAAACAAGAAACTGCATTACAAGCCTCGCAGGCAACATTTGGCCGCTTAGCTAATTTATCACTGTTCGATTATCTATAAAGTATAAAGAGTAAGGCAATCTGTTGCCTTACTCTTATTTTTTCCTTCCTTTAAACTTATATCTTTTATATTTAGATACTTATAGCTTCCTAAAATATTATCTTAGTAAAAAATAGCAGTAGTGATCTCTGCATTATTTGACCATTGAAATCAATTGTATTTAATTTAAAAGTTATTAAATTACAATGGATTAATGTTTTTTATTAAAAAAACTTAAAAAAAAGCTAAAGGATTTTTTGAGTAGACCGATAACTTAATTAACCAAGCAAAGCGTTGAAAATAACAACCACTGCTTAATCCAGTAAGTTTGAGAGTAAATGATAAGTTTACTTCGGGAGAGATATCATGGCTTTATATGTAAATACAAATGTTAGCGCGTTAAACGCACAAAGACAATTAAACAATTCTGGTAATGCACTAGATACATCATTTCAACGTTTATCATCAGGTTTTCGTATCAACAGTGCGAAAGATGATGCAGCGGGTCTACAAATTTCTGACCGTTTAACGTCACAAATTAATGGCCTTAACCAAGGTAACCGTAACGCAAACGATGGTATTTCATTAGCTCAAACTGCTGAGGGTGCATTAGACGAAACAACTTCAATGTTTCAACGTATGCGTACACTTGCACAACAAGCAGCGAATGGTTCAAACACAGATGAAGATCGCTTAGCAATTCAAGAAGAGATTCGTTCATTATCATCAGAAGTGAATCGTGTTGCTGCAGATACAACGTTTGGTGGTCAAAACCTATTAGATGGCTCTTTCTCAGCTAACTTCCAAGTAGGCGCTGACGCTGTTCAGAATATCAGCTTTAGTATGGCATCAGTTGGTGGAACGGCTAACTCTATAGCGGATAATGGTGGTTTCACCATGTCAGGCATTGCAGGTGTTGCCAGTGCGGTAACCGGTGCTAGCTTAAGTGCTACAGCTGGAACGATTAGTTCGCAAGTAGGCGCATCAGCAGATGAAACAGCATTTTCATCAGTGTTTACTGCTGGTGGTATCAGTGTATCTTCACAAGCCAATGCACAAGCGGTGATGGCGGGTATGGATTCGCTTATCGCGGTAGTAGATAAAAAACGTGCGGAGCTAGGTGCTGTTCAAAACAGGTTCCAGTCAACTATTCGTAACCAATCGAATATTTCTGAAAACTTAAGTGCTGCAAAATCACGTATTAAAGATACTGACTTTGCACAAGAAACTGCTAACTTAACTAAAATGCAGATTCTACAACAGGCAAGCCAAACAATTCTTAGCCAGGCTAATCAGCGTCCACAGGCAGCATTAAGTCTTCTAGGTTAATAACTGATTTATTAATTTTGAAGCGACGTCAATTAATTGACTAAGAATGTAGCGCCTTTGTCTAATGGGGTATTAACAAAGGCGCTGAAACGGATTGATAAAGCGGAGGCGCTTAAAAATCCTGAAGTGTTCTCACATTTGTAAGAACATAATATACAAAGCATAAACTATGCCAATGTTTTTGTTTTAAACCTACTCTCAAACTTATCTTTCAAGGGCCTTTTAAAGGCCCTTTTTTTATGGGGTCAATAAATAATCATAAAGTTGGCCTAAAGATTGCTCAATACTTATTAAGTTTTTAAATTAACCTGCAAAGTGGCAGTTTATTGCCCCGGGCCAATATATCTTGGCTGCTGTAACTAGTCACTTTGTCAAAATTCCACTTAATTAAAGTGGCTTTAATTTGACAGATAAGAAGAGAGTTTATTATGGCTTTATTTGTAAACACGAATGTCAGTGCGTTAAATGCACAAAGACAGCTAGAAAGAACTGGAAACGACTTAGATACATCATTTAAACGTTTATCATCTGGGTTGCGTATTAATAGTGCTGCTGATGATGCCGCTGGTTTACAAATATCGGATCGTTTACAGTCGCAAATCCTAGGCTTAAACCAAGGCAATCGTAATGCGAATGATGGCATTTCTTTAGCACAAACTGCCGAAGGTGCACTTGATGAAATTACATCAACATTTCAGCGTATTCGAACATTGGCACAGCAATCAGCAAACGGCTCTAATACTGATGAAGATAGGCTTGCGATCCAAGAAGAGATCAGGCAGCTATCAGATGAAGTTAATCGAATCGCCAGTGATACCACATTCGGCGGCCAAAATTTACTAGATGGTTCTTACTCTGCAAGCTTTCAAGTCGGCGCTGATGCTGTGCAAACAATTGGGTTTAGTATGCAATCAGTTGGTGATACGGCCAATTCATTAGCGGCTAATGGTGGTTTCACTATTTCAGGTGTTGCAGGTGTAGCATCTGCAGTAGGTGGAAAGGCGCTTTCAACACTTGCAGCAAATGTCAGTTCTGTTGATGGTGCAACGGCATCGACAACTTTAGATTTTTCTGCTGTATTTACAGCCGCGGGTATTAGTGTGTCGTCACAAGTAAACGCGCAAGCTGTTTTGGCTGGAATGGATTCACTTATTGCCGTTGTAGATAAAAAGCGTGCTGAACTCGGTGCAGTTCAAAATCGGTTTCAGTCTACAATACGAAACCAAGCTAATATTTCTGAAAACTTAGCCTCTGCTAAGTCACGTATTAAAGATGCAGACTTCGCCATGGAAACAGCAAATTTAACTAAAAACCAAATATTACAACAAGCAAGCCAAACAATTTTAGGTCAAGCGAATCAACGACCTCAGGCTGCATTAAGCTTGTTACAGGGCTAAAATAAAATAGAATTGTTAAAAAATTATAAATAAAGCTAAAGTTTCCGTTTTATCTGACGATAACTGACTTAGAGAACTAAAAATCTAGGACTCTCAGTCTGGAATAATAACAGGGTAGGGGTATCCCGTTGTTATTCTATTTAAAATGATAAAGCGGAGGCTATTATGGCTTTATATGTAAATACTAATGTGAGTTCTTTGAACGCACAACGCCAGTTAATGAAGTCTGGCAACCAACTAGATACATCCTTTCAACGCCTTTCATCAGGTTTTCGTATTAATAGTGCGAAAGATGATGCTGCAGGTATGCAAATATCTAACCGTTTGACTAGCCAAATAAGCGGCTTAGATCAAGGTAATCGTAACGCAAATGATGGTATTTCACTTGCACAAACTGCTGAAGGTGCGCTTGATGAAACAACATCTATGTTTCAGCGTATGCGAACATTGGCACAGCAAGCATCAAATGGTTCTAATACTGATGAAGATCGCTTGGCTATCCAAGAAGAAATTCGTTCATTATCGTCAGAAGTAAACCGTGTAGCTGCCGATACTACGTTTGGTGGTCAAAACTTATTAGATGGCTCATTTTCTGCCAACTTTCAAGTAGGTGCTGATGCGATTCAAAATATTAGCTTTAGTATGAAAGATGTTGGTGGCACAGCTAACTCTATTGCAGCTGACGGCGGCTTTACTATGTCAGGTATTGCCAGTGTTGCGAGTGCTGTAACGGGTGCAAGTTTAAGTGCTACAGCAGGTACAATTAGTACACAAGTGGGTGCATCTGCAGATGAAACTGCTTTCTCATCAGTCTTTTCAGCGTCGGGGATCAGTGTATCTTCTCAAGCAAATGCACAAGCTGTAATGGCTGGTATGGATGCGATGATTGCTGTGGTTGATAAAAAACGTGCAGAGCTTGGTGCGGTACAAAACCGATTCCAATCAACAATCCGTAACCAATCAAATATCTCTGAGAACTTAAGTGCAGCAAAATCACGTATAAAAGATACTGATTTCGCAGCTGAGACAGCGAGCCTAACAAAGTCACAAATACTTCAACAGGCAAGCCAATCAATTCTAAGTCAAGCAAACCAGCGTCCACAAGTAGCGCTGTCGTTACTAGGCTAATGGGTTTCTAAGTCATTATTGAGCTTTTGCTTGATAATGACTTATACTTTGTTTGTGTTTTGAAGGAGACCTACCATGGCTGATTTAAGTGCAATAATCAAATCAAACGAAAATCTGTCTGCTAATTCATCTTTTACAAATAAAAGTGAATTAAATGAAGTTAATAAAAAAGTAAATGTTGAACAAGGTGGCGTAAAAATTGCTGGAAGAGAACCTGCGTTTGTTGAAGACGGCAAAGAGCTAGATTCAGAAGGTGAAAGAAAAGCGCTGATCGAAGAAGTAAAAGAGAACTTAGAAAAATTAAATAAATATATACCCGTTACTTCAACTAATTTAGTGTTTGAATTTGATGAAGATGGTGATCCGCCGATTATCAAAGTATTTGATAAGAAAAGCGAAGAGGTTATTCGTGAAATACCGACTAAAGAATTTAGAGAAGTAGCTAAAGCTTTAGATGAATTTGCCGATAAACTTACTAACAAAGGTTTGCTATTGAATCAAACCGCCTAACACTTTTTGGAACAGATAGTAGGAGAGAAGTATGCCACTAATTACATCCGCAGGTATTGGATCGGGGCTGGATCTCGAAAGTATCATTAGCGCATCAGTTGCCGCTGAAAATGTTCCAAAAATGAATGCCTTTGTAAAAAAAGAAGAATCACTCAAAGTAGAGCTTTCTGCTATTGGTGAAATAAAAGGCGCACTTTCTAAGTTACAAGATACGATAGAGAAACTAGCGGATCCAGATAACTTCAATAAACGAATTGCTAACATCACGCAACCAACCAGTGATGACGGCGATCTCGTCTCAGTTACCCCAACAAAAGATATTACGCCTGGCGACTTTAAAATCGAAGTTGTAGCGCTCGCTCAGGGCAGCCGTGCCGTTTCTAATGACTCGCTTTTTACAACCACTGATGATGTGGTTAGTGCTTCTGGAGGAACGCTTTCTTTTGCTGCAGGCCCAGACAAAAGCTTTGATTTAACTGTGGATGCAGGCGCTACTCTAGCTGAATTACGTGATGCGATAAATGACTCTGATGATAACTTTGGTGTGACAGCAAATATAATTAACACAGGCACTGAGGCTAAGCTAGTTTTAACATCAAATGTAACTGGCGATAACAATGATCTTGTGATCACTAATGACAATGCCGAACTTGATAACGTATCAACCGTAGCAAACGCTGGCGGTGCTGGTGGTATTGGTATAGCTGCTGAAAACCAAGCCCAAAGTGCAATAATTAAAGTCGATGGTATTTCAATAACAAACGACACCAATACGTTTAAAGATGCAGTGCAAGATATGACGATCACAGCTAAACGCCAAAGTGTTGATGGTGAAACAGCAAAGCTTGCGGTTAGTTATGACCGTGAGAGTCCAACAAAACTAATCGATGAATTTATTGCAAACTATAATAATGTAGTTGGTCAGTTAGGGTTTCAATCTCGAGTCGGTAAGCCGCTAAATAGTGATGCGACAATTCGTTCATTAAGTTCACAGCTTGTGAATACACTTGCTACTAATTTAACTGATTCTGGCCCTTTTGAAAGTATATTTGATATTGGTTTAGGTGTTAAAAAAGATGGTTACTTAGAAAAGTCATCACTCGTGCGTAGCCTGAGTGTTGCTATGGATGAAAATTTTGACGACATTGGTAAAGCATTTGCTGGTGATAACGGCCTAGCAAAACAATTTGAGGAATTATTAGGAAATTACGTTGATTCGGATGGAATAATGAAGCAACGTGAAACAAACTTAAATACTCAAATTGATGATTTAGAAGATGATGTTATTAATCATGAGTTTAGAATGGGTGAGTTAGAAGGGCGACTAAGAAAACAGTATTCTGGGTTAGATGTTTTATTGGCACAAATGCAATCAACGCAGACCTACCTTAGCGCACAACTATCTAGCTTGCCTGGGTTTACAAGAAACAAATCATAATGACTATTTTTGATTTTAAAAGGTTTTAATATGTATAATGCAAAAGTAAAAAATTATCAAAAAGAAGCACTTAAGACTCGAGTTGCAGGTGCGGATCGCTATGAAATTATCCAAATGTTAATGGCGGGTGCTATTGAAAAAATGGTAATGTCAAAAGTAGCCATTGAAAAGAAGCACATGGAAGCAAAAGCAGAACACTTATCTAAGGCAACCGCCATAATCGAGGCCTTGCGAGGGTGCTTAGATTTTGAAGTAGGTGGCGAAGTGACCGAGAATTTATATGCACTTTATTCATATATGATTGACCGTTTAGTCGATGCAACTATAAAGAATGATCCTGAAATAGTTGATGAGGTTTCTAATTTGTTAAAAGAGATTAAATCTGCTTGGGATGCAATTCCGCATGATGTTCGCCAACAAACACTAAATGAGAATGGTATAGACGCGAATGTCGGCTAATCTGTTATCACAATTGCTTCCTAAGTTATCAAAAATCAATCAATACATATTCGAAGATGATATTGATTCAGCTCAAAGTGAATTAAACCAATTAGATGATTTATTAAAAAATGTATTCAATTCCCCGACAGTATTAACTGAAGATGATGCTCTTTTTTTATCTGACTTCTCAACACGGTTAAATACGACAGTACAGGAGTTAATACAGAGGAAAGGCGTTATTGCAAAAAAGATTGGTGTTCACTTAAATACGCAGAAAAAAATAAATGTTTATAAAAGTATCAAATAGGTAATAGCAACGATGAATAGTAATGATATTAATGAAGAGCTTAACCTATTATCAGAAAAGCTAGAAGATACAATTAAACACCAAGAGCGAGAAGCTATTTTTGCAACTGAAGCAAATCAACGTTTTGAAAGAAATTGGCAGTGCTTCACACAGTATTACCCTGAAATTATAGGTGCTTTATCTAATTTAACATTACGAGATGATTTCTGTATTCACGTAACGCTAAGTGGTCATGGCAATATAATACCTGAAAATGCCCCAGCCCCCCTTTATTCTCAGAACCCGCTTGAGCAGAGCCAAGAGCAAGTTAAACGCCAGATTGCCCATCCTGTTCTTAGTCTAACGGACTATACAGGGTATCCGGATAGCAGTTCAGATAAACGCCTTCACACTGAGTATATGGTCAAACTTGGTCAGTTTATGCGTAAATTGAGAGAGTTTGACGAGAAAAAAATAGAGCAATTACCTGGTGATTTTCCATCAGGTATTATTTTTGGCGTAGGATTAGGGTATCACATACCAGAATTATTAAAGCATACTGAGTTCGATTATTTATTTATTATTGAGCCTGATCTAGAGCAGTTTTATGCAAGTTTATTTTGTATTGATTGGTTTGATGTTATTGAAAAAATTGATGATCAAGGAAACTGTCTTTTCTTTAATCTGGGAGCAGATAAAAACACGTTCATTCAAGATTTAGAAAGTGTAGTTGAAGATATAGGGGCGTTTTCAGCGGTCAGAAGCTTTTGTTACCAACATACGCCAGGACGTGACATTAATGAGTTAATAGCCAACTGGGCTGCGGATTACTTCCGCTTCCAAATGGGACATGGTTTTTTTAATGATGCAATAACTGGGTTTGCTCACTCAATTTCTCACCTTGAAAGTAACCAATTTTTTCTTACGAATAAAGACAAACTACCGGCTTCGTTATTAGATATTCCAGTGTTTTTAGTTGGCAATGGCCCATCGTTAGATGAGGCTATTGACTATTTAAAAAACAATCAAAATAAAGGGATTGTTGTAGCTGCAGGGTCTGCTCTAGTATCTTTAGAGCGAATAGGTATTCAAGCTGATTTTCATGTGTTAGTAGAAAGGCCTTACGCTAATTATAAGATAGTCGCTGACTCCTTACCAATCGAAGCGTATAAACGAGTTAATTTATTAGCCGTTAATATGGTTCACCCTAAGACGACAGAGTTATATGAATGGTCTGGGTTAGCGCTGAAAGGTAATGAAGGGGGGACTGATTTAATTAATTTTCTATCATTAAAAAATCGCTCTAAAACATTGCCATTAATTCCATATAGCAACCCACTTGTCTCTAATACTGCGCTGTCATTTTTCTTAAATTTTGGTTTTAAGAATGTTTATCTATTTGGTGTTGATAATGGAAGTTTACCTTCTGGAAAGCATCATAGTGATCATAGCTTTTATAAAAAAGATAAAGACGATGAAGAGGGTATTGGGTGTGTGCCTGTTACAGAGAAAACTCTACCGGGTAATTTAGGTGATGGTTTTGTTTATACTAACGACTTATATAAAATTTCACATAGTCAGTTGGAAAAACTAGTAGAGTTAAACCCCTTGGCTGATGTATTTAATATTGGTAACGGGGCTAAAATTAAAGGCGCTATTTCATTAGCTGCGGATGAATTAATTGACTCAGAAAACAGCTTAGATAAGCCTCCTTTGGTAGAGTTAATCAAGAAGCGATACTTTGAAAATCTGAGTTTGGATAAATTAAATGATGAAGATTACGAAATACAGCGCTTTATTGATATGTGCAGCCATTTATTAGTTATTAGTAACGAACCTTATACAACAATCAAAGAAGCCGCAGATTTACTTAAAAGACAGCAACGGTATGTGTATTCATTTAAAAATTCACCATTAGGTCATATTTACCATATGATGAAAGGCTCGTTATTATATTATCACTGCCCACTAATTACATTGCTTTATAGTTATGAAAATGAAGCATTTACATTAGAACAATTTGATGAGCTTTTCTCGCTTTGGCAAGATTATATTATTGATATGAAAAGCTACTTTGAAGATAATTACAAAAAGCCCTGTGATTTTCTCAATGACGAACAACTTAAAGTGATGAATAAAGGCGTGTAAATTTTTTATATTAGTTTTTGGGCACGCTCATAGCTCTCGGGCGTGCCGATATCCATATACTCATCATCTACGATCCATCCTTGCATTTTTCCAATCATATTAGGCACTATATCTTTACTTAAATCGTAAAAGGTATGCTCTTTTAATTCTTTAAAATACCGCTCATAAACAGAGTCAGAAAAAACAAACAACGCTCCACTTGCTAAGTTGCCTGGTGGGTTACTCACTTTTTCATGGAATTCATGGATAACATTATCAGCATCCATAACGACAATGCCGCATTGAGTCGGTTGATTCGACGTAAATAGTAATAGCGACATATCTACATGAGCAGGTTTAACGTTGTGTGAATTAATAAGGCCGCTTAAATCACTGAGGCAAAAATTATCAGCATGAATAACGATTACTTCTTCATCTTTCCAAAATTGAGCATTGTTTTTTAATGTTCCGCCAGTGCCAAGTAATGCGGTTTCTTTAACGATAGTTATTTTATCTCTATAGGGAGATTGGCTTATGTAGTTTTCTACTTGCTCAGCGAGATAGTGAACGTTAATAAGTATTTCATTTATACCCAAATTAGCTAATTTTTCTAACCAGTAAGATAAAAGAGGGCGGCCAGATATAGGCACTAAACATTTTGGAATCGTATTGGTTAGAGGTTTGAGTCTAGTGCCTAATCCTGCTGCTAATAATATTGCTTTCATAGTTTAAATGACTCCAAAACACGTTGTTGCAGAGTGTTAAAAGACAGTGGCTGGTTTCCGAGAGTATCAACTTGGCAAGCAGCTGCGATACTGGCAATATAAAATGCTTGCCATGGCGTAGCGCCTGAACATAAAGCAAGGCTGCTAGCCGCTAAGAAACAATCACCAGCTCCTGCAGGATCAACCGCATTACTGTTAATAGCTGGCAGCATATCATTTTCCCATTGACCGTTTTGATTTGGCAGATGAATAAAAACACCTTCTCCTGCAAGGGTAATAACTAGATATGTTGGATTCGCCTTTTCGCAGAGTTTTTGTGCTAGAACGGGCAAGCCATCATCGATATTATTTAAAGCAACGCGGACTTCTTTTTCTGTTGGTGTAACTAGCATCATATCTTTATAACGCGCGATATCACCAACTTGAGATGATGTTTGACTGTCAGCGACAACATGTACATCGTTTTCTTTGCATAAAGCAATGACTTTATCGACCAGAGTTTGAGGTAATAATCCATAATTAAAATCAGAAAATACCAGTAAATCGAAGTTGTTAATACTACTTTCAAGTTGCATGTATAAATCGGTTTGAATTTCTTTAGAAATTTTATGCTGTCGAACTTGATTGACCCTTAGAAGTGTTTTATTCCCAGCTCTATATCGTGATTTTAATGGTGTAGGGCGACTGCCATCATCGAAAAGTATAGTATCAATATTGTATGCGTTAATATGATTTTTTACGTAATCAGCCTTATCATCCTTACCAAGTACAGAAAAAAGCTTTACATTTTTTGCACCAAGCCCTTTTATATGGCCAGCTGTAATTGCAGCCCCGCCTAGAAAAGTATCTGTTCTGTCTGGTGTCATTACAATGGTAGGATCTTCTTGAGATAAACCTACAGCCGTACCTTGAATATATTCATCAACGATTATTTCGCCAATTACAGCAACACGGTTTTCACGAAATTGAGAGAATACCGTATTGATTGATTGATAATCAAACTGGTGCCTTGTTGCATAACTTTGACATTTTTTGTAATCAAAGTTATGACCATGGCTTATTGTTCTTGTAATGTATTGTTCGGAATTAGATTCAAACTCACCAGAGCCAAAAATCAACTTTCCCCCATATTTTTTTAGTGCTTTGTATTCAGGGTTTTCTTTTTCTTCAAACTCTTTACCCTTTACAACTGCGTAAGGCTGATAATTTGCAATTAAAGAATTACTGCATAGTTCAGTCAAAAATGCTTCATCCACACACTCAAGTGATTGAACCATTTCAAGGCGATGCAATTCTGACACCCTACTTTTTATTAGCATATTACTGTCATTATTCACTGCGACTATAAGGTAATCACCGCATTCTTTAGCGAACTTTAGCAACCTAATATGCCCAGGATGGAGTATATCGAAATTGCCGATGACTAAAACCGTTTTTCTTTTCACTTTATGACCTTAATTTTCTTGGCAGTAATCGTTTATGGTATCTTCAATAGATTGATATAGTAAAGTATTGGTTAGAGTATTATACGCTTCAAGGGTTCCATATTTATTTGGAGTAACACCTTTTGAGAGTGCACTTACAGGTGTGATTAAAGATGAGTTTAAGTCTAATTTACTCGCAAGCATTCTTAAAAAAACATAATAGCTTAGATCTGATTTTCCACTAATTTGAAAAATCCCTTTCTTTTTATTTTGAATGATCAGTTTTAACAGTGTTGAAAAAAACTGAATTGATATTGGCGCAAAGTAATGGTCATTGAATGCATTAAACACCTGCTTTTTGTTAAGAGATTCGATCATGCTTTCAATTAAAGAGTATGGGCGATGAATAATTTTAGATGGTCTAATAATACTCGCATTAAAATTATTTTCGACGATATAGTTTTCAACCTGAAGCTTTTGTTGTCCATAATTTGAGCAGGGTGATTTAATCCCATCCCATACACTGTAAGCTGATTTACAATCAAACACATGATTAGTAGATATAAAAACAACAAAACAGCCGAGTTTATTCACTTTTTCAAGTAATAATTTAGTTCGCTGTACATTTACGAGTAGGGTAAGTTCAGGCTGCAGTTCGCATTGTTTAATGGATGTTATACTGGCAAGTATAATTACCGTGCTGATTTTATACTCAACAATCGCTTTTTCAATTATGTTGAAACTATCTAGCTGGAGTAAGTCGAAGTAAATAGCTTCGCTATTCTCTTTTCTAGAGGTATAAAAGTAATCGGGATTTTCATCACGTAGATAACGACCAACAACAGAATCACCGCCAATTATTAATGTTGGGTTATCTATATTCATGAGTTATTAATTGGATCTAATTGTGGGTTGATAGAAATTAATGCACGAGTTATTTTTCGTTCATCGAGGTCGTTCAGCGCATTATTTATGTCATCTAATGAGTAGCTAGCTGAGAGTAGTTTATCAAGAGGTAGATTATGCTCTTTGTATAAATTTACTAGTTTGGGTATATCAGAGTCTGGGTACGAATTACCACCCCAGCTACCAGATATCTTTTTTCCACGATGAAAGGCGTGTGGCTCTAAGCTTATCTTTTCACCTTCTTTAGGGTGAGAGGCAAAAATACATTCACCTCCTTGCTCTTTTGTTACTTCAAAGGCGGCTTCTATGGAGCGACATGTCCCCCCCGCCTCAACGGTATAATCACATCCGCCCGAAGTTAACTCTTTAATTTCTTCTAGGTAAGTTGGTGAATTTGCATTAAAGCAGTGAGTGGCACCTAAGGCTTTAGCCAACTCAAGCTTTTCAGGCTCAATATCAACAGCAATCAGTTTATTTGGTTTGAATAATGTTGTTGTGATCAGTGCACTTAGACCAATGCCGCCTAGACCGAATATGGCAATATTAGTGTCTTCTTTGGGCTTTAGTTGATTTAAAACTAGCCCTGCACCTGTTGGTAACGCACAGCCCAGCAGTATAGCAAGCTGTAATGGCATACCTTCTGGAAGCTTAACGACTCTATTTTCAGAGACAATGGATTCTTCAGAGAATGTGGTTACGCTACCTGCATTAATTTTAATGTCGTTGTATGTATAAATACCACCTGGGGCATCTATTCCTTCCCCCTTTATCCAACCAAGCACAACAATATCGCCAATCGCGACCTTACTTACTTGCGGACCAATTTCTTTTACTTTTGCGACAGCTTCGTGACCTAATAAATGAGGTAAGTATTTATCTTCACCTCTAAGCCCTTTGGCTTCCATTAGTTGTGAGTGGCATAACCCAGTATAGATGATATCTACTTTTATTTGCCCTCTTATGAGTGTAGGAGCAACGAGGTTATCTATCACTCTTAAAGGCTCTCCTGTTTTAAATAACACTGCAGCTTTCATTTATGTATTTCCATTTAGTAAATATAATTATTTTGCGGAAGTCGATTTTTTATTTGCTCAACTTGTGACAAGGGGTAAGGTAGAAAGATTGGAGATGTATGAAGCTCACTCGCATCTTGTATCGTTTTATTTGCCATAACCTTGCCTATTTTTAAAGGATCTTCATCGACCCAGCCAAGAAATTTTTCACCTAAAAAATGAGCACAAAAGCTCGCTGCTGGACCCGTCCCTAAGATGTGGCAGGCTGGTAATTTTTTCAGCTGCTGTATTTTTAGATTAAATGATTCTAAAAGTGGCTGCTCATTTTTTATTGGGCTTGTCGCTTGTTTTGGGAAGGTATGGGTGTTTGATACTAAAACAGTAATCTCTTTATTTAATTGTTTGATAGGAAAGAATACGTTTTTAAAATGCTGATCAAGTAGTGTTTTTAATGTATGTTTTGTGAAATGTGAAACATGATCATAAATAGAAAAGTCCCATTCATTCTCGGCAATATTAGGCACTTGAATTACGGCTATGCCATTATTAGACAATAAGGCATTAATACTATCTAAAAATTGAGGTGGTGAAGTAATATGCTCTAAAACATGAATCAATGTAATTATATCAAAACGATGATCTATCTTACTTAAGTTGCCTTTATAAAAAGAGGCAAGGTTATATTTCTGAGTTAAGTTTAACTGGTAATCACCCGATACATCATGTGCACTTTTAGTCCAGTTTGAATAACGCTGTGAAACAGCCTCTAACATTACACCGCTGCCAGTACCTATATCAATAAATTGAGCATTTGCGTGAGGCAAAAATTCCTCTGATATTTTTAGTATTTCACTACAACGAGTAAAGGGGATATCTGCAGTAAAATTAAGCTGCTCTTTACCATTTTGAACTGAGTAAGGTCGATAGTGAGTGTAGATTTCATTTATGTTATTTAAATAATGAGCATCTATATTCTTTTGATAATGCTGGCAATGTTGGCATTGGAAAATATCAGCAGTAAAACTTACGTTTCGACAATCAGATGCAATTGGTTTATTAATATGTAACATATCCACACTTGAGGATATTTCATTATTACAAATGATACATTTCACAAGCTATAATCCTTAAAGAATATCTTCTAATATTTTTGTTTGAAAATGCGTTTCAATTAAATAACGTTCTATTTTTGCTATGGTGTTTTCTTCATCTAAAATATGTGCTTTATCCGCAAATTCCCTTCTTTTATATATTTCTGAAATAAAGACATTACCAATAATAAAACACCATTTAATTCTAGTCATTTGAAAAGCGGTTATAAATTCTCTTTTGTTTTTAGTTAAAAAACCAAATAACGGCAACTCTTTAATAATGCTTATTTTATCAATAGGCACAGGGATTTGAGGTTGAGAGAAAAAATCGGCTGTAAGTTTCCAAAGTGAGTCGATGCCAGCATACTCAAAATCATAAAAATAAAGCTCATTCTGATCTATTAAAATATTATGAAAACCGAAATCTGAAGGCGATAAGTAATTGCAGTCAAGCGACATTTGCCCATTAAGTTGACGGTTGTCTTTTTGTACTTTATAAAAAAAAGGCATTATTTTATTTTCAACTAAACTTAAAAAAGCTGATGAAATAACTTCTTGCTTTTGAATTATTGAAAACCGATTAGTAACAAGTAATTCAAAGTCAGCTAATTTTTTTACCGCATCTTTTGCATTTATTATCTGTAATTTTTGCTGCTGAGAGTTACAATTAACAATAAAACTAAATGCACTTTTTATATTTTGTTCTGTTGGTTGAGTTACTTTCTCACCAGGTAGTTTTGACATAAGTAAATAACCCAACTCAATATCGCAGGCAACTGGTGTAGCTGTGTTATTTTCTTTATATTGGGTTAGTGCCTTTAAAAATGAAAATTCTCGCTCACACTTAACTTTATAATCATTGTTCTTAGTAAAAAACTGCTTAAATATATACTCATTTCCACTATCTTTAACATTAAAGACACGACTATTTGCACCGCCTGAAATTTCATTTATATGACAGGGAGCTTTTAAATGCTTATATAAAAAATCGTTCATTTAATTACTTAACACACAAAGCAAGTAAATAGTGTGCCATAGGATAAAAGCCTGTATGGACAACTTCATCATTCATAGAAAATAAAAACACATGCTTAAAATGCTTATCACATAGCGCTTTAAATTCATGGCCAGATTTACAATTGATATGGCCTGCTTTACTTGCTGGTGATGCATATTGTTGAGATTCTAACGATGGCATACCTAAAATGACAACCCCGTCATTGTTGAGCGATAGTTTTATATTATTGATAAATGTATCTTCAAATTTTGCTGGAATATGTTCAAGTACATCTAAGGAATAGGCCGAATCAAATGTGCTCTCAAATGGCTTCTCTAAAATATCATGTACAACAGGGATTAATGGCCATTTAACAGAGTTACGTTTAATAATATCTTCGATAAAACGAGGCTCTATATCGGCAACGGTTAGTTCCTTAACTTCTTGTCTGACGACACGACTACCAAATGCATCACCACAACCAATCTCCACCGTTTTTTTATGTCCAGAGAGCATCTTTGATACAAATTTATATCGTGAAAGCATAATACCGAGGCGTCTTGGATCCAGATCCCATGTTCCATTACTCATTAGCCCCAACTTTGATTGCTCTGTTTCGTCTAAAAAGTCATGGTAGTCTTCTATATAAGTTGGTTCTTGGTTATCCATAATAATTACTCATTTGTTGAAATTGAGGTAAATGCACCAAATTGCTCTGGCATATAATTGATCGTTTTAAGGATGGCTGTATGTAATTCGCCTCTACAGACTGTTATATCGGCATCAACATTTCTATCTGTTAGGTTTTTATTTTTATTCGATACAGTTAATGAAAACGTCTCGAAAGCATAGGGTTTTTCAAAATCTAATTTTTCTGTGATATCTTCATATTGCAGAGGGTATTCCCATTTTAAAAAACGTTGGCGAGCAATTTTTTCTAATCGAATTAAGTCATATTCATCAACATAAGAGCGATACTTTCTATTATTGTTTAATGTTTTTTCAAGATTAAAGCCTGTAGTATCCCCGATGATCCCTTGCCAATTTTGACCATGATTAATCGTCTCAGCAAGTAAAATATCATGCCATCCTATTTGTAAAAATGAGGTAACCAGTTGAAGTGTTTGTTGAGGGGTTGCATGGAGTTGTTCTAACTTTATCGCTAGGCTCTTACTGTTTTCACATCCAGTTAGATCGCTTCCAGCATATAAGAAATGTCTAAAGCATGACTCAACCGTAGATCTCCCTAACGATATTTCATAGTCAGGTAACTTTTGCAAGTCATTGCAATGAGCAAGAGACATCCTAATAAAAGACGCGATAGGATCTCTTACTGAATGGCAAACTAATAAGTGATTGAACTCGTCATACATTTTCCTCATTACAGTATAATTAGGAGTATGTAATTGATAAAAAATAACTTTTTTATCTGAAGTGTTAATGCCTAGAAGCTGATATATAATAATATGAATAGCTATAAATCGAATATTGAATGCTTTAGGCTTATTTTCTAACTCTAAAATAAGCGCTTCTTTAAACTTTTTCTTATCTAAATTTAGTAACCCTGTTTGCGTTCTAGCCATATTATTATTAAAGTTAATATACTGGTTACTAACACACTGAGAGTAACTTTCAACAAATAGATTGTTAAAGTCTAAGATGAATTGTTCGGTAAATTCTTTATTTTCAAGATCCGCTGTATTAAAAATATGCTGAGCCAAGTTCATCATATAAGGGGGGAGGCTAATGACTTCTGGATGCCCATCAAGGAGTGAGTGGAGAAAAAAAGAGCCCCCTCTGCCATAGCATACTCCGACCGCGACTTTAAAGTTCATATTACTGACCTGCTTGTTGGGGATTGATTTTTGTTAATTTATTAATACGCGCTACTAATATATCGAAAGCGTGCTGTAGATGATTCAAGTCGTCTTTTTCCCAAATAGTCATTTGAAGTTTACTATCATTAAAGAAAAAATCTTTTCCTATTTCTAAACCCGAACGCTTTGCTGTCCAAGATGAGCTCGCAGGGTTGTTTTCATCAATCATTTGGAAAATTATAGAGCGGGCACCCTTAACAAAGCTAATACTGTAGTTAGGCCCACTAGAGACTCCCATATTAATATAGGCTAGTTCGTACAGTGCTAAACGGACACAAAAGTCCATTGAAGCCTGGGGGCAGTGGATGTATTTTTTTAACCTGTCGTCAGGTTTTTCAGTGCTTTGATATGTATCTCTTATAATCACAGGGCAATATATTGTCAAATCAAGTGAATCAAGGAATGCAGACCACTGAGCAATGTCACTATTTCTTTTTGGCTGCGCTTCGTATTCTCGAAGTGTTATTACGATGATCTTTTTATTATCGGGTAATGAATTTAAAAAAGATGCAGCAAGATTTTTACCTACTAAAGGTGCGCTGAGGACGCTCATATCATATTTCAAAGGTACACTTCTTAGTAAGAGAGTGTTGATAGCGGGTGACTTTTTATTTGTATAATACGATTCAGGGAAGACGTTCTCTTTTGTTGCAAGGAAAATAAAAGCGTCCTCTTTAAAAGGAAATTCAGTAATAGATATGTAGCTAGGAACACAGGTAAAAACTGTTTTGACTATTTTCTCAATCCGCCATGCGTAATCATCAGCATCATGAAATCGAAGTGTATTAAAGTTTTCACCGACTGTTGAACGATCGTGGACTAAAATAAATTGAATATATGTTTTATGTTGCTCTATTCTCGCAATTTCAGCTAACACCACAAAGTTAATTACATCAAAACATGCTAAATGAACTGATAGGTCGTAAACGGCATATAAGATATCTTCACTACTGACTTGCTTAGCTAATAATGCATTGTAATGAATTAGTTTTTTCTTTGTATGGTCAAAAAAATAAGTGCGCTCTAATGGCAGGCCTTTTTCACGTAAACCATTACATATTTCAGAAACAAACATGGAACAAATAATAATTCTATCAATTTGATCATGAGGGACTAACGCCAAATCTTCAAGGCTAAGAGCTTGAGTGCCTTTGTAGGACTCTCCACCATCCGTACAAGCAAATAGATTATTACCTGTATTGATTGAAGATTTTAAAAATAGTTCTGTCGGTGAACTTATACCATATATTATTGTATACATTTATTATTCTTAGTCTAAGCCAAAGAAAAGGCGATTTTGTGTACTATAAAGAGTGTAATCAGCTAATGTATCAAGTTCAATCCAGCGACCGTCGATTAAAAGTACGTCGACGAAATATTGGTTCGCTAATTTTTGTAAAAGCGAAGTCATATACATATTTTTTACACTAAAATCATGAGATTCATTAATAAATAGTTGCAGTTGCTCTATTAGCACTGTTGCTTCTACTTTAAACATCCCCATAAATTGGGCCATTGCTTGTGATTGACTTGTAAGCTTATTGCCAATATTTGTTAATGTTAATTGATCATTGTATATAAAGCTTTCAGCGTCATCATATGGGTTTTCCATACGCATTTCCCAAAGTTCTTGCCATTTTAAATTACCAAGGACAGTTAAAGGGAATGAAGACTTATGCTTAATTAGTTCTTTTAATGTATCGGTATGGTAGGCAATGTCTGCATAGAGAACAATGAATTCTTCGTCAGCATGTTTTTTAATCCAATCGATTGACTTAGCTAAGCTAAATACCATATTCGAGCTATCGTATTCAGTATTAATCACAATGTTATTTGTATACTCTAATATTGCTTCACTTTTAAACCCAGTGATGACTAATGTGTCTTTTATTCCTAAAGAATTGAGTTGGCGTAATTGCCTTTTAAGCAATGGTTCGTGCCATAACTCCACTAAGCACTTTGGCTTATCTGTTGTTAAATGCTCGAGTCTTGAGCCTGTACCTGCGGCAAGTATAATGGCTTTCATTTTAAAATATATCCTTGAAAAGTTGTATATCTTCATCGCAGTAGGGGGTATTTCTTTCAGGGTGCCACATAATCCCAAAGATACTATAGCGGCTATGCTCTATTGCTTTGACTATATTGTCACTACTTTTAGCTTTTGTTAATAAAGGCTTTTTTGTTGTAGTGGTCCCTAGAGTATGATATGAGTTTACAAATCTAGGTAACTGCTCTTCATCCGTTTTTATTTCAATTATCTTATTAACGTGGCCTTTTATACAGTCTAACGAGCCACCATAATGAAGTTGTATCATTTGCATCCCTCTGCATACGCCTAGAATAGGTAAGCCTACAGTTTCGCAATGTTCTATTAGAAAAGCCTCTACATCATCTCTTTCTGGGGCATCCCCAGCATAGTGCATTGGCGAATTGCCTCCTGTGAAAACAAAGCCATCTAACTGGACTCTAGCAAGCAGAGCACGACAAGTTTTTATACAGTTAGGGATTAGAATTGGTATGAATCCGCAATATAAAAAGAATTGATACCATCGCTGATCTAAAGCATCACGACGTTCACCATAGGTTGGATGAATATCAACTCGTTGTGTTATACCAATTAATTTCATCTGATAATTATCACTTTTTTATTGTTTGCATCTAGCTCTAATTTTTCGGCTTTAAGCCATTTTGCATATAAAATTTCACCCGCGCCGATAACTGAAGGTATATTAAGCTCACCAGCTCTAATCGCCATATGGCTATTACATCCCCCATATTTAGTAATAAGCCCTGCAATTGGATGAGAAAACAACCAATCAAATCCAGGATCTGCTGAAGGAATAAAAACAATTTTTCCTGCCAGTTCTTCATATGCAGCTGGATTCATCGTTGTTTCGGCAGTTATTTTACCTTGTGTAATATAGTTAGGTTCACCTTCAGGCATGTTAAAAAAGTATGCATCAGATGGACTCGATATTAGTGGCGGGAGTGTGATCTGCTGTGCTTTTAGGTGATTTTTTTTCCCAGTATCGATAGAGCTTTTAATAATATTTAGTAGATCATCGCTACTTGAATAAGTTTTAAGTATGGATGATATATCAACATATGACATATCATCTGTATTTAACTGATGTTCAAGTCCTAACTCTGTAATAAGCTCAAGAGCATCACTTAGGCTATGAGTGAAGATAAACTTGGCATATTCTCTTCCCTCTATTGCACCTTTTATAAATGAGAACAGAGATATCACATCATGTTCAATGCCACTTTTTTCTAATAACTCTTTAAGAGCGGAAAGCTGTTCTAAACTCAAAGTAAAGTTATCGAAAGTTTGCTCTTTAACATTTTTATCTGATTGATTAAAGTAACGCTCTGGTGCCTTGTCATAACGAGGAGAAAGTATGTCGTATGTGCCTGGGCGAAGATGCCCATACTGCTGTAAAAAACTTGATAGAGGGAGGTTAATGAAATCTTGTTTTAATGTGGAACTAACAGTCGCAATTGAAGACAAAAACTTATTGTAGTCTTGCTCTGTTATTATATTTTTAGCAACCATTGAGCGTAAAAATTGCACCGCAATAAAACCAGCTCTCGCAAGCCCTGCAAATGGAAGTGTGCCATATCTTTTACAATCTTCCAGCAACCAGTGGATTTTCTCTACTTTAGATAAGCCGCTACTTAATATTTTTATTCGACGATTAGGGAGTGTGTTAATCTTTTCGATGTCTTTTTTCCATAAGCCATCATTTTTAATTATATTATTTGTTAATTTTTTTAGTGATTCAGTGAATGTTATTAATTCAGATTCGGAAAATCCAGCTTCACTTAAGCGTTTTAAACGCTCATTCAAATCTAAAGTAAAGCAAGAAAATATAATATCAAACTCAACTTTGTCATGCTTTTCGGGGGCATTTTTTAATTCGTTTATATAATAATTAACTAATTTTTCAGCAAGCCTATCAGGTGTATCTTTAGGTATAAATGAATTAAAACTTACTCTTACATCAATATAAGGTAAGCCAGCTAAGGAAAGTAAAAGAGGAAAGCTTCTTAGTTGCTTATAACCATAATTATTTCTTTGATATGCCCATGTTGAATCGGTAATTAACTCTTTATATAAAGAAAGAGCGAGTGGGCGAGGTCGAACACCAATAATTTCGGCTGGATTCCAATCAGGCATAATGCCTAAAACAGAGCGCTCTCCATTTAAATAAGGGTGTGGCTTTATGAATCTACTTATAGTTGCTTCTAGCGTTTTTAATATTTTAAAATGTTCTTGATCGCAAAAATTATCTAGGCTTTTAATTATCAAGGGTCTAACTTGAAATAGGTATAAATGTTTATTTTTATCAACTGCAAATTCAATATCTAGTGCATCAAGCCCATATATTTTTTCGAGTTCTTTACATAGAGAGCATAATTTAAATTGCCAAGACTCTTTATCTAATCCATCAAATTGCTTTGATATATAACTGACATTCTCATTGGAAGTACCTGCGGTTATGGCGTCAGTTGAACTGGACAATGAGTAGTTTAAAACATAGTAAGGCGTATTGTTAGAAGGATCTTTTGTAAAAGCGACTCCGCTAATGTCTACATTTTCCAGCATCGGTTGAATGAATATTTCATCATTAGGGGTGTAGTTTTCAAATGATTGATAAACACTTTCTATCGCACTTTCTAGTTTTTTCACTCCTTCGACATTGAGTATGGAGTCATAATAACCAGCATATGATTGAAAGGCGCTATCCTCACAGACAGCACTACTTCTTACAATTAGCTTTTTATCACTCCATTTATATAATGTAAAAAAACTATTCAGAACATCGTTAGATTCATTTTTCCATTGTTCTGCTGTAAAACAAAATTGCGGGAGTATCTTCGCAGTTGTTAAAATGTTCTGTAAAGAGATTAGATTTTGCGATTTGGTAGTAAAAATCATTCTAACGGACTCTAGCTAGCCAAGCTCTTGTTTTATAAGTTGTCTCAATAAAATCTAAGTTACTTGTTTTTTCTTCGACAAAAGCCATAAATTGCATAAATTTATCTTCACCTGCTTGTGCTCGAATATCGTTCACTGACCACCAGACGCCTAAATACTCTTCAGGTGTTTGTTTTATAGTATGAAACCCTTCTAAGTAAATAGCATCGGAGAATACATCGGCATTTCTTAGACGTTCTGTTAGTGTATCGGTAAAATCAGAGTTCCCAGATGACACGCGTTTTATATGAGGCGCTATTTCATATAACTTTTCTTCAATTTCGACAAGTAATGGATTGCACTCAATATGTCGAGGATTCCATACTGCTGTAAAAAAACCGCCCGGGCGTAGTACTCGAGAAAATTCTTTTATTGCTTTTTCAAAATCTACCCAGTGAAATGATGAAGCCATGGAAAGTAAATCGGCACTGTTGTCATTTAGCGTTGTATTTTCACCAGAGCCATTTACCCAGGTGATGTTTGTTTTTTGACTGTCCAAAATACCATGCTTTCTCATATCATCATTAGGCTCAATTGCGACAGTACTATTTAAGCCAGCGTGGTTGATCATACGAGTCCAAATACCAGTACCAGCACCGACATCTACAAAATCGATCTCATTATTATTCTTATCGATTAACCCTAAAATGGCTTTACATACTAAAGGGCAGTAACTAGGTCTATATAATGAGTAATTTTTTGCTAGGCCAGTGAAATCACCAAGTTTTTTTTTCATTTTATTAATTCCATTACAATTTTGTTGACTGCTTCAAGCGGCGTTTCTAGACCGTTATTATTAAGTATTAAATCCGGTGCTAATGGTTCTTCAAAAGGAATATCATACCCATGTAGATAATTCTTATTATTTAGCGCAGCTTCGGAATATAGCTGTTTTTGGTTTCTTTTAATTAATACGTCAGGTTCAACTTTAATATACACTTCAAAATATTGTGCGTTATTTGACCTGTTCCATTCCCTGACACTGTGAAACATGGATACTGTTGCACAAATAACGGTAGCTCCTTGTTGAGATAGCATGTTTGATAGCCTAGCATAAGTCATTGCTAGTGCTGAGCGAGAGTCGTTATCGTAATTTTGATTACCCAAAACCTCACGCAGTTTATCTCCATCAAGAAGGATTACTTTGTTTAACTTTTCATCCAATATGTTATGCAATATTTTTGCCAAGGTTGTCTTCCCTGCACCTTGACGACCTGTTAGCCAAATCACCATTTTAATTCCTCCTATTTATGAAAGAGTTAATCATTGGATGAACTTTCTTCCAATCACTCGTATTTAACTCAATGCTCGGATGTGGCTTTTGATTAAAAAGAATTTTTTCTGTTGGTAATGGAAATAAAGCGCTATTTAAGACACTACTAAGATCATCAATAAAAAAATCACATTGGAGAGTTGAAATCCGATTTATTTTTATTTCTTGTTTTTCATGAAATGATATGTTTTCAGAGGCAATAGGTCCATCGGTACAATTAGTAAAACCATGACTTTTTAGCCAATTAGTGGCCGCAATATGAAAGTTAGTTTTATCACCAATAATTGGGTATTTAGTCTTATGCGACACGATGAAAATACTATGACCTTCTTTTTTTAAGCTTTTTATTGCCTCTAGGCAACCTAGGTATGGTTTAGCTTGGTTAATTTCTTTCCCATATACGATACCTTGTAATTCAGTCCACTTTGGTTCATTTCCAGCATTAATAAAGTATGCTTTCACATCTTCTTTTGTTTGTCCCACTTCTTTTGGAAGCCAGCCTAATTTCACTCCAACGCGATGAAACACACCTGTATAGTCAGCAATAGTATTATCAAAATCGATACCGATAATCATATTACAGCTCTATTTTTTAGTGTTGTGATTATATCTAAAACAGTTAAACCTGCTTTTTTACGTGCATCTTCAGTACTATGAACTTGATCAATAAATTTATCAGGGATACCAAAACGGTGTACTCTTGGTGTTTTAGGTTGTTCACTAATATATTCAAGTACGGCACTGCCAAAGCCGCCATTCACATTGTGTTCTTCAAGAGTGATTATATGTTCAAAGCGCTCACAAGCTAAGGCTAAATATTGAGTATCAAGGGGTTTTACTGTATGAAAACTGACAAGCTCGGCGTTAATGCCTTTACTTTGAAGTTCAATGAACAAATCATTTGCGAGTGGCATAATCGTGCCCGTTGCTAATATTGCGACTGTTTGACCCTCTTGCATTGTATATGCATGTCCAAACTTTAAGTCAGGTAAAATTTTGTGAACCTTTGGCTCATTTTTTTTACCAATTCTAAAGTAACACGGCTGGTTGAGTTTGATTAATTGGGGCATTAATACGCTAAGTTCGTCTGAATCGGCAGGACATACAATATTCATATTTGGCAAGCTTCGCATTAACGCGATATCTTCAAACGAATGATGTGTGGGCCCTAAATTAGCATAGGATAAGCCTGAGCCCGTGCCAACGATGATAACGGGTTGGTTTTGATAAGCGATATCTATTTTTATTTGTTCAAAGTTTCTCGCTGTAGTAAATGGCGTAATGGTATAAATAAAAGGTTTTTGGCCCATCATTGCGGAGCCCGCAGCCATTGATGCCATATTTGCTTCGGCGATGCCTGCATTGATTGTTCTATCGGGAGCAATTTCTTTTAGATTATTGAATAAACGATTACCGATATCAGCGTAGAAAAGCATTAAACTGGTGTCGGATTTAGCTAATTCGGTCAAACAATTTGCAAATGCATTTCTCATTTTAGCCCCAACTCCTGTTTTGCTTTTTCAACTTCATCTTGAGTTGGTATACGATAATGCCAGTTGTTATCGTTTTCCATGAAAGAAATACCTTTTCCTTTAATTGTATCAGCGATTATACACACCGGTTTGTCGTAAGATTGCGCATCCTTTAAAGCGTCGCTGATAGCCAAAATATCATGACCATCAAGGCGAATTGTGTGCCAGCCAAATGCCCGCCATTTTTCTTCTAATGGTTCAAGGTGCATTATTTCACAGCTTTCACCAGTGCCTTGAAGTTTATTAAAATCAATGATGGCAACGAGATTGGATAGTTTTTTACCGGCTGCAAACATGGCCGCTTCCCAAATCGTTCCTTCATTGAGCTCACCATCGCCCATGAGAACATAAAAGCGATTAGTTTTTTTTTGAATTTTACAGGTTAATGCCATACCTGTTGCAAGTGAAAGTGCATGGCCAAGTGATCCCGAAACGGTATCAACTCCTTTAGGGGAGTTTATGCCGGGGTGCTCTTCAAAAACAGAGTCGGTTTGGCCGTGTTGATAAAGATCTACCACTGGGTAAAAACCCCTGTAGGCAAGTGTGGTATAAAGTGCACTTGCAGCATGGCCTTTACCAAGCAAGAAGTAATCCCTGCTTGGCATTGATGGTGTTGATGGTTCTACATTGAGTACTTGCCAATAAAGTGCTGTTAATATATCAGTACATGACAGTGAACTACCCAAGTGTGGGGTTTTTGTTTTACTCGATACGTCACATAATGTGTATCGTATTTTTGCTGCTATTTGCTCTAAATTCATAGTTATCTCTATGGTATGAACCAGTAAAAATCGCCAGTGTAACCATGGTCTTTAAAGAATACCTTCCAATCATCAACATGCATGATGGTCTTTGCGGTTAATGCCCATTCGAGCATACGCTCTTTTTCTTCATCATTTCGATAGGCATCAACAGTTATAAATGACTTTCCTTTACTTACACGTTCAATTTCTTGTAACGCGATAGCACATTCTTTTTCATCTAAATTATGGATAGTATTGATTGACATAACGACATCAAAGCTGTCGTCATCGAAAGGTAAACTCTTTGCATCCCCTTGTTGAAGTAAGTGCTTAACTTCTTCTTTGGCATGCTCTAAAGCATAACTAGAAATATCCAACCCAGCTAATTTTATACCTTTGATATGCTGTTGCAGGTCATAGAGCATGAAGCCTTTGGCGCAACCTACATCCAGTAAAGAACTTTCTTTTGTTAATTGAAAGTGAGATTGAAGATCAGGAACAACCGGTTGCCAAAAGCGAGACATGTAGCTAAAACCACCGTATCCATAGGTACGATCACCATCAAAAAAATCTTTACCATATTGGCGAGCAATTTCTCTATCAGCTTCGGTAATTACATTGGCTCTTCCCTTGGTGTCTCTTTTTGATTTAGGGTAGTTTTTTAATAAATCTAATTCTTTTCCTAGCATGAATACCTCAGGCTTTATGAATATAGTTATGTGGTTGTGTTTTTAGAGTATCAAGGTTGCTTTTGACCCAATCAATTGTTTTGGCAAGGCCGTCTTCGAGTGAAATACTGTCTTGCCATTGTAATTCTGATCTGATTTTTTGAGTATCAAGCAGGTAAGCAGCGTCTTTACCAAGTCGGTCACCTGTTATTTCACATGTCTGTTCAAATGGGACGTTTAACATTTTGCATAACATCTCCACAATTGCGCGGATTGTGATCATACGCTTTGTTGAAATATGATAAATTTCGCCATTACGTCCTTGCTCTCCAATTAACTGTGTTGCACTAGACACATCATCAATATGGATAAATGAGCGAGTAGAGTAGCCGCCACCATGAAGCGGTAGCTTTTTGCCTAATAATATAGACAGTATTGTTTTTGGAATTATTCTATACAGTTGTTGTCCTTCACCGAACACGTTGGCTGCTCTAGTAAAAACAACAGGGAAATCATAAACATCAGAAAATGTATGAAGACTCATATCAGCAGCAGCTCGTGATACAGCATAGGGCGTGCTTGGTTGGTAGTTCCGATGCTCAGGAACCAATCCTTCGCAGCTACCGTACACTTCAGGTGTAGAGATATGTATGTATTTATCTAAACTGTCGAGTTGACGAAGTGCATTGTGTAATTTGATAGTTGACACTGCGTTGGTCATAAACCAATGCTCTGGGTATTCCCAGCTTTGTCCCACCATACTTTGGGCTGCAAAGTTATAAACTGTGCCAACATTCTCTTGTTTGATATGTGTTAATATGTCATCTAAATGATGATTTAAATCGAGTTGTTTAAATGCTAGATTCGTTGTGTGGCAATCTTGCCATTTATAAGGTAACAGGGCATTAACGGGTTCACTAGAGCGGCTGATCGCGAGGATTTTTTTACCTTGCTTTAGCATGTGAGAGCAAAAAGAGGCGCCAGAAAAAGAATTACTTCCTATAACAATAATTGGTGAGTCAGTCATTTTGTAATTCCAGATAAAGAGCTTTCATTAAAATATGCCCGACAATAACTTGGGTATCTTCTGATATTTGCATATCCTGGATTTCGAAATGGAAAACTTGGTCAAGCATAGGCTTAACTTTACCGCCACAAAATCCTAAAATACCGACTGTTTTCATACCAATATCGAGTGCTTGTTGAGTCGCTCTAATTATATTTTCAGAGTTACCACTGCCAGATAAAATTAGTAAAATATCATGACTATTCGCTTTAACTTTTAGCTGATGTGCAAAGATATTTTCATAACCAATATCATTACCTAAGCAAGTTAAAACAGAGCTGTTAGCAGGTAACGCTTCAACTTTAAGTGCATTACCTTGCGGGCTTATACCAAATGTAAAGTCATTTGCTAGGTGGATTGCATTTGCAGCCGAACCACCATTTCCACATAAATACAACGTGCCATTATTTGCTTTCATAGTTAGCAAAGCATCAACAAGGATTTTAATTTTTTTGCTATCTAGCTGTTTTAGCACAGCCGTTAGGCTGGCTATATAGTTTGTTGTTAGGTCTTCTACTAAATCATTAGGTACCGCTGGGGTTCGCTGGTTGTTAATCATAGAACCTCTCTTTGCATCCATTTAAGGTTGTAAAAATGATCTTCATCTTTTAGTAAACCTTGTTTGTAAGCTGTAATAATTTCGATAATGGCAGTGTCGACATTTTTATTGGGTGTAAAACCAGTTGCGAGTAATTTATCTGAGTTAATACGGTAACAACGAGGGTCATTTGAAGGCGTTACATCAATCTCACACGCTATTTTAGCCTGCACCATTTTTGCAATATCCATAATTGAAATATTTTCAAACCCTGCATTAAACACACCTGAGACTTTATCTGGATTATCTAACATATAAATATAGAGATCCGTGATATCGTCAATATGAATATTTGGTCTGACTTGATCGCCACCAAAAACCGTAATCTTTCCATTTTTCAGAGCTTGCATTGTCAGCATATTAACAGAAACATCTAAACGCATACGTTTAGATACGCCGCATACGGTTGCTGGGCGAACAATTTGTACCGCCATATCGCTGGCATAACTAAGTAAAACACGCTCTGCAACCATTTTTGTTTTGTTGTATTCTGAAATAGGTTCAAGCGTTAAGTCTTCAGTTACATGTTCTTCATCTTTGATACCGTATACGCTACCAGATGACGCATAAATAAACTGCTTCACCCCAGAGCGCTTTGCTTTATCGGCTAAGCGCATAGTTGCTAACGCACTCACTTCCCATGTTAATTTAGGGTTTAAATCACCACAGGGATCGTTTGCGATAGAAGCAAGATGAATAATAGAATCCACACCGTCTAAGTTAATCGTATCAGTGTCGCGTACGTCACCTTTAATGACTGAGAGGTTGTCATGAGAGGGCAAAAAATTACCAAACCATTGGGTGTCAAATGCGATTACGCGATGGCCTAAAGCCAGTAGCTTTGGAACCAATACGGTTCCTTTATAGCCAGTTGCACCGGTAACTAATATTGTTTTTGGATTCATTTAATATTCTCTAATTCTTTGGTAGTCATAAATATAATGTTCAATGACATACAATTATTATGCCTAACTTAAGTAGATTTTTGCTCTACGTGTTTATTTATATCGGTGAGGTAAGGGTTTTCCTTTAATGTTTTTATTAAATCATTATAAGAAAAATCAACTTTATTCAAAAAATGATCATAAACAGCGGTAATTGCTTTGTAATCGTCTGGTTCATCAAGTGTTAGGCGAAAGTGGCTATAATCTTCATGCGCACTGAATGTGTGGGTCGTTATGGTATTAAATTTTGCCATGCCTAACGTCACATGTTCACGATCGGCGGGTGATGTGGCTTTTAAATAAGTATTTTCTAATAATTTGAAAGAAAAAGCACAACAATCTAGTCCCCTAGGGTAACCACTGTGCGGGCCTAAATTAACCATGTCATAATTTTGACTCGTTCTTTCATTAATGACTTGCGTACAAAGCGCTTCATCAATCAAGGGGCAATCACTGGTTAACCTGACTATGGTTGTTGATGGTTTTGCGCCATAATGCTTTGCAGCTAAATAATAACGACTTAGCACGTCGTGCGTGTCGCCTTGATAGGTTTTTATATTTAACTGCGCGCACAAATCTAAAATGGGTTGTTCAGTTCCATCATTCGTCGTTGCAATAATGATATGTTTATGCCAACTAGGTAAGCGTTCAAGCATAACTTGTAACACGGGTTTGCCACACAGTGGTAACATCACTTTTGCAGGCAATCGAGTTGATGTCATACGTGCTTGAATTATTACTAATACATCAGACATGTTTAATGGTAATCATAATTATTATTGAGATAAATATAGCAAATCATTACACTCTTGCACATAACTTAAAGGTTAAAATCCTTTTGGATCAATGTGATTTATTAATTTATAAGCTAGTCGAATAGGTTTAGGTATAAAGTTTGCTTAAATGTAATGGTTTTTGACAGTGCAATTTAGGGATCGTAAATGGCGTTTAATTCTGAAATTACCATTAATGGTAGAACTATCGGGTCAGGCTACCCTGTGTATATTATTGCCGAAATGTCAGCTAATCACGGGCAAGATTTAGAGCAGGCAAAGGCGTTGGTAAGGGCGGCTAAAGAGGCTGGAGCGGATGCAATCAAGTTGCAAACGTACCGTGCAGATACTTTAACGATGGATTGTAAATTACCGCACTTTGAAGCAACTGGGCCATGGAAAGGGCAATACTTATATGATCTTTACGAAGGTGCATATATGCCATGGGATTTTCATGCTCCGTTGGTCCAATTGGCAAATGAAATAGGTATAACAATTTTCTCTTCTCCATTTGATGACTCTGCTGTGGATTTATTGGAATCGTTAGATTCACCGGCATATAAAATTGCTTCACCTGAGTTGATTGATCATGCGCTGATTCGAAAAGTCGCAGCAACTGGAAAACCGATGATCATGTCAACCGGTGGTGCAACCCTTGCTGAAATAACTGATGCGGTTCAAGTTGCAGAGCAAGCGGGGGTAAAAGAGTTGTGCGTATTAAAATGTACTAGTACTTATCCAGCCCCTGCAGAGTCAATAAATTTAGCCACAATTCCTCATCTAGCGGATAGTTTTAAGTGCCCAGTGGGGCTTTCAGATCATACTTTAGGTAATGATGTACCCATAGCATCAGTCGCTTTTGGCGCACATGTTATCGAAAAACATTTTGTATTAAGCAAAGATGATGAAACGGCTGATAGCTTTTTTTCAATGACACCAGATGAACTTAAAGCATTAATACATGGTGTTCGACAAGTCGAAAAAGCGATTGGAATAGTACATTATCCCCTTAAACCTTCACCTAATCGCCGTTGCTTATACACGACTAAAGATATTGAATCAGGAGAGATTTTAACCGTTGATAATGTTGCGAATCTTCGACCAGGTGGTGGTGAGTTAGCCCCAAAAGAATTACCGAATGTTATTGGTAGGAAGGCGCGCCTATTTTTACCTCGCGGTACACAGCTATGTTGGCAGGATATGGAATAATTAGCATGATAAATGAAGAGTTATTACAAGGTTTTTTTTGTGATTTTTTAATCGCACGCGGTATTAGTATTTCAAAGAAAAATATTAATCACTTTAATTTTACTGGTTCAGGTAGCATTGATTCATTTGAAATTCTTAGCATGATTATGGAGCTTGAGATGCTTACTAATATTCATCTGAGCCCTGATGAACTCATGGATGAAAATAATGCAACTGTGGGTGGTTTGATTGAAACGCTATTGAGTAAGCAATGAATATTGTAGCTCGAGTTTCTACGTGTTTAGGTATTGGCCATTTAATGCGTATAAAGTGGCTGCTGCTTGAGTTGCAGTCAAATACTCAAGCTAGCCTCACTTTGGTTTTGGATATTCAACAAGCTGATTTAGCGCCTTTTATACAAAAGCTGATATGTGATGATATACATTTTGTTAAAACGGCGTCCAAACAAGATATTGCTACTTTACTAAGCGTAATAAAAACCTCAAATGCTGATTTGGTAATACTCGATCATTACGATTTAGATATTGAATATGAAAAACAAATTGGTAGTGTAGGCGCAAAATTAGCGGTATTTGATGACTTAGGCAGAGAACATGATTGTGATTTTTTATTCGATGCTAAGTGGGTGGGAGAGCTAACCCACAAACGCTATGATAAAAAATCATCAGCAAAAACTCGTCATTTTTTAGGGCCTGATTTTTCATTATTAGCCCCCCCATTTAGCCAAACTTTGAATACGCACGTTTCAAAAAGTAAAAATAAAACGAATATTCTTTGTTCTTTAGGTGGTGGTGGCGATCTTAGCATTTTTGCATCATTAGTTAATTCAGTACCTCATGAGCTACATAGTCAAATCCAATTTACGGTTGTAGTTGGTCCTAAAGCTGAAAATAAACAGGTTATTACTCGCCTTGGGGAGAAATTTAAAAACATAACGATTTTATGTTCTCCTTTATCTATAGCAAACGAATACCGCAATACTGATTTATTTATTGGAGCATTGGGTACATCGTTATACGAGCTGGCCGCATTAAAAGTACCTGCAATCACATTTTCTATCGCAGCTAATCAAGAAAATGATATAACTCACTTACAGCAATTAGGGCACTTTTTACATCTAGATGAATTCACAGATTCCCAAGCATGTTTATTAGGCGCTCAGCTGGGTGGCTTTATTTGTTGTTTACCTCGTATTAAAAAGCTACGCCATAATGCAATTGTTACTGTTGATGGTTTAGGTGTAAAGAGAGTTGCTGCAATTTTGCAAGCGCAGGAGTTTGACGTAACTGACATAAGTAGCCAAGTAAGGGACGCAAACCACATTGCCCAACTTACCACGCAATACGCAGTACGCGAGGTTGAGGATAGCGATGTAAATAATTACTTAATTGCTAGGAATTTACCAAGTAATTCACAAAAGATGACCATTAACACAGATATTCCAAGGCTTGAACATTACTTATGGTGGTTTCGAAGTGAAAGAAAATCGTATGTTGTTGAGAAAATAGGTATTCCTGCTATGTATGTATGGCACCAGTATGTATCTGCAAACTCGCATGATTATTTATATGGTGGTTGGTTTACAGCACGCAATGATGTGCCTTTTAATTTGGCTATGTTGACCCTTCAATGGCAGCTTGATTTTTGTAAAGCCAGTCATCCCAACGCTATTTGGCTTGCCGTGATCCACAAAGATAATAAATTCGTCAATTTGCTCAATAAATATATGGGGTTTGTGTCAACGCCTATCGACTCTGTTGAATATACTACAACCCAACAGTTATTCCCTTTAGCCGATGAACAATTTAATTTTGTGATGTGGGATCCAAATGCATAATAATAATATTTACCAGTTAGTTCAATCTCATGCAGTGAGCCAACCCGATAAGATAGCCTGCGTATACCAAAATACATCCATATGTTATCAGCAGTTAATTGATAAGGTAGATCATTTAGCGGCAGGTTTAATACAATTTGGCATAAAATCAGGTGATAAGTTGGCGTTATTTTGTCCAAACAATTTAGAGTTTGCTTATTGCCTATTAGCGGCAGCTAAACTGGGAGTAGCATTGGCTCCATTGCCTTTGACGCTTAAAGGGCATGCATTATCAAAAGCGTTACAGGTAGCTGATTGCAGTTACGCGATTGCATGGGTAAGTGTTGCAAATCAACTAGTAAAAAACGATGTATTGCCTAGCGACAAAATCATTTCGTTAGGCGGTCATATTGACGGGGCAAAGGACATGGCTTCGCTAATGTCATTGTCTGGTGAGCATTGTGATTCTTTTCTTGCAGATATTAACGCTCCTTTTATTCTTACAATGACCTCTGGTTCAACGGGTCAACCTAAGCCAATCGTATTTACTCAAGCGACCAAAATTGTCCGCGCGTTTGACGCAACGGCTCATTATTACCAATTAGATAAAACTGATGTAGTGTTAGTTTCAACTCCTTTATATCATTCATTAGCACAGCGCTCATTGCTTATGCCATTAATGTTGGGTGCGAGTGTGGTTATATTACCCAAGTTTTCTGTAGGTGCTTGGCTTGATGCGATTGAAGTTCATAAAATTAGTTTTTTATTCGCTGTTTCAAGCCAATTAAAGGCCTTACTTCCTGAGTTAAAAAAGGCGCAATTAACAAGCTTGAAATGTGTTGTATCATCTTCTGCAACCCTTGAAAGTGACGATAAAAAATTACTATTATCAGCCTTAAATTGCCATTTCCATGAATGCTACGGGGCATCAGAAATGGGTGTGATCAGTGATTTTGATATAACTCAACCTAATGTGCCGATTAATAGTGTAGGTAAGCCTTTACCAAATTTGAGAATAAAAATATGTGACTCTGAACGTCATCTTTTATCTACAGGAAGTATAGGTGAAATTGCCTGTTGCTCGCCTACTGCATTTGCACAGTACTATAATTTACCAGAGCAAACTGCCCAAAGTTATGATGATGAGGGGTATTTTTTTACTGGCGATCTAGGTTATCTTGATGGCGATGGTTATCTTTATTATGTTGGTCGTACTAAAGAAGTGATCAAATCAGGTGGGATCAATGTTTACCCAAGTGATATAGAGTTAGTGACTAATTACTTACCTTGGGTTGATGAGTGTGCCGCATTTGGGGTGGACGATGATAAATTTGGTGAAGTTATTCTATTAGCGTTTGTATGCAGTAAAAATGCCCCTAGTAATGCAAAAGCCCAATTACAAATGCATTTACTAAAAGAACTAACTGACTATCAGCAACCACGGATTTTGTTTGATATGGCAGTTTTACCGAAAACTGAAATGGGTAAAATTCATAAGCCAAGTATCAAACATAAATACTTTCAGGGTAAAGTGTAATATTACACATCTTCCCAACTTAACGTTTGTGTTGAGCGCTTTGCGGCAGCAAATAGTTTTAAGCCATCAGCGGCATGCTCTAAACCAAACACGTATGAGTTGCTGCTTGTTTGACCTTGTTGAAAAGACGCGAGATCTTGGGCTATATCGCTATATAAATTGGCAAACGCTTCAACAAAGCCAGTTGGGTGCCCTGGTTTCATTCGGTTATATCTAAATTGATGAGCATAATCACATTGACCTGCACGGTCGAGGATTTCTCGTCTACCATCGTTAAAGTTAAGTTCTAATTCATCAGGGTTTAATTGTAGCCACTTGGCACTGCCAATATCGCCATAAATTCTAACTTGTAACCCATTACGATGACCAATAGCTGTTTTTGACATCCACATGCTACCTTTAATGCCACTGGCGTATTTTACGAGCATGTGTACGTCATCGACTAAATTAGCATATTGAGAGTGGTTACTAAACTCTGCGAGTGTGTGACTTGGTTCTTCATTTAATAAAAAACTACTTAGGTGGTGAAGGTGTACACCTAAATCTAGACATATTGTTGGCACTTCAGCGTCTTGCAGGCGCCAGGCTTGCGGTTGCGACGTTTTACCGGCAATATCAGGAGGTCGGCGAAAGCCTTCTTGTGGCATTTCTAAATGAATTTTTTGAATTTCCCCTAACTTTCCTGAATTAATTAGGTGCTTTAACTCCCGCACCATAGCATAACCACTGTAGTTAAAGGTTACCGCTAAAAATTGCTTTTCAGGGTCATAGTATGGTCTTAGTGCAGCTATTTCTTTCGGGCCGCAAACCATGGCTTTTTCACAGATCACAGGAAGCTTTTTTTCAAATAGGTATTGTAGAACTTCTAAATGATGAGGTGTTGGAGTGAGCACTACAAACGCATCAATGTGATCTTTTTCAGCTTCGACCATGTGTTTCCAATCATCGTAGACACGATCTGAAGGTATACCCCAATGAATTCCTGTCGCTTTGTTGTTTTCTTGGTTACGACAAAAAGCACCAGCAACAACTTGAAACTTATGATCCATGTGTGCTGCACAAAAGTGTACGTATCCAACCGCAGACGTGTTACCCCCACCGATAAAAGCGAGTTTGAACGTTGGGTGAGTGTGTAGCATAGCAGCCTCATGTTTCATTAAATGATATGTTTTATATCGTCAAAAAAGTTAAAAACTTTAATTTAAGATTTGCTGTAAGGTGTTAAGTACAAAATGTACTTCTTGCTCTTGCAACGTTGGATGCAAGGGAAGGGTGATTGCACCTTGATAATACTTTTCAGCATTAGGGAAGTCACCAACACTAAAGCCCATAGCTTGATAATAAGGTTGTAAATGTATTGGGATATAATGCAGATGGCCAATAATCCCGACAGCCCGAAGTTGGGTTATAACGTTTTTATGGCGAGTTATATCGCTATCTTTAAGCTGAACTATATATAAATGATAAGCGGAATAGCAGGTATCACTTTGATGTAATGGGCGGATCAGATTAAGATCTAGGTGTGTATCATATATCTGAGCTAAAAAGTGGCGCTGGTTAACAAACTCATCAACTTTACTTAGCTGGCTAATACCTAATGCGGCATGCAAATCAGTCATTCGGTAATTAAAACCAAGCTCTACTTGTTGGTAGTACCAAGGGCCATGACTTGGCTCGGTCATTTCGGTTGGATCAGATGTGATACCGTGGCTTCTTAATTTTCTTAAGCGCTTTGCTAGCTCTTGATTATTGGTGACGGCCATGCCGCCTTCTGCACTTGTGATTATTTTTACAGGGTGAAAGCTAAATACACAAATATCTGAAAACTCACAACAGCCTACGGGTTTATCTAAATACTTAGCACCTATAGCATGAGAGGCATCTTCAACAATTTTAAAGTCATATTTTAGAGCAAGTTTATGAATAGCTTGCATATCGCATGATTGACCCGCTAAATGAACGGGGATCACTACCTTAGGTAAGCAATTGTTTTGTTCTGCTAGAAGCAATTTTTTTTCAAGCTCAAAAACTGACATATTGCCAGTGTTTAAGTCAATATCAACAAAATCAATTTTAGCTCCGCAATACAAAGCGCAGTTTGCTGAAGCAACAAATGAAATAGGGGATGTCCACACTATATCGTTACTACCAACGTCAAGCGCTAAACAAGCTATGTGTAATGCTGATGTTGCACTATTAACAGCTACACCATGCTCTGCCTTACAATAACTAGCAACAGCATCTTCAAATGCTGGCACTTTAGGGCCTTGAGTGAGCCAATCTGACTTTAAAACATCGACTACCGCATCAATATCAGTTTGGTCGATAAATTGTTTACCGTATTGGATCATATAAGTGCCTGAATATTAAAAGCATCTATTTCTTCTATCGTTAAGAAATGAGGGTTACTTAAAGAGTTATATTCAAACCCAACCTCGACTTTCTTACCTTGTTCATTTAATGCGTTGGTGTCGAAATCATTGCACCGGCTACTAAATTTAATACCAGGAGCAATCACAAAATGATCATCAAACTCATAGGTATCAAAACATAAATCAGATGGGCACATAATTTCATGCAATTTTTCACCGGGGCGAATACCGATAATTTTAACGGGTAAGTCAGGCGCCATTGCTTTAGCTAAGTCGGTAATGCGAATTGACGGTATTTTAGGGACGAATATTTCTCCACCTAACATGCGTTCAAAGTTCGTTAAAACAAAATCTACACCTTGTTGCAGGCTTATCCAAAAGCGCGTCATTTCTTCATGTGTAATGGGAATGTGATCTTGACCTTGCTCAATAAATTTTTGAAAAATTGGGACAACAGAGCCGCGTGAACAAACAACATTACCGTAACGCACAACTGAAAATGTGGTGCGATTTCCGCCAGCAATATTATTGGCGGCAACAAATAGCTTATCCGACGCCAATTTAGTGGCGCCGTATAAGTTAATTGGGTTAGCTGCTTTATCGGTAGATAGAGCAATAACTTTTTCAACATCGTTGTCCAGCGCTGCATCAATTACATTCTCAGCGCCGTTGATATTTGTTTTTATGCATTCCATTGGGTTGTATTCAGCGGCGGGAACTTGCTTAAGAGCTGCTGCATGAATAACATAATTTACACCGCGCATGGCTCTTCTTAAGCGATCTTTATCGCGAACATCGCCGATAAAATATCGCATACATGGTTGATTAAATTCTTGTTGCATTTCAAATTGTTTTAGCTCATCACGAGAGAAAATTATAATCTTTTTAGGGTTATATCGCTCGAGCAAGGTTTTTACGTATTTCTTACCGAATGATCCGGTACCACCGGTTATTAAAATTGTTTTGTTATCGAACATAGTGTTACCCAAGTTATTTATCATTGGCGTAGTTGTTTATAAAAGTTAAATACGCAAAAGTGAAATTCATTACACATCTCAGTACTTTACCTATTAACTTAGTTGGTTAGCAAGCAAGATGCCAAGTTAATTTAATTTAACCATGGTACAAAGTGTAAAATTTGGCAAATTAAGCTATAATTTAACCAATCAGTGTGTCGGAGCCTGCTATGAAAATTCAATCACCATCTACTAGTTTTTTAAACCAAACACAGCAAACTGGAAATAAGCTTGCAGAACAACTCGCTACGGGTAAAAAAATAAACTCTGCGGCAGATGACGCAGCTGCGTTACAGATTATAGACCGTTTGACCTCCCAACAAGATGGGTATGGGCAAGCCGTGAGTAATGCTTATGATGGCATTTCTTACTCACAAGCAACAGAATCTAATTTATCTGGAGTTAATGATGCCGTGTCACGTATTCGTGAACTCTCTATTCAAGCAGGTAATGGCGCGTTGAATGATAATGATCGCGCAGCTTTACAAGATGAAGTTGTGCAATTACAAAGTCAAATAACAGACACCTTTGAGAATGCATCATTTGGTGGTAAACCATTGTTTGATGGTCAGGCAGTATCGTTTCAAGTTGGGCCAGATGCGAATACAACGCAAAGTGTAACTCCTGGCAATGGGAGTATTGCTAGTGTGGTTGCGGGTATTGACATTTCGACCCAAGCTGGCGCGCAAGCTGCGATTGATATTAGTGATCAAGCTGCAGATGAAATTAATAGTCAGCGTGCAGAGCTTGGTGCATTTGAAAATACGCTTTCAAGTACCATTCGCGGACTGGGCGAGCAAAATGAAAATATTGCCGCGAGTAAAAGTCGAATTCAAGATACCGATTATGCGCAGGCTATTTCTCAGCAGGTATCTAACGATATTTTAGCGCAAGCATCTATTGCACTTCGTGGGCAAGCAAACCAATCTGCAGAATCTATTTTAGGTTTGTTATAACCGTTATATTGAAACAGTAATTATTAAGTATTACTTATAGTTAACTAGGCGTCTGTTTTTTGGCATTGATGTCAAAAAACTGCCGCTTAGTGCTTGCATCCCTCCCAAAGTCGCTTACAATTTAATGTATCAATCTTTTTTGTAGTAATTGTGGCTCGCCAATAATGATCTTGATTTTAGATAATAATAATAATCGTGCGATAGGCTTAAATGCGGCGCTTACTTTCATTGGTGAAGCGGTGCAATTACTTGATGAACAAAATTTTGAGCAGATATGTTCCAGCTTTGATAAAAAAGAGTGCATGGTTATCCTTGGTGCACTCAATGACCTTGAGCATGAAGCTGTAATTAAAAAATACCCGACACTTCCCTTTTTATTGATTGGCGAAACACTTAAACCATTACTAAGTATTGCTAATGTAGTCGGCCTTATCTGTGAGCCGTTTACTCATGATGTGACTACTCAATTACTGCATGATTGCCAACAGTATCAACGGATGCTGCCAAATGAACATAAGCACGCAAAACCACATAAAACCTTTGATGGGTTAGTCGGTGAAACAGAAGCTGTTAAAGATGTGCGTTTTTTGATTGAGCAAGTGGCGAAAACTGATGCAAACGTACTTATATTAGGTGAGTCAGGCACAGGTAAAGAAGTTGTGGCTCGTAATGTACATTTGCTTTCTAAGCGCAACTCAGGACCATTTGTACCAGTCAATTGTGGTGCTATACCTGCCGAGTTATTAGAGAGTGAATTGTTTGGCCATGAAAAAGGGGCGTTTACGGGGGCTATTTCTGCTCGTAAAGGGCGTTTTGAACTTGCTCAATGCGGAACACTCTTTTTAGATGAAATTGGTGATATGCCGCTGCAAATGCAAGTGAAGCTTTTGCGTGTGTTACAAGAGCGAAGTTACGAAAGGGTTGGTGGCACTAAGGCAATTCAAGCTGATGTTCGCGTAATCGCGGCAACGCATAGAAACCTTGAGATGATGATTGAGCAAGGGAGCTTTCGCGAAGATTTATATTATCGTTTAAATGTCTTTCCAATTGAAAACCCATCGCTTAATGAGCGCGCAGATGACATCCCATTATTACTGAAAGAATTAATGCGTCGTGTAAATGAACAAAGTGGTACAACTGCTAAATTTACAGAGCGGGCAATTGATAGCTTAAAGGAACATGCATGGCCAGGTAATATTCGTGAACTAGCAAATTTAGTGGAACGTATGGTCATAATGTTCCCTGATAAAGTCGTTGATATCCCCGATTTACCAGCCAAATACCGTTATATTGAAGTAGAAGCATACGAACCACAGTACCCAGAAGAATTAATGGAACGTGATGCATTTAATGATATCTTTAGCGCAGGTTTTAGTGATTATGATGATGAACCTGATGTTGAAGTTAGTCAGTCTTCAGTTGATTTACTTCCCAATGAGGGAATTGAGTTAAAGGATTATTTGGCAGAATTAGAAATAAGCCTGATCACTCAGGCCTTAGAGCGTTATGATTATGTGGTAGCACGTGCAGCCGAAATTTTAGGGGTACGCCGTACAACCTTAGTTGAAAAGATGAAAAAATATAACTTATCACGAGATTAATTCGGGGTAGTTTTCATCTTCTTAGTAACTGAAGTTCGACTCAGTAGCAGCGATTTTACATCGCGAACCGTAAACAAGCGCGTGATAAATCTGAGCCTACTATACCCAAGTCACCTCAATATGCAGTTTCAGTTGGAGTTAAAAGCGATTTAGGCAAGGCATTGATTGCAAGTAATGGTGAGTCTATTGTTAAAATCAATCCCTTATAAAAGTAACGCAGTATAAATCGCTTTTAAACAAACCCATTGGGCGTTTCATAGGCGCTTACTCTCATCGTTGTTACTTCTTAAAAGGGACTGCCATTGTTGCAAAGTAACGCCTTGATATTAAGCCCCTGTGAAACGCTGAAGTCTGCATCTTGAGGTGGCTTGGGTATATACCCCATAGACGGAAATTTGTTTCTCATATGTCTTGCTTGTTGAAAATTAACCTAACGCGCTAAAACACGCCCTAGGGTTTTCTTCTTTAAACTCTTTTTACTCAATAGCTTAAAGCTATTTTGTACAAAGACAATACTCTCTAGCGTCTAGTATTGCTCAATAATCTCAGCTTTGCGGAAACAGTCATTACTGTGATCGTTTACCATGCCACAGGCCTGCATATGGGCGTACACAGTGGTTGGCCCTAAAAATTTAAAACCTCGTTTTTTTAAATCTTTTGCAAACGCAGTTGATGCCTCGGTAATCGCGGGGTAGTCACTGAGTTTGTCTAAATCACTCACTAACGGCTTACCACCCACAAACTGCCATTGGTAGTGACTAAAGCTACCAAACTCTTGCTGAATTTCGATAAAACGTTTTGCATTATTTATTGTCGCAGCAATTTTTAGCCGGTTGCGAACAATTGTTTCATCAAGCATTAATCGTTCAATATCGTGTTCGTTCATTAACGCGACTTTTTCTACATCAAAATCTAAAAAAGCACGACGATAGCCACTGCGTTTTTTTAAAATTGTATACCAACTTAATCCTGCTTGTGCTGATTCAAGGGTAATAAACTCAAACAGTTTTTGGTCATTATAAAGTGGCACGCCCCATTCATCGTCGTGATATTTAACATAGTCTTCTTTACTGATATCGAGCCAAGGGCAGCGACATGCATTTTCTTTACTCATTGAATAATCCTTTCTTTTAAAACCGATGTCATTTTTTTGTCGCGCAAGTTTAAAGCTAACATTATGAAAATAAACATTAATAATAGTGGTATGAATCGTGCATTTAACTCGTTAGAAACGATTTATAAGAGTATCGATTATGGCCTTAGCTAATGTCTTGAAACCACAATTTATCACAGCTACCCAATATAACCCATGCCTTCAGCAAGAAGAGTATGTGGGTGAGCTTAGTGAGCTGCGTCAACAAGCCAGCTGGTTAAGCCACTTAGTTGATACTATGCCTGCGGGAGTTGTGGTGCTAGATGCCAGAGGCATGATCGCAAAAGCCAATCAAATAGCGATTGATATGCTTGGCGAGCCACTTGAAGGTGAAAAGTGGTTTAGCGTGATCCAGCGCTCTTTTCGACCTCAGCAGGATGATGGTCATGAAGTATCTCTCAAAGATGGTCGCTTAATTAAATTAGAAATAACGGCGTTGACACCAGAGCCTGGACAGTTAATTTTAATGACAGACTTAACTGAAACGCGTCGTTTACAAACACGAGTTGCACATATGCAACGTTTGAGTGCACTGGGTAAAATGGTGGCATCTTTAGCTCATCAAGTGCGTACACCATTATCTGCGGCTATGTTATATGCCGCTAATTTAGGATCCAAGCGTTTACCTGAAAGCTCTCGAGGCAGTTTTCATACAAAATTAATGTCACGGTTAAAAGATCTCGAAACGCAGGTGAACGATATGCTGTTATTTGCAAAAAGCGGCGATCAGCAAGTGGTAGAGCAGGTGTCTATGCAGCAGCTATTAACAGAAGTGAAAATGGGTGCTGATGCGATGGTTGCACTAAACAATTGCGAACTTGAGGTTAGCCTACCGGATCCTGATGTTGAAATTGTCGGTAATAAAACGGCGTTGGCGAGTGCTATTCAAAACCTTGTTCATAATAGTATCCAAGTTATTGGTGCTGGCGCGAAAGTTTACGTAAGTGCGCAACGTGATGAAGATGAGCCTGAGTTTGTTCGGATCAGTGTTAATGATAATGGTCCCGGTATTGATTTAACGCAAGCTGATAAGTTATTTGAACCATTTTATACTACTAAAAGCCAAGGCACAGGGTTGGGCTTAGCAGTGGTTAGCTCAGTGACAATTGCTCACCAAGGGCGAGTTGATGTTGCTAATAATACACAGGGCGGTGCTTGCTTTAGCTTGCTGCTGCCTATTTGTGCAGAATCAAAGTCAGTGGAGGTCATATGAGTAACAATACGATTTTAGTTGTAGAAGATGATGCAGGGCTTCGAGAGGCTTTGATCGACACGTTAGAAATGTCAGGAATTGATTGTGTTGCGGCTGATAGCGCTGAACAAGCAATGGTTTTATTGAAAAAAGATAGCTTTTCTTTAGTCGTAAGTGATGTGCAAATGGGGGCGATGAGTGGTCTTGATTTATTGCGGAGCATTAATTTAAATCACCCTGATTTACCAGTATTGATGATGACAGCATATGCAACAATCGATGATGCGGTTGAGGCAATGCGTTTAGGTGCGATTGATTATATGGCTAAGCCATTTGCGCCAGAAGTGTTACTCAATATGGTGAGCCGCTATTTACCAGAACCAGAAAAAGAAACGGATGGCCCAATTGTCGCAGATCCGAGCAGTATTCAATTATTAGAGCTTGCTTGTAAAGTTGCTAAATCTGATGCCAGTGTAATGGTGTTAGGCCCAAGTGGCTCAGGTAAAGAAGTATTAGCACGGTTTATTCATGATAAATCAGATCGTGCAGATCAGCCTTTTGTCGCAATTAATTGCGCTGCGATCCCAGAGAATATGCTTGAAGCGACCTTATTTGGTTATGAAAAAGGCGCATTTACAGGTGCAATCCAAGCTTGCCCTGGGAAATTTGAGCAAGCACAAGGTGGTACGATTTTACTTGATGAAATCACCGAAATGGATTTAAGCCTGCAAGCTAAGCTACTACGTGTACTGCAAGAGCGTGAAGTTGAACGTTTAGGTGGTCGAAAAACGATTAAATTGGATGTTAGAGTATTAGCCACTAGTAACCGTGACCTAAAAGAGGCCGTAAGTGAGCATCAATTTAGAGAAGATCTTTATTACCGTTTAAATGTGTTTCCATTGATGTGGCGCCCACTTTGTCAGCGCCCTGGTGATATTATTATATTGGCAAAGCATTTAATTGAGCGTCATATTAGTAAAAGCAAAGAGCCAATGGCACAACTTAGTCTATCAGCGCAGGATAAATTATTATCACACGCTTGGCCTGGTAATGTGCGTGAGCTTGATAATGTGATCCAGCGCGCATTAATACTGCGCCACGGTGATGTGATCGATGAAAATGCTATTTTTATCGAAAATCTAACAACGGCTCCATTAACCACCGCTTTAGCTAGCAATCCATTACCTGCTGACACAGCAAGCTCATTGAGTAATGAAGCGTATTACGACGTACAAGTGCCGACAATTAAAGCAAAAGCAACACACAGTGAGCCATTGCTTAGTACGGACTCTGGCAGCTACAAAGATGAATTAAAAGATAAAGAACATCGCATTATTTTAGAAACGCTTTCTCGCTGTCAAGGTAAGCGAAAAGATGTTGCTGAGACTTTAGGGATCAGTCCGCGAACATTACGCTATAAATTGGCGCAAATGCGTGACTTAGGTATTGCATTACCAGCCTAACTTTTATAAATATACGCTCAGTGCTCACTGAGCGTTCTTCCGTCAAAACTCTGACAAGTTAAATTAAACCGTAACTAACTGTATTTAAATGACTATTTTATGGCACGTTTTGTGCTTTATCTAGTTATAAGTAAATTGTATCGTCAGAGATCATTATGAAAATTGAAAACAGTGCATTATTCCAAGAAATGCAATCCATGGCTCTTGAAACAAGCCGTGGTAATCAAGTAAATAACATACCAACTGAAGCGCAACCAACGTCATCAGCACAATTTGGTGATTTACTTACTAGCGCGTTAAATACGGTCGATGGCCATCAAAAAGAAGCGAAACAAAAGGTGACGGCCTTAGAAATGGGGGACCGCAGTGTTTCGTTAGCTGAAGTGATGATCGCATCACAGAAATCATCTGTCGCTTTTGAAGCGACCGTTCAGGTTCGTAATAAGCTTGTAGAGTCTTACAAAGAAATCATGAACATGCCTGTTTAACTAGGTAGTGGAGAATTATTGTGGCGCAATCTAATCAATCAACAGATCTTGCTTTAGCTGGTGGCGGTATCGACCAAAACGATAGTGAAGAGCAACAAGAACAAAAGTCAGGCTATTTAAGTGCTCTTAATGGTGTTGATATATTACGTCAAGCAACACTGCTGATTGCTTTAGCTATTTGTCTTGCGATTGCAATTTTTGTGATTATTTGGGCAAAACAACCAGATATGCGACCACTTGGAAAAATGCCAACAGAAGAGCTTATCCAAACTCTCGACTTTTTAGATGCACAAAAAATTGAATATCAGCTCGATGGTAACGTTATTTCTGTTGAAGAAGGCGAATATCAAAGCATTAAATTATTAATGACTCGAGAAGGGTTAGAGCAATCCCCAAATTCTGGTACTGATATTATCATGCAAGATATGGGTTTTGGTGTAAGCCAACGTTTAGAGCGTGAACGTTTAAAGCACGGTCGTGAGCAACAGCTTGCACGAACTATTGAAGAACTAAAAAATGTTACCCGCGCCAAAGTATTACTAGCCATCCCAAAAGAAAATGTGTTTGCTCGTCGTGAGAAAAAACCATCAGCAACCGTTGTGCTAACACTTAAGCGTGGACGTATGCTTAGTAGTGAAGAAGTTGATTCTATTGTTGATATTATAGGTTCAGCGGTTCAAGGCTTGGAACCTGCACGAGTTACAGTTACAGATCAAAATGGTCGATTATTAAATTCTGGTTCACAAAGTTCACTTGCGTCACGCTCACGTAAAGAATATGAAGTAGAGCGCAAACGTGAGCAGGAATACCTCGAAAAAATTGATAGCATTCTAATTCCGGTACTGGGCTTGGGCAATTATACTGCGCAAGTAGATTTAAGCATGGATTTCAGTTCAATTGAAGAAACCCAAAAACGTTATAATCCTGATTTACCGGCAGTGAGAAGTGAAACAACATTTGAAGAAAGTAACATCGGTGGTCTTGCAATCGGCATACCTGGTGCTTTGTCAAACCAACCTCCTGCAAATTCAGACATACCAGAAGTAGCAGGTCAAGGCGGAGCTGGCTCAGGCACTTCACCAAGTCGTAGTCATAAAGAAGCAACAAGAAATTACGAATTAGATACCACAATTTCTCATAAACGTCAGCAAACAGGTGTGATACGTCGTATCAGTGTTTCTGTTGCGGTAGATTACTTAGCAACAGCAGGGGAAAATGGTGAAACGACCATGGTGCCTCGCTCAATCGAAGCGCTGTCAAATATTCGTCGTTTATTGCAAGGTGGTGTAGGTTTTGATTTACAACGAGGTGATGCGCTTGAAGTTGTGACCGTTCCTTTTGTTCGAGAGGAAATGGGGTTAGCGATTGAAGTACCAATTTGGGAGCAAAGCTGGTTTATGAAGATCGTTCGTTTAGTGCTCGGTTTCTTAGTCATTGTTGTGCTTATAATGGCCGTTGTTAAACCAATGCTTAAACGCTTAATCTACCCAGATGATACGCTTGAAGAGTATGACGATGACGCACTTAGTTCAGGTGTAGATATTGGAGACAATACGCTGGATATGCTAAATAAAGATTTTGATTCTGCTTCGGTTGGCTTCTCAAGTGATGGTACACTACAGTTACCAGACCTACATGGCGACGAGGACTTGCTCAAAGCTGTACGTGCCCTTGTAGCTAATGAACCTGAACTCTCCTCACAAGTTGTGAAAGCGTGGTTAACAGAAGATGACTGATCAAGACCAAGAACAAAAACAACTACCAACAGCGTTTGATGTTGATAAATTAGACGGTGTAGATAAAGCCGCAATCTTATTGCTGAGTTTATCTGAAGAAGATGCTGCGCAAATATTAAAACATCTTGAACCTAAGCAAGTTCAAAAAGTGGGTATGGCAATGGCTGCGGTAGATGACCTATCGCAAGCTAAAATCAGCGCAGTACATAACTTGTTTATAGAGCAAATCCAAAGCTTTAGCACGATAGGCTTCCAATCAGAAGACTTTATTAAAAAAGCATTAACAGCAGCCTTAGGTGAAGATAAAGCGGCAAGTCTTATTGATCAAATTGTAATGGGATCAGGTGCTAAAGGTCTGGATTCTCTTAAGTGGATGGACTCAAAGCAAGTTGCTAACATTATTCGCAACGAGCATCCGCAAATTCAAACCATTGTTTTATCGTATTTAGAGCCAGAACAATCAGCTGAAATATTAGCGCAATTCCCTGAAAAAGTGCGTTTAGATTTAACCATGCGTATTGCTAATTTAGAAGAAGTTCAACCAGCAGCATTGCAAGAATTGAATGAAATCATGGAGAAACAATTTGCTGGTCAAGCTGGCGCGCAAGCTGCGAAAATGGGTGGCTTGAAAGCAGCCGCTGATATTATGAACTACCTTGATACGAATGTTGAAGGTCAGTTAATGGACTCAATACGTGAGCATGATGAAGAAATGTCACAACAAATCCAAGATCTTATGTTTGTGTTTGAAAATCTAATGGAAGTTGAGGATCGTGGTATCCAAGCCATTCTTCGAGAAGTGCAGCAAGACGTATTGATGAAAGCAATTAAAGGCACAGATGAAGGACTGAAAGAGAAAATTCTGGGTAATATGTCTAAACGTGCGGCAGAAATGCTGGCTGATGATTTAGAAGCGATGGCACCTGTGCGAATAAGTGAAGTTGAAGCGGCACAAAAAGAAATATTATCAACTGCGCGACGTTTGGCTGATTCAGGTGAAATCATGCTCGGCGGTGGCGGTGGCGAGGAGTTCCTATAAACGATGAGTAACTCACGCTCAAATCAAGGTCGTCCGCTTCATGCAAGAGAAGCGGTTGATGAATTATTAGAAAATTGGCCAATTCCAGATGTAACGCAAGATACGCGTAAATATGATGGACGTTCAACTGCTTTTGGTACACCGCTTGCTGATCTGTATCGTAAAGAGCAACAAAGGAGTGAGCCAGAGGTTGAACCTGAAGAGCCTGAACTCCCTTCGTTAACGATGGCAGAATTAGAGCGTATTCGCCAAGACGCTTACGAAGAAGGTTTAAAACAAGGTCATGAGCAAGGCTATATTGATGGTTTTGAGAAAGGCGTCGGTGAAGGAAAAGAAGCAGGTTACAAAGAAGGCGTAGAGTTAGGTAAAACTCAAGGTCAAGAGGAAGTAAAGCCATTAATTGAAGAGCAATTAACAAGCTTGCGAAGTCTACTAGATAGTTTGAGTGAACCATTAGCTAAAGTAGATGACGCAGCTGAAAAACAGCTTGTGCAACTAGCAGTAATGCTTGCACAAGCGCTTATTTATCAAGAAATAAAAACGTCACCAGATATTGTTCTTCATAGTTTAAAGCAATGCATAGATGCACTGGGTACAGAGCAACCGAATATACGTATTCATTTAAACCCAGAAGACATAGAGCTTATTAAAAATAGTTACACAGAAGAGGCATTGGCAGTGAGTGGTTGGCAACTAATACCAGAGCCCACTTTAGAACGTGGTGGTTGCCAAGTTAAAACAGCACAATCATCAATTGATATGACAGTCAAAACCCGCGTCAAAGAAACGTTGGATAGCTTTTTGCATAGTAGTGGTATCTAAGTATATTACTGGCTTGCTATGAGTAGTCAATCGCGCCCTTTAAGTGAACGTTTACAAAAATATCAAAAGCATATTCACGTACCAGTCCCTGCGGTCGCAGGTATTTTAACGCGTGTTGTTGGTTTAACTTTAGAAGCAAAAGGCTTGCGCGCGCCAGTAGGTAGCCAGTGTAAAATTGAAACCATGCATGGTTTTGTTGATGCAGAAATTGTGGGTTTTAACGACCAAACATTGTATCTCATGCCTAATGATCACATCTCAGGGGTGCTACCTGGCGCACGAGTAATACCTCAAGTTAATGAAACCGGACTTCCAGTTGGAATGTGTCTACTTGGGCGAGTTGTCGATGGATTAGGCCGCCCATTAGATGGACTTGGTCCGATCAATGCTGAACATCATCTTAAATTTGCACAAAATTCGATAAACCCTTTATCTCGCAGACCTATCAGTCAACCGATGGATGTGGGGGTGCGTGCCATAAATTCAATTATTACAGTAGGGCAAGGCCAGCGAATGGGCTTGTTTGCAGGTTCTGGTGTCGGTAAATCAGTATTACTAGGGATGATGACCAGAGGGTCTGAGGCTGATGTGATTGTGGTTGGTTTAGTTGGTGAGCGTGGACGAGAAGTTAAAGAATTTATTGAGGAAATTTTAGGCGTCGAGGGACGAAAGCGCTCAGTTGTGGTTGCAGCGCCAGCCGACTCGTCACCTTTAATGCGTCTAAAAGGGTGCGAAAGTGCCGTCACAATCGCGGAGTATTTTCGCGACCAAGGGTTAAATGTTTTGCTATTACTTGATTCTGTTACGCGTTATGCAATGGCTCAGCGTGAAATAGCGTTAGCGGTTGGTGAGCCGCCTGCCACAAAGGGTTACCCACCATCAGTATTTGCGAAACTACCTGCCTTGGTTGAGCGCGCTGGTAATGGTGGCGAAGGGCAGGGTTCTATCACTGCATTTTTTACTGTGCTGAGTGAAGGCGATGATATGCAAGATCCTATTGCGGATGCTGCGCGCGCGATTTTAGATGGGCATATCGTACTATCGCGAGAGCTCGCTGACAGTGGGCATTATCCTGCCATTGATATTGAAAAATCGATTTCACGGGTGATGCCACAAGTTGTGTCTGAGCCACACATGCAGCAAGCTCGAGTACTTAAACAAGTTTATTCTATGTATCAACAGAATAAAGATATGATCACTTTAGGAGCATATCAAAAAGGTACGGACCAGATGCTCGATCAAGCTATTAATATGATGCCAAGAGTAAACGCTTTTTTACAACAAGGCATGAAAGATGTGATCAGCTATGACGAAGGTCTGCAAGGGCTGGCTCAATTATTAGGACAAGCATAATGACGAAAAATAAACTTGATTTAGTGCTTAGACTAGAAACTGAGAAAGAAGAATCACTAAGGATGAATTATCTGCAGGCGCAGCAACATCTGCAAAGTAATCAACAAAAGCTGCAAGGTTTGAATGACTTTCGGTTGGAGTATACGCAACAACTTCACTTAAAAGGTCAGTCAGGTTTAAGCAGTGCTGGTTTTAGTCAGTATCATGCCTTTATCGCAAAAATAGAAGAAGCAATACGCCAACAAGCAAATACTGTAAATACAGCAAAACAAGTTGTATCACAGCGACAAAGCCTATGGTTAAAGCAACAAATTAAAGCTAAGGCAGTAGCTAAATTAATAGAAAAACAGCAACTTAAAGCAAATGTTATTGCTCAAAAAAATGAACAGAAAATGTTAGATGAATTTTCGTCAAATCAATTTTATCAAAGGCGCCGCGCTTTATAACGAGTGCAGTAATAGTGAGGCTAAGTTATTTTCTGCTTTTTTTACCTTAGGCACATAACTTGCTTTATTTATCAGTGAAGTATTTATTCTGGCAAGCTGCGGCGGCAAGTTGCCACTTATTATGTAGGTGAATTATGGCGATTAGTGATCTATCAGTACTCATTTCAACTGAACAAGATGTCCAGCTAACTAAAAAGGGCAGTGAAGCCAAAGATCCGCAAAGTACAGCAAGTGATTTTTTTAGTCTTTTGCAAAATGCCAGCGGCCATGCTGATACATTAAAGGTGAAGGCTAGTCGAGCGACAGATGAAACAAAGGCTGACTCAGTTGAAGCTAAACCAAACTCGGCCGAAGAAAAACTTACATTAATTGAAAGCGATATACTAGCGAGCAGCGCTGAAAGTGATGATAAAGTAGATAGTTCTGGTGACGCTATGCTTGCTCATATAAATGCAGCTAATAGCATCGATACACGAGTTAATTCACCAAAAGTGGCCAATGCAAACTCGATTGGAAATTTGCTAGATCGCGCAACACATGAAAAATTTGATCCTTCAATCCCTTATATTAAAGCGCCTCGCCCGATTGACGATATTACACCTATTATTGAACCTGTACCCGCTGACGATACTAGTGAATTACTTGATCCTAGATTAGCCGTAATCAGTGGGAAGACTATCATTTCAGAGGCAATTGATAAGCAGTTGAATGTAAAGATAAATAAAGGACCAGGTGATACTGTTACGCCAATACCTGTTGAACCAATTGTTGGCGATATTCAAGAGAAAGGCGATGCAGCGCAAAGCGTGCCTGTTAACACAGCTCAAGGTGTAGTGAATAATGGCGAAGCAAATGTAATTAATACTACAACGCAAACTGCAAAAGCAGAACCGCAAATAACAGCAATAGGCACCAAAGATGCACCAACAGTCAGTGCTCAAGTAAGTAATGAAAAAGATGAATTGATTGAACGAAGAAAAACTCACAACTCAAATCAAGTTGAGACTAACACTGCTGACAATAAAAGTGGTTTAGTGCTTAAGGAAGATGCTAAGCCTATACCTCTTGATAAGTTACAAAGTACAGCGTCATTAGTATCCGAAAATAAAGCGACACAGACAGCTTCTATATTACCAAGCGATAAAACACAGAAAGTTGAAGTACCTAATAAAGTTGAAGTGCCTAATAAAGATAATAACGCAGCGGATAGACTAAATAACACATCTACAAATAACCTAGATAAACGCGTAATGACTAGCAACAATCTTACAAATACAGCGCAAGAAATTAAAAATCAGGTGGCATCATCTTCACAGTATTTAGTTAAGGAAGCAGCTATTGCGGATAAGGCAGCAAATATATTACCAAGTGATATTGAGATAGAAAAAGCAAGTAAAGCACTACTTAATAGCCAGTCAGCGACAGAGATAAAAAGTAACCCTGTATTAGCTAATCTAACAGATGAACAGCGTAAAACCCTTCAGAGTCAAGCTGCTGTGATAGTTGAAGAGGGGGTGACGCCGGCTAAACTTGATACCTTTAAACAATATATTACTGAGTTAGTAAACAAAAATGAAAAAGTAGCTCAAAATACAGTTGAAAAACCATTATTAATGTCGCAATCAGAAAAAGTAAGTAAAGAGCTTGATGTTGCGATTGGACAGTTAAATAATGCTGATAAGCAGGCCTTGAGGACTCAATTACAACAGTTTTTAGCAACGGCACAGCCAAAAGGCGCGGCATTAAATAATGTAACGGCGGTTATTGATAAACTTGATCAATTGCACGTGGCCGCGGACACTCAAAAATCAGAAAAAGTGATCCCCCCCCAAAGTGCTCAAGTTTTAAATAGTACAGCTGCAAGCATTGTAACAAGTCCAGAGGCTAGCAAAGCTCAGACTTCGCAAGAGGCATTGATTAAGTCAGTTACACAAGAGGCCGTAGTAAAATCAGAGACGCAACAAGCAGTGATAAAAGATGCATTGCTTGAAAGTCATAACAAAGAACAGGTTTTACCGCGAGAGTCAGCAGTAGGGCGTATCAATCAGTTATTTGGACAAATTACAGGGCAGGTCGCAACACTTGCAGCGCCAATAGCTGAAAGTAGTGAGCAGCGTTATCAGCAAGAAATTACAGATATGCAGGTTTTACAAGCTCAACAGGCAAGCCCAACGTCGCAAACAAAACAAGTGAACTTGGATCCAACATTACTCCAAGCATTAAACATAGTGAAAAGTGATGCCGCAAAATTATTGCAAGAGCGAGTGAGTGCCTTATTAAGTATCAATAATAAAGAAGCTGAGATTCGCCTTGATCCACCAGAAATGGGCAGCATGCAAATACGTATTCGCAGCGACGCAGAGCAAGCACAAATTAACTTTGTAGTACAGAATCAACAAGCTAAAGAAGCACTCGAACAATCAATGCCAAAATTACGAGAAATGTTAGCTCAACAAGGTATTGAATTAGGTGAAAGCAGTATTGAGCAAGGTAATAGCCAAAATGGATCTGGAGCGGATGAGCAATCGCAAAGTAGTCAGCATGCAAATAATCAGCAGAAAAATGAGAGTGAAAGTACATTAGCTGAGCAAAATACGAGAATGTCAGGACAACAATCGACATCATCAATAGATTACTACGCCTAACACCTGCTATTATAAAAGCATAAGAATAAATAACTTGATGGGCATACGATACTCGTAATATGCCCATTATTAAGGCATAGAGGAAACCATCATGGCAGAAGAAGCAAATTTAGAAATTGAAGATGGCGGTAAGAGTAAGAAAAAGCTAATAATTATTATTGCTGCTGCAGTGCTTGTTATTGGTGGTGCCGTTGGATTTTTCTTAATGTCTGGCTCTGATTCACCAGAAGAAACATTAGCTGAAGAAACTGTTACAACTCAAGAAGCTGAAAGTTCAACATCGGGGGCTTCTGTTGGCAGTGCTTTATATGTTGCAATGCCACGACCATTTGTATTTAACGTCCCAGGAGCTAGCAGAGACCGCATAGTGCAAATAAAAGTACAATTATTAGTACGTGGTGATGTAAATGAAGAAACAGCTAAAAAACATATACCCTTAATTGAAAGTACACTTTTGGGTGTACTTTCAACCACTACAGCTGATGAGTTAGGAACGAGCGAAGGTAAAGAAACGCTTCGCGTTGCTGCCCTTGATAAGGTGCAAGCGGCGCTCACTGATGTTGAAGGAAGCAAAGTTATTGAGCGGGTATTATTCACCGGCTTTGTGATGCAATAAGGGGTCAGCGTGAGCGATTTATTATCCCAAGACGAAATTGATGCCCTCTTACATGGTGTTGATGATGTTGAAGAGGAAGATATACAAGATGGTGAAGATGGTAGTGGTAATACACTCCAATATGATTTCTCCTCACAAGACCGTATTGTTCGTGGCCGCATGCCAACGTTGGAAATTGTTAACGAGCGCTTTGCTCGCCATATGCGGATCAGTTTATTTAATATGATGCGACGTACGGCAGAAGTATCCATAAATGGCGTGCAAATGATAAAGTTTGGTGAATATATCCACACTTTATTTGTGCCAACAAGTTTGAACATGGTGCGTTTTCGTCCTCTAAAAGGGACTGGATTGATCACCATGGAGGCACGGTTAGTATTTATTTTAGTGGATAACTTCTTTGGTGGTGACGGCCGTTACCATGCAAAAATAGAAGGCCGTGAATTTACTCCCACCGAACGACGTATTGTGCAAATGCTACTAAAAATAATCTTTGAAGATTATAAAGAAGCATGGGCGCCGGTTATGGATGTCTCATTTGAATATCTTGATTCAGAAGTAAACCCTGCTATGGCGAATATTGTGAGCCCCACAGAAGTGGTGGTAATAAGCTCATTCCACATTGAATTAGATGGCGGCGGCGGGGATTTTCATATTGCACTTCCATATTCCATGCTTGAACCTATTCGTGAACTACTCGATGCCGGTGTGCAATCAGATACAGAAGATACAGATCTTCGCTGGAGTAAGGCGCTGCGCGATGAAATAATGGATGTAGAAGTTGAAATGTCAACGCAACTACTTGAAGTTGATTTAACTTTAGCGCAAATTATGGAACTTAAAGCTGGCGATATAATTCCAGTTGAAATGCCTGAACATATTACTGTATTTGTTGAAGACTTACCTACCTATAGGGCGAAAATGGGTCGCTCTCGCGATAATGTAGCTTTACAAATCAGTGAAAAAATTAAACGTCCTGAATCAGTTAAATCAGAACTGCACGTCTTTACTAAAGGTGGCAAAAAACTTGATTCAGATGCAGAATTAGCAGAACTAGAAGATGACTTACACCTTTCAGATGGTGTAGATTTAGACTGGTAAAGAAATAGGGTTAAATGTATGAGCGATGACCAAGATACAATGGATGAGTGGGCTGCTGCGTTAGCTGAAGCAGAAGGCACCGATGATAGCGGCGATGCACAACTTGCTGAACTTGATGAGTTAAGTGATGCTAAGCATGAAATGAGCAGCGATGAAAAGCGCAAGCTTGATACTATTTTAGATATACCCGTTACAATTTCAATGGAAGTTGGGCGATCTAAAATTAATATTCGTAATTTACTTCAGCTAAACCAAGGCTCGGTTGTTGAACTAGATCGCGTTGCGGGTGAACCATTAGATGTACTCGTTAATGGTACCTTGATCGCGCATGGAGAGGTTGTCGTCGTAAATGATAAATTTGGTATACGCTTAACTGACGTAATAAGCCAGGTTGAACGGATTAAAAAACTGCGATGAGCAGTTGGCTTTTATTATCAACAGCGAGCAGCTCAGTAATACCGAAAGCTGCCGCTTCTGGCGATTTAATCTCGATGGTTATGTCATTAGTCATGGTGCTAGTATTGATAGTGATACTGGCTTTTTTGGTTAAAAAGCTCAACCCGAATATTGCTAACAGTGACGAATTTAAAATTGTGAGAAGTTTGCCACTTAGTACTCGTGAGCGGTTAATGGTGGTTGAAATTGATAATTGTCAGCATTTACTAGGGGTAACTCCTCATAGCATCAATTACTTACATAAACTCGAAACCCCGCTAACAGAAAAAGAGTTACCGGCATTAGTACAACGCTTTAGCAAGTTACTAAACCCACAATCGAATCAAAATAAAAAGAATCTATAATATGACTAAGTGGCTGCTTATTCTTCTTACCCTTGTTTTTGTGCCCTCTGTAAGTGCCGAAGGGATTGAAGCCCTGAACATCACTACCAATGCTGATGGTTCACAAGAATACTCTGTGACTTTGCAAGTACTTGCGATAATGACCGCCATGAGTTTTATTCCAGCGGCAATTATTATGATGACTTCATTTACTCGTATTATTGTTGTATTAGCTATTTTGCGTCAAGCAATTGGGTTGCAGCAAACGCCTTCAAACCAAATACTTTTAGGTATGTCACTATTTTTAAGTATTTTTATCATGGCGCCGGTTTATCAAAAGGTGAACGAGCAAGCGATTGAGCCTTATCTCAATGAGCAAGTAACATCCGTACAAGCCCTTGAGCTTGCAAAAGAACCAATGAAAGCATTTATGCTGTCACAAGTGCGTATTAAAGATATTGAGACGTTTGCAAAAATAGCCGGTTACGATAAATTAGATTCACCCGAAGATACACCATTAATAGTACTTATCCCGGCATTTGTCACCAGTGAATTACAGACTGCATTTATCATCGGTTTCATGTTCTTCATTCCTTTTTTGATTGTTGATTTAGTGGTTGCATCAGTATTAATGGCCATGGGTATGATGATGTTATCGCCAATGATTGTATCCATGCCATTTAAGATAATGTTGTTTGTACTTGTTGATGGCTGGAGTTTAGTGATGGGGACATTGGCAAAAAGTTTTGGTCTTGGCGAATGACAATGTTTATTAATAGAAGCGCTTTTAAATATTAAGAGGCTAGTATGGAACCAGAAGTATTTGTTGATATTTTAAGTGGCGCTTTGTTTCTTGTTATTAAATTAGTTTCGGCAATCGTTGTACCTGGTCTGATAATAGGTTTAGTCGTTGCCGTATTTCAAGCCGCAACGTCAATTAATGAGCAAACATTAAGTTTTTTACCACGTTTATTAATTACGATTAGCGCCCTGATCGTCGGTGGGCATTGGTTAACGCAAGAGTTAATGGATTTTTTTACACGCATGGTGCTGATAATTCCTGAAATTGCAGGTTAATATGGAATTTCCTTTTTCAGTAATAATTCAATGGCTCAGCGATTTTTTACTCCCACTAGTACGCATTAGCTCAATGATCATGGTAATGGCGGGTATTGGTGCAAAAAATGTCCCTACACGTATAAAAATGGGTCTTGCTGTAGTCATTACTTTTCTTGTTGTCCCAGTACTGCCCCCCGCTAGTTTCAATAATTTATTTTCATTTGAAATGGTTCTTGTGGTGATCCAACAAATGTTGATTGGGGTTGCAATTGGGTTTGCTTCGCTGCTTATGCTAAATACCTTTGTAATAGCAGGGCAAATATTGGCAATGCAAACAGGCCTTGGTTTTGCGTCGGTAGTTGATCCCTCAAACGGTATGAGTGTGCCAGCAGTAGGGCAATTTTATTTAATCTTAGCCACCTTACTCTTTTTTGTTTTTAATGGTCATTTAATGATGATTCAAATGGTGGTACATAGTTTTCAAGTATTACCAATAGATGGTACGTGGTGGGCGGTTGATCATTATTGGGATATTGTTACTTGGGGGGGCTGGATGTTTACCACTGCATTAGTTCTTTCACTTGCACCTTTAACTGCAATGCTTGTTATAAGTCTGTCATTTGGCGTGATGACCCGAGCAGCCCCGCAGTTAAATATTTTCTCAATTGGTTTTCCGTTTACATTGGTGGCCGGTTTAGTCATTATTTGGGCTACCCTTGGTAACTTTATGACTCAATTTGAATTTCAATGGTTAAAAATGGTTGAGCTAATGTGTACTTTAGTTGGTTGTTCCCCATAGGAGGCAGTGATGGCTGAAGATTCAGGTCAAGAAAAAACAGAAGAACCCACGGGTAAAAAAATTGATGAATCGAAAAAGAAAGGCCAAGTAGCCCGTTCAAAAGAGTTGGGTACCATGTTCGTTCTGATTTTTTCTGCAATCTCCTTATTAATGTACGGCCCTGATATAGGTAAAGGTCTGTATAATATTATGGGCCGAATGCTTAGTTTAAATCGCAGTGAAACATACGATACAACAAAGATGTTCTCTGTTTGGGCTGAAGTTGCCGATGCACTTGTTTTTCCAATGGCGATGTTTGTTTTTATTATTGTTTTAGCGGGTATTATTGGTAATACACTGTTAGGCGGCTTCAATTTTAGCTGGGAAGCTGCGGCACCCAAAGCGAGTAAAATGTCCCCAGCTAAAGGTATTAAACGCATGCTTGGGCCGCAAGCAGGAGTTGAATTGATTAAATCTATTTTAAAATTTACAGTGGTCGCCGGTTTTGCTGTTTTTTTGATTAATACCTTTTTTGATGAAATTCTACATCTGAGCATTGAGAGTGCGCCCGGGAACATTCTTCATTCTTTAGAAATTTTAGCGTGGATGTTTTTAGGACTCACATGCACCATGGCAATTATTGCAGCAATAGACGCTCCTTATCAAAGTCATACTCATCATAAACAACTTAAAATGACTTTACAGGAAGTAAAAGATGAATATAAAAACTCCGAAGGTGATCCGCAAATAAAAGCGCGGATTAGGCAAACTCAAAGACAAATGTCTCAACGTAGAATGATGCAAGATGTGCCCGATGCTGACGTTGTTGTTACTAACCCAACACATTACTCAGTTGCATTAAAGTACGACACAGAGCGTGCAGGTGCACCAATCGTGCTTGCTAAAGGTGTGGATGAGATGGCTATGCAAATTAGAAAAGTAGCATTAGGTAATGAAGTGCCAATTGTAGAATCCCCAATGCTTACGCGTGCGTTATATCATACCGCTGAGGTGGGCGATCAAATACCGGATCAATTATTTACGGCTGTAGCGCAAGTGCTCGCATTTGTCTTTCAGCTTAAGCGCTTTCAAAAAGGCCGTGGTAAACGCCCGACAAAACTTAATAAAAACCTCCCCATCCCCGATGCCTACAAGCATTGATTTTTAGTTATTAACCTATTTTAATAAATAATTAATAACTGGAATAGTTATTGCAAATTCCGTGTAGTGTCAATTTTTTGAAATTGTAGAATTATGGAATTTAAAGCTGTATTACAACAACTTAATAGAGATAAAAAAGAGTATTTAAAAGGTGTAGGTACCCCTTTACTGGTACTTGCTGCGCTGGGAATGGTGATTTTACCGTTACCGCCATTTTTACTCGATATTCTTTTTTCGTTTAATATAGCTTTAGCACTAGTTGTGTTATTGGTGACAGTTTACACCATGAAGCCAGTAGAATTTGGCATGTTTCCAGCTGTACTTCTTATTGCAACCATCATGCGTTTAGCGCTCAATGTTGCCAGCACTCGAGTTGTACTTTTAGAAGGCCATAATGGAGGCGATGCTGCAGGTAAAGTTATTGAAGCCTTTGGCTCCGTAGTAATTGGCGGAAATTACGCAGTTGGTCTAGTGGTGTTTTTAATTCTGATCATCATCAACTTTGTAGTAATCACTAAGGGTGCGGGCCGTATCTCAGAAGTATCTGCACGCTTTACCCTTGATGCAATGCCAGGTAAGCAAATGGCAATTGATGCTGATTTGAACGCAGGCTTTATAAGCGCTGAGCAAGCACGTGACCGTCGTGAAGAGGTTACTCGCGAGGCTGATTTCTATGGTTCTATGGATGGTGCCAGTAAGTTTGTAAAAGGCGATGCCATAGCCGGTATCGTTATTTTGATTATCAATATTGTAGGTGGTTTATTTGTTGGAATGATCCAACACGACTTAAGTTTTAGTAATGCAATGGAAGTATACACTTTGCTTACTATTGGTGACGGCCTAGTTGCTCAATTACCTTCATTACTCCTTTCAATTGGTACGGCCATTGTAGTAACCCGTCAAAATGAATCGCTCAATATGGGTGATCAATTTAAGAAACAACTTGGCAATGAAAAGTCACTATTTATCGCCTCAGGCATTTTGATTGTAATGGGCTTAGTGCCAGGCATGCCACACTTTGCATTTTTAAGCCTTGGTGCACTACTGGGGTATTTAGCATATTACACTCAACAAAGTAAGATCAAAGCCGCAGCGGTAAAAGAAGCTGAAACAGCGAATGGTGGTGCATCAGGAACAGGTGTTGCAAATAAAAAAGAGCAAAAAGAACTTAGCTGGGATGATGTTCAGCAAGTCGATGTTATTGGTTTGGAAGTGGGCTATCGTTTAATTCCGCTCGTTGATCAATCACAAGGTGGTGAGCTACTAAATCGAATTAAAGGTGTACGTAAAAAGCTTTCTCAAGAGTTAGGGTTTTTGGTACCGCCAGTACACATTCGCGATAACTTAGAATTAGATCCAAACGCATACAGAATTACTCTGATGGGTGTTTCAAGTGGTGAGGGGGAGCTTAAACATGGTGACGAGTTAGCGATTAACCCGGGACAAGTGTTTGGAGCGATTAAAGGGATTGCGACGAAAGACCCTGCTTTTGGTTTAGATGCAGTTTGGATTAAACCCGATCAAAAAGATGAAGCGCAATCATTAGGTTACACCGTTGTCGATGCTGCCACTGTCGTCGCGACCCATATTAGTCAACTACTTACAAATAGTGCAGCTTTACTACTTGGCCATGAAGAAGTACAAAATTTACTTGATATGCTAGCTAAGAGTCACCCTCGTTTAGTTGAAGGTTTAGTCCCAGATGTATTACCGTTGACAACAATCGTTAAAGTTTTACAAAATTTATTAAATGAAGGTGTCGCAATACGCGATATGCGTTCAATAGTACAAACCCTAGTAGAGTATGGCCCACGTAGCCAAGACCCTGATGTATTAACGGCTGCAGTGCGAATTTCACTGCGTAGATTAATTGTTCAGGACGCTGTTGGTATGTCATCAGAAATCCCTGTCATAACCTTGGCGCCTGAGTTGGAACAGATGTTGCATCAGTCACTACAGAATGCAGGCGACGAAGGTGCCGGAATTGAACCAGGACTTGCAGAGCGACTTCAGCAATCATTAAATGAAGCGCATCAAAATCAAGAAATGGCCGGTGAACCTTCGATATTGCTAACGTCAGGAATGTTACGCACTGTGTTATCTCGTTTTGTTAAGTACACCATACCAGGGTTACGGGTGATGTCTTATCAAGAGGTACCAGACGAAAGACAGATCAAGATTGTCAGCTCAGTAGGCCAATAATCGGATTTTAAAGGGGTTGAATTATGAAAATTAAACGTTTTTTTGCTAAAGATATGCGCACGGCACTTAAAGAAGTAAAAGATGAACTAGGTGTTGATGCGGTTATTATGTCAAATAAAAAACTTGCGAACGGTGTTGAAATCGTTGCCGCTGTTGATTATGACAAAGCAGCCCCAAAAGCGCCTGAAGCAAAACCAGCTATTGCGCAGGCACAAACAAATTCAAACTTTGTAAAGCCAGCACCACAGCGCTCTCAGCCTGAACCACAAGCAAAAGTTGCAGATAGCTTGCAAGCATTGTTAGAGCGTCAAACACCACGTCCACGCTCACCTGAACTTGCATCAATGTTTAGTCAATCTGGATTTGATACAGGCAGCCAATACCAAGAACAAAAACACAGTGCTCGTCAACACAGTGAAGTAAAGCCTAAACAAGATTTTTATCATCGAGATACCGCGCCAGTGTCACGCCCACAAACTCAAGCTCATAGCTTAGGTTTTGATGACGACTTAGACCGTGATTTTGATGATCTAGATACCTCAATGCCTACTAAAGAGGTCGCAAAAACAGATGAGATAACAGCAATGCGTGATGAAATGGCCGCAATGCGTCAGTTGTTAGAGCATCAAGTATCAGGTTTAATGCAGCAGGATATGGCTCGTCGTGACCCAACAAGAGCATGCATGATAGATCGCTTGATAGGTATGGGGATTGATAGTGAAGTTGCAGACCAAATGGCATGCTTTATTCCTGACGATGTGTCACGTCAACAAGCATGGCAAGCCTTATTGCAAATGATTGAAAATCAGATGCATACAACTAATAATGAAATATTACATCAAGGTGGTGTATTTGCATTAGTAGGTCCAACAGGGGTTGGTAAGACGACGACAGTTGCAAAACTTGCTGCGTTGGGTGCACAAAAGTATGGCGCTGATAAAGTGGCACTGATCACAACTGATACATACCGTATTGGTGCATATGAGCAATTAGCTACATACGGACGTATTATCGGCTGTGGTGTTAAGCAAGTTAAAGATGCTAATGAATTAGCTGAAGTTTTATACCATTTACGAAATAAGCGTCTAGTATTAATAGATACGGCGGGAATGAGTCAGCGTGATTTACGTTTAACAGAGCAATTAAACACCTTAATGCGCAATCAAAGAGTTGATATTCGCAATTACTTGGTGCTTAGTGCAACAGCGCAAATTAACGTTTTACAAGAAACCGTAAGACACTTTAAAAAAGTACAATTAAGTGGCTGTATTTTCACCAAATTAGATGAATCACTAAGTTTAGGTGAGATAATTAGTATAGCGATTCAAAATCGCCTCCCAATAGGGTATCTTACTAATGGTCAGCGAGTCCCTGAGGACATCCGGGTGGCTAATGCAGAGAAATTAGTAAAAAAAGCTGAACAATTGTATTTAAAAAGAACAAAAGCACAACATTCGCGACGTCAAGCAGTAGCGTCAAGCACAGTAGGGATGTATGATTAACACAGTATTAGATCAAGCAAGTGGCCTGCGTAAAATGAGTCAAAACAATAATAACGGCGTTAAGGTTATCGCTGTCACTGGTGGTAAGGGAGGCGTTGGTAAAACAAACGTTTCACTTAATACTGCGATTGCTTTGGGTCAACTCGGAAACAGAGTATTAGTATTGGATGCCGATTTAGGCCTAGCAAACTGTGATGTGATGTTAGGATTACGTGTTGAGCGTAACTTGTCTCACGTATTGTCGGGTGAATGTGAGCTCGATGAAATTTTAGTTGAAGGCCCCGCAGGGATAAAAATAGTCCCCGCTACCTCCGGCTCGCAGAGTATGGTTGAATTATCGCCATCAGAGCATGCCGGTCTTATTCGTGCCTTTAGTGAGCTAAATACCGAATTTGATATATTAATTGTTGATACTGCAGCCGGTATTTCAGATATGGTGCTCAGTTTTTCGCGCGCCGCACAAGATGTGATGGTTGTCGTATGTGACGAGCCCACTTCAATTACTGATGCCTATGCGCTTATTAAAATATTAAGTCGTGAACACGGCGTATACAAGTTCAAAATAGTCGCTAATATGGTACGCAGTATACGTGAAGGTCATGAGTTATTTGCAAAGTTATCTAAAGTCACAGATCGTTTTTTAGATGTGTCGATGGAACTAGTTGCAACGGTGCCTTATGATGAAAATATGCGAAAGTCTACGCGCCGTCAAAAAGTAATCGTAGAGCTGTTTCCTAGCTCACCAGCTGCAATTGCATTTAAAACACTCGCGACAAAAGCAGTAAAATGGCCTATACCTAATCAACCATCTGGCCATTTAGAATTTTTCATAGAAAAATTAGTAAACGGCTAATTATGACGGCATCGGTGAATAAAGCGATGGGATATCAATCTACACAGAACTTAAATGTGATTGTTGAGCGCCATGCTTCATTAGTCAAAAAAGTGGCGTGCCATTTAATTGCTCGTTTACCACCAAGTGTACAGTTGGATGATTTAATTCAATCAGGAATGATTGGTTTAATTGAAGCCTCGAAAAACTTTGACGCCACTAAAGGCGCCAGTTTTGAAACATTTGCAGGTATTCGTATTCGTGGTGCTATGCTTGATGAAATGAGGCGTGGTGATTGGGCTCCAAGATCGGTGCATCGCAATAGTCGTATGGTTGCAGAAGCGATATCAGAGTTAGAAAGTGGACTTAATCGTGAACCAAAAGATATTGAAGTTGCTGAAAAACTTGATATTACGCTAGATGAGTACCATCATATTCTTAATGATGTGAATTCTAGTAAAATACTAGGTATTGAAGACCTTGGTGTTGATGAAGATGTAATTACACCAGTTGGACATGATTTAGCACTAGATAAGCCTTTTAATAATGTTAAAAATGATAAGTTTAATCAATCATTGCTAGAGGCAATAAAGTCTTTACCAGAACGAGATGGTTTAGTGCTATCGCTTTACTACAATGATGAAATGAATTTAAAAGAAATTGGGCACATACTCGATGTAAGTGAATCGCGTGTGAGTCAGATACATGGTCAGGCGATGATTAAGCTTAAAGCAAAAATCAATGACTGGATAAACTAGTAGTAAGTAAATATAGGTTCAGACCTCACCGGAGGATGTTTTGGATAAAAACATGAAAATTCTTGTTGTTGATGACTTTTCGACGATGAGACGTATTATCAAAAATCTGTTAAGGGATTTAGGTTTTACTAATGTGCAAGAAGCTGATGATGGCTCAACAGCTTTGCCGATGCTGCAAAATCAAGAGTTTGATTTTGTTGTGACAGACTGGAATATGCCTGGAATGCAAGGTATTGATTTGCTAAGAGCAATCAGAGCGGATGATACGCTTAAGCATATTCCAGTGTTAATGGTAACCGCAGAAGCTAAAAAAGAACAAATTGTAGCTGCTGCACAAGCCGGCGTTAACGGCTACATCGTTAAACCATTTACTGCAGCAACACTAAAAACCAAATTGGAAAAAGTGTTTGAGCGTTTAGGTTAAATAAAGAGGAGAGGCTTATGTCAGCACCTGCTGCGCCTCAGATCAGTTTAGAGCAAGCCCGTCAGCTTGTGGTTTACTTAGAAAACGGTGAACAAGACAAAGCTGATCAACTAATTCTAGATGCGGCGTCAAAAGAGCAGTCAGAACTTTTTGCAGAAGTTGGTAAGTTAACTCGCCAACTTCATGATGCGCTGAAAAATTTTGAACTCGATACACGTCTAGCTGATTTAACCACCGAAGCCTTACCGGATGCTAAACAGCGGCTCAATTATGTTATGGAAATGACAGAAAGTGCTGCTAATAAAACGATGGATGCGGTAGAGGCTAGTTTACCTATAGCTCAGCAACTAGCAGATGAAATTTCACATATCAAACCCACATGGGATCGTTTGATGAACCGTGAAATTGAATTGGGCGAGTTTAAAACGCTCTGCCATAGCTTAGATAAGTTTATGAATAACTCGCATTCTAAGACTGATGAATTACAAGGTCTAATGACCAATGTATTGATGGCACAAGATTATCAAGATTTAACTGGGCAAGTAATTCGCCGTGTTATTGAACTTGTAAGAGAAGTTGAAGATAGCTTAATCCATTTGCTTACTGCATTTGGTACCCATGATGATGGCGACACTAAAGTACAACAACAAGCCATTGAAACACCGCCTGCTGAAGATACACTTGCAGGTCCTGAAGGGCCAATAATTGATAAAGAATCACGTGATGATGTTGTCTCAGGACAAGATGAAGTTGATGATTTGTTATCAAGCTTGGGTTTCTAAGAGGAGAAGACTGCATGAGCTTTGAAGTCGATGAAGATATTTTACAAGATTTTCTAGTTGAAGCTGGAGAAATTCTTGAGCTTTTATCAGAACAGCTAGTAGAACTTGAAAATAACCCTGATGATACCGAGTTGCTCAATGCAATTTTCCGTGGATTTCATACGGTTAAAGGCGGCGCCGGTTTTTTAAGCATGACCGAGTTAGTTGATGCTTGTCATGGTGCAGAGAATGTTTTTGATTTGTTACGCCAGGGTGTTCGAAAAGTAAATTCTGAGCTGATGGATGTTATCCTACAAGCATTAGATACTATAAATGAGATGTTCGCTACAATTCAAAGTAGAGAAAAGCCGACCCCTGCTGATCCTGAATTATTAGCGATAATGCATAGATTGGGGCAACCGCCCACAGCTGATGAAGAAAGCGCCATCGAAGTTACAGAAGCACCAGCTGAAGTAAATGATGAGTCAGCTTCAGCTTCAGGTGACGATCCATTTGCATTTGATTTGTTATTTGATGGACAAGTAGATAGCCCGCAAGCCGATACACAAATTGATGATATATCGGAAGATGAATTTGAAAATTTGCTTGATGAACTTCATGGCAAAGGACAAAGTCCGATAATATCAAGTACGACGGCAAGTAGTGCTAATAGTAGTGATATAACCGATGACGAGTTTGATAATTTATTGGATGAATTACATGGTGTAGGTAGTTTTGGTGCTGTTAGTAATGATATTCCGGTCAGCAAACCTGAAGCACCAAAAGACCCAATAGCACCGGTAAATAAACCCGTGGTAAGTCAAACCGATGATGAAATCAGTGATGATGAATTTGAAGCATTACTTGATGAATTACATGGTAAAGGCAGTGCTCCAAAAGCGACAGAAGAAGCACCTATTGCAGCGGCTACTCCAAAAGTAGCACCCGCAGCACCTAAAGCTGCTGCTCCTGCACCAGTTTCTAAGCCAGCACCAGTGAGTCAGCCTGCAAAAGTTGCTGATAAACCAGCTGCGGTAGCTAAAAAACCAGCACCAACGCAAGCAGAAACAACAGTTCGTGTTGATACTAAGCGCCTTGACCAAATAATGAATATGGTCGGTGAATTAGTATTGGTTCGTAATCGTTTAGTAAGCTTAGCAACAAATACTGATAGCGAAACTATGGGTAAAGCTATCTCTAATCTCGATGTCGTTACGGCTGATTTACAAGGTGCCGTAATGAAAACCCGAATGCAGCCGATTAAGAAAGTGTTTGGTCGTTTCCCACGAGTTGTAAGAGATTTAGCGCGTAGTTTGAAAAAAGATATAAACTTATTACTTGTTGGTGAAGAAACTGACCTAGATAAAAATCTAGTTGAAGCTTTAGCTGACCCATTAGTGCATTTAGTACGTAACTCTGTTGACCACGGGATTGAAATGCCAGACGTGCGTGAAGCAAGTGGTAAATCTCGAACAGGTACAGTCACACTTTCAGCTTCTCAAGAAGGCGATCATATTTTACTGACCATCAAAGATGATGGCGCAGGAATGGATGCAGAGAAACTTAAAAAGATCGCGATTAATAAAGGCGTGTTAGATCATGATCAAGCGAGTCGATTATCTGATACTGAAGCCTATAACTTAATTTTTGCACCAGGCTTTTCTACCAAAGAAGAGATTTCAGATATATCAGGGCGTGGTGTTGGAATGGATGTGGTGAAAACCAAAATCACGCAGCTTAATGGCTCCGTTAATATCCAATCGGAATTAGGTGTTGGCACTATACTTGAAATCAAAGTGCCGTTAACTTTAGCGATTCTACCCACATTAATGGTGGTAGTTGGTGAGCAAACATTTGCTTTACCTTTGGCCGGTGTAAATGAAATATTTCATTTGGATTTAACTAAAACGAATGTGGTTGATGGTCAGTTGACTATTATCGTTCGTAAGAAAGCGATACCGCTGTTTTATTTAGAGCATTGGTTGGTCAAAGGGGCTGATAGATCATTACGAAAAGCACAAGGCCATGTGGTTATTGTGCAAATCGGAACTCAGCAAGTTGGTTTTGTGGTGGATTCTTTAATAGGCCAAGAAGAAGTAGTAATCAAGCCATTGGATGCTTTATTGCAAGGGACACCTGGTATGGCTGGGGCAACAATTACCTCAGACGGTGGTATCGCCTTGATTTTAGATGTTCCTAATCTATTGAAGCATTACGCAGGATAACCATATATTTATCTTAATACGGGAGTCTAAATTACTCCCGTTGATAAACTTAACAAGAGAATACCAATGGCAGTTAAAGTATTAGTTGTTGATGATTCTAGTTTTTTTCGTCGCCGTGTGAGTGAAATACTAGAGCAAGATAAGGATATTGAAGTTATTGGTTTTGCGGTTAATGGCCGTGAAGCAGTAGAAAAGACCAGTCAGTTACGTCCAGATGTAATCACCATGGATATCGAAATGCCTGTGCTTGATGGTATTAGTGCTGTGAAAGAAATCATGGCTGCAAACCCTACACCTATTTTAATGTTTTCTTCATTAACCCGTGATGGTGCAACAGCAACATTAGATGCGCTTGATGCTGGAGCTTTGGATTTTTTACCGAAAAAATTTGAAGATATCGCTCGTAATAATGAAGACGCAGTTAAGTTATTACAAAATAAAGTAAAAGAAATTAGCCGCAGGCGCCTATCACGTATTAGTAGGCCAACAGCTCAAACACGACCAACAGCACCTACAACACCAACAAGGGTCGGTGGAGTTTCAGCGCGATCGTTAACAACTCCTCAGCCTGATCGTACTTTTAGCAGTAGACCTGCCAGTCCTTCTGTAGCGTCATCTAATAGTTTACGTGCATCAGGAAAAAAATACCAAATTGTCGCGATAGGAACATCAACGGGTGGACCCGTTGCATTGCAAGCAATTTTAACAAAGTTACCAGCCAATTTCCCTCATCCTATTTTACTGATACAGCATATGCCTGCAGCGTTTACACCTGCTTTTGCGGCTCGTTTAAATGGGTTGTGTCAAATTAAAGTAAAAGAAGCACAACAAGGTGACAGACTGTTACCTGGTGTCGCCTACCTCGCGCCAGGAGGTCAGCAAATGCTGATTGAGGGGCGTGGTGGCAGTCGAACATTAAAGGTATTTGAAGACGATAGTGCTAGGATCACTTATAAGCCAAGCGTAGATGTAACCTTTGCAAGTACTGCAAAAGCTTACCAAGGTGATGTATTAGCAGTTGTGTTGACTGGTATGGGAGCTGATGGCCGCGACGGTGCTAGAATGCTTAAACAAGCAGGGGCAACTATTTGGGCACAAGACGAAAAAACAAGTGTTGTTTATGGTATGCCACAAGCCGTTGCGAATGCAGGTCTATCATCTGCAAGTCTTGCGCTCGATGAAGTAGCAGGGCGAATCGTTCGAGAGATAGGTTGTGGATAAGTTATCTTTTTTTGGTTTAGCAATCGCGTTAGGCGCGATTGCTTTTGGTTATGTACTAGAGGGAGGCGTTGTTAGTGCCTTATTCAATGGTCCTGCTTTAGTTATAGTGCTCGGTGGTACATTAGGTGCTGTGATGTTGCAATCTCCAGCAAGTACTTTCATTAAAGCCTTAAAAATTAGCCATTGGGTTTTTTTCCCGCCAAAACGCGATATAGATAGTGCGATTGAGCAAGTAAAAGCATGGTCTCATAAAGCTCGTCAGGAGGGGTATTTAGCTCTTGAGGATGCAGCTCTTACCCACCCGGACCCCTATGCGGCGAAAGGCCTCAGTTTGCTCATTGATGGTGCAAGCGAGAATAAGCTTCGTGATGCACTTGAAATCGATTTATTACTAGAGCGAGATCGTCTACTTGAATCAAGTCGAGTTTATGAGGCTTTAGGGGGCTACAGTCCCACGATAGGTATTCTGGGGGCAGTGCTTGGCCTGATTCAGGCAATGTCATTTATTACCGAACCGGAAAAACTTGGCGCAGGTGTCGCTACGGCATTTATTGCAACTATTTACGGTGTCGGTTTGGCAAATCTTTTATTTTTACCTATGGCGAATAAGCTAAAATATCAAGTTGAACAAAAAATGCTTTTACATGAACTATTAGCTGAAGGCATCATTGCAATGAGCCAAGGTGACAGCCCAGCAAATATTGAATTAAAGCTAGAAGCATATCGCGTTGAGCGCCCTAACTTGATGCAAGAGTAATATTTATGATCCGCCGTCGTCTTCGTTCTTCAGCAGCAAGCAATCAGCACACTGAGCGTTGGCTTGTATCTTATGCTGACTACATGACAATTATGTTTGCGTTTTTTGTTGTTATGTATGCAATAGCAATCAATAAAGATGAAAGCTTTCAAATACTATCAGATTCATTGGAGCAGGTGTTTGATCAATCAGCTCGCCAACATAGTCAAGAAGGTAAAGGTGTTACAGGCACAGGATTATTGACTGACCGCGTTACGCCAGAAAATGACTTGTTGTTTGGTGAAAGCATACAAAAACAAGAAGCTGGGCCTGAATTACTTGATGGGCAAAGTGAGACTAGTAACATTAAACAAAAACATTTAGGCAAACCCTTAGATAGTTTGTTAACTAAATTACAATCAGCACTGATTGATGAAATTCGTGATGGTGAAGCAAGTTTAGAATTACATCAAGATTGGTTAATTATTGAGTTAAGTTCAGGCATGCTATTTTCTAGCGGGAGTGCTGTCGCACATAGTCGTGCGAAAACGGTGATCGGTGTCGTTAAAGATATAATAGCGCCCGTTGATAATTATATAAGAGTGCGCGGCTATACGGATAATGAGACTATACAGAACGAAATTTACCGTTCTAATTGGGAGCTATCAGTATCTCGTGCAACTTCTATTTTAGTCGAGTTAGAAGCCCTAGGTATAAACCCTGCCAGAATGGCAATTGAGGGTTACGGTCAATATTCGCCATTTGCTGATAATGATACAGAACAAGGCCGCGCTGAAAATCGTAAAGTGGTTGTTGCCTTATCTAAATATGGATTACCGCCAAAAATACTGAAAGTAGAAGGTGGCCCAGCAATCGAAGAGCCCGAACTTGAATCAATTGAGTTGCCATCGGACGATAACACTATTAAAGTGATCCAATTACCACATGGTGGAATACGAATTACAACGCGCAACGAAAAAAAATAAGGTGTGATGTGAAAATTTGGACGGTGGCAAATCAAAAAGGCGGAGTGGGTAAAACAACCACTGCTGTCAGTCTTGCTGGTATTTTAGCGCTGCAGGGAAAGCGAGTATTATTGATTGATACTGATCCTCATGCATCATTAACTTATTATTTTGGAATTGACTCTGAAGATTTAGAAGTCAGTGTTTACGATATTTTTGCACGGGGTAACTCGATGCAAAGTGAAGAAATTTTACAGGCTTTATGTCCGTCTAATATAGATAATTTAGATATCCTGCCGGCCACCATGGCAATTGCGACGCTCGATCGCAGTATGGGTAATAGAACAGGTATGGGGTTGATATTAAAAAAAGCCTTAGCAAAAATTAGTGATCATTATGATTACGCTATTTTAGATTGTCCACCAGTACTTGGTGTTCTTATGGTGAATGCTTTGGCTGCAAGTGAGCGTATTTTAGTTCCGGTACAAACGGAGTTTTTAGCATTAAAAGGGCTGGATAGAATGATGCGAACTATGGAGTTAATGCAAAGCTCGCAATCAAAGCAGTATCAATATACCATTATCCCTACAATGTATGATAAGAGAACTAATGCTTCTCTTGAAGCATACAAAACACTGCAACAAACATATCAAGAAAAAGTGTGGCCTGGAGTAATACCAGTAGATACTAAATTTCGTGATGCGAGTCTTGCTCAACAGGTGCCCATTCAGTATTGTCCACGATCTCGTGGTGTATACGCCTATCGTGCATTACTCGATTATTTGATTGAACAAGGTTAATTAATGAGCAAGCAGTTATTTGCTAATGAAAAAGTTATGACCCAATATTTGGGGGCTTTACTGTGCGAGGACGAAGATTCAACTGATTTACAGCCTGTAGCTAAATTGCTTGAGCAAGTTACTTCAACTCAAAAGAATACAGATTTACCAGCAAAGGCATCGCAACAACCAATTATAATGTTGGATGCGCTTGAAGATGTGAAGCCTCATGAAGAAGAAATTACTGAACAATTAAACCCCGTCCTTGAGAAACCACAGATCCAAGCTAAGATCAAAGGTATAGCAAATACTGAGCCGAAACTTAGTACAACGCAGCCGAAAACCCCTATTCAACGTCAAGAGGATTATTTTGATGGTGAATTTCAAGCGTTGTTCTTTGAAGTGGCGGGTTTAACGCTTGCCGTACCGTTAAAAGCGCTAGGTGGTATACATCAGTTAAGCGAAGTGAATCAATTGTTTGGGAAACCAAAATGGTTTAAAGGAGTCATGTTAAACCGTGAGGAAAACCTAAATGTTGTGGATACTGCTCGATGGGTAATGCCTGAAAAGTATACACAAGAATTAGAAGATAAGCTAAATTACCAATACCTGATCACGTTAGGTGATAGCCAGTGGGGGTTGTTAGCTGAAAAGTTAGTTAATAATATTACACTGCGTAGTGAAGATGTTAAGTGGCGGACAAAAAATGGCAAGCGCCCTTGGCTTGCCGGTGTTATTAAAGAAAAAATGTGTGCCTTAATTGATGTTGAAAATTTAAATCAATTACTGGAGCAAGGCTTAGATAGCCGTGAGCAGTAACGATATTCGGAGTAATAGCATGAGCGAAAAAAGAGTATTATCAAGCAGTAAAAATGCCGATAGCAATGATGAAGTATTGCAGTGGGTAACATTCAAACTTGAATCAGAGACCTACGGTGTCAATGTAATGCAGGTGCAAGAAATTTTGCGTTACACTGAAATAGCCCCAGTCCCTGGTGCGCCAAGTTATGTGCTGGGGATCATTAACTTACGCGGTAACGTAGTGACAGTTATTGATACTCGCTCACGCTTTGGTTTGATGTCAGCGGAAACTACTGATAACTCACGTGTTTTGATTATTGAAGCTGAAGAGCAGGTTATTGGTATTCTTGCTGATAGCGTTGCAGAAGTTGTTTACCTTCGAAGTTCAGAAATAGACAGCGCACCAAATATAGGCACTGAAGAAAGTGCTAAATTTATTCAAGGTGTAAGCAACCGTGATGGTGAGTTACTCATTCTAGTTGATTTAAATAAATTACTAAATGATGAAGAGTGGGATGAGTTAAGCGATATTTAACGCTTACAGATAAACTATGTTGTTACTCTCTTTAGTTTGTGGCGCACTAATTTTGATATTAGTGTGCTTTATTGTTTTATATGTCATGAATAGAAAAATATCTCAGATTGAATTTCTACATCAAAAAAAATTGAGCGATGTACTACAGCAAACCAATATTTTGCGAAGTGAAGTTGCAGAAATGCGAACTGGTATGCTTAGTATCGGTAAGCGCTTGGTGACTGTAGAGCAGCGTAATCAAGAGCTTGCACAGCAACAAGATGCGCAAAAATACGATGACCCTGATGCGAAAATTTATTCACGCGCAGTGAAAATGGTTGAACTTGGTGCAGATATAGAAGAGATCATTCGAGAATGCGAATTGCCGCGTGCTGAAGCTGAGTTACTCATGTCGTTACATCAACAGAAGGGCGCTAGTTAGCGCCTTTTATTTATATAAGTTTAAGGACCGCAGATACTTTAATGAGTGAACTTTCAATCTTAATCACGGCATGAGGCTTGTGGGCTAAGTAAGAATTGAGCTACAAGAAGCCAATATCTCTTAAGTAAAATGTTCAAGCAGTGCGTGTTTGGTAGTTATACCGTGTTATCACCTTTTTATATGAAGTAATCACACTACATAGATTTTGCTATATTTAAATAGCAAGCATGCGACAGAAAATTCAATCAGCAATGAATAAAGGGTTTTAAGCTTTTATATTTAATTTGCCGTGGAAGTCTTGCCAGCCTGGCGGAAACTTACCTCTTAAAACATATGAAAATGCGATAAGCTCTGCAATAACGTAATAAAGCTCTTTTGGAATTTCTTCACCAAGCTCTAAATGAGACAGTGTTTTTGCCAGCGCTTCGTCTTTATGTATTAAAATACCTTTTTCTTGGGCTGCTTTAATTATTTCATCTGCAAGCTCCCCAAAACCTTTACTGCTAACGGTAGGTGCTCGGCCTGCTTCATAGAGTAAGCCTATTGCCGACTTTTGTTTTGGCTCTTCATTCATAACTACACCTCATAACTACACTTTAATATTAATAATGGCGTGGGATTGGTAAAATGCCTGATGCTGTGGCGCACCTTGGCTAAGGTTAAGCTCTCCCACTTGTAAACCATGCGCTGTGAGCTTGTGCCGAAGACTCTCTATATGCGGATGCGCCATAGCCGTTATTTCTTGGCTAGATGCGAGTAACTTACAGTCTAATGCTTTATCCATTAACTCCGCAGTAATTTGTAATTGACCTAATGTGGCATAGTCAAAATTTAAACGTACAAACCAGACACTCTTGGCCTCTAACTTATCTTTACTGGGTTTTTTATATTGGCCAAGTGATATTTCTGTTTGTGCTGCTTCTGGTGGCAGCCGCATAGGCAGTAAAAATTGCACCAGTGGGTTGGTGTCTGGCTGTTGGTTTATTGGAGTTGTCGTTACTTGGCTTAGTGCTGTTTTTATTTGACTCAAGTCGGCCGCTAAAACTTGGCTATTTGCTTGCAGCAGCTGCTCTTGTAATTTTTGGCTATTAACCGCTTTGAAGTTTGGTACAAGCACCTGCAATAATGCATCAACAGAATTTTGGCCGTTAAACGTCAATGCGCTGATCGTATTTAAAGCCGGTGCGGCTAAAATACTAACAGTTAAGTGCTCAATGGCTTGGCTAAAACTCGTGTGTAGTGCACTTGCGGGGAGGCTTTGTGGTTGAATTATACTGAGAATTTCCCGTTGAATGGTCAAGGGTTGATGTGATTGGCTATCAATCATACGGCTAAAGGCCTGATTAACAAGGCGGTTAAGATCAACATTATCACTAAATTTCGGTTGTGCTAACTGCTCTATTTTTGCTGAGAGTATTTGACGAGACAGTAAATTTTTTTCACTGTGTGATATATGCGATAGTGTATAAGGAGGTGTTTTTTCTATCGGCATATTTAATAAAGGGGCTAGTAGTTTTGCCTCAATGGGTAGGCTTAATTGACTTGCTATTGGCGATACTGTTAGTGGTGCTTTTAGCGTCGGTATTGAGGGGTTATGCATTTGTGGTGTTGTTTTGATGTTAGCAGTAAGACTTTGCTTCATTGAGTCTATTGAGCTGTGTATAGGAGCATGAGCAGGTTTAAGCGTTACTTTATTTGATTCTACTACTTCAACGTTTTTGACTGTGCCGTAATGCGAACTCGTTTGTGTCGATTTATTTTTATTCTCGTCGATGGGGAGGGGTTTCTGAACGAGTTCATTAATAGGTGTTTTTATTTTACTCTTATCTCGAGATTGTGCTGAATTAGTTATCAGAGGTTCATTCATAGGCACACTTTTCGGTATTCGAACAGTCGCGTCATCCTTTATAGAAGACGGTATGGAAGGCTCCTTAAGCACAGGAGTCTGAATTTTTTCGGTCGGTGTAATCTGCGATCCCTTGTCCGTATTAGCTTGCCCCATTTTTGTTTGTGAGTTAGAGGTTGTTTGCGTTAAAAATAGCCCCGTCTCAGCTGTTTGCCGGTTACTGGTTGAAGAGGTTGGCATCTGGGTATTTACAGTCTTTAATGAGTCTAATTTATTTAGTGGTAATTCAGTGGCAGCATGTTGAGTGTTTGCTACCGCTGGCTGTATTGGTGTTGTTAACGTATTCAGCGCAGCTTTAACTTGTTGGAAAAATTGCACTAAGGGAGGCGATGAATGAAAATGTTTAGGTAGCGAAGACCCTTTACTGATATCAGCTTGTAGTGGGTCTAGATTATTATTAGCAAGGGCTGTTAAGTTAATTCTGCGCAATGACTCAGGTAATAGGGTTGCCACTTCTATTTTTTTGATTGTACGCGGTGATGCAGGTTGACTCATTTCGTCTTTGTTAAAAGAGGGGCTTGGCTTAGTAAACGGCTTATTTTCAAAGTATTGCACAGCATCTTTAATACGTGTTTTTAAATCAGCGAAACTATGTTGCAACCATGAGCTAATAGGGCTATTGCTGGAAAGTGAAGGGCTTGAGGTAACCGTATTTGCTTGCGAAAGTGCAGTTGTCTTTGCTAAATGCTGAGCACTGAGTAATGAATTAAATGTATGAGTAAGAGAATTTTTTAAAACAAGATCAACACTGGGTACATGCGTTTTAATCTGTAGTTGTTCATTCACTGCTGCAAGAGTGACTTTTTGCATCGTATTGCTGAGTTGATGTACATGCTCTGTTTTTACTGGAATGTTAAATGCATTTTTTTGTTGTGGAATAGTTAATTGTACGCTTTTATTTACCGTTTTTAATTGTGCTAGAGGAACAAGACTCGCAAGCCATGTTGCTAGTTTTCCTTGGCTAATAGGTTGCTGATGGAGGTTGTCGGCAAAGCGATTAATTACGGTTAACCTAAAGTTTTTATCTTGGACATTAATGAGCGCTTGTAAAGGTTGCTCTGCCTGTAATAACTGAGCGACTTCTTTATTAAGCGGTAAGCTGGCGTGCAATTGGCTAATAAGTAATTTTGCAATTGGCGCAGTAATCACATTAACCGGGAAAGGTTTATTGTCTAACTGACTGCCAGTGTTTATGAAATTTAATAAACTTTGTAGCTGCTTATGTTGTGTTAAAGGGATATTTAGTTGCGTTGGTAAAATGGTGAGTTGTTTACCATCAGCACTTAATTGTACTTGCGCACTGGAAATCTTTTGCGCCTGCTCAGGAGATTGAGTGGTTGCTAAGCGTAACGTTTGCCAGTGTTTATCAACAAGTATATCTATCTGTACAGAGCCTTTAGCAAACACGATATTTTTCGCGCTGAGTGTTTGTTCACCTGAGATGATTGTTTGCTGCGTAGCACCGACTGCAGGCTGGTTAACAGTCAGTGAGTTAGCTAAAGATATCTGTGTAGGTTTATTCATTATTTTAAATCAAATTATCATTAATCGGTTTCATCGGATTATTCGTATTACCCTATCATTATGGTAGACTAACACCTAATTTTGGGGATAGAGAATCGTCATCTTGTTACACATTAAGTCCGTCACCTGCATCAAGCAAGAGCGCTGCTTGTTTGAGGATCTTAATTTCAGTTTGAAATCGGGACAAATTATGCAGTTAGCTGGCCCTAACGGGGCAGGTAAAACATCATTATTGCGAATTATCGCGGGTTTTTCAGTCCCCGATGAGGGGGATGTTTTATGGCAAGGTAAGTCGATAATTAAGAACTATGACGAATTTGCGCGTGAGCTTTTATTTATTGGCCATAAAACGGGTGTTAATAGTCAGTTGACCGCATTGGAAAATGTACAGTTTTGGTTACAGATACAAGGCTATAACGATACCCAAGACCTTTATGCGTTACTTGCCAAAATTGGCTTAGTTGGCCTTGAAGATGTCCCCGTTCGAATGTTGTCTGCAGGACAACAGCGACGTGTTGCCTTACTTAGATTATGGTTAAATAGCGCAAAGTTATGGGTTTTAGATGAACCATTTACTGCGCTAGATAAAGCGGGTGTTGCCTTTTTACAGCAACGCTTTATAACCCACCTAGAGCAGGGGGGGGCTATTTTACTAACTACCCACCAAGATTTAACAACCCACTTTAATGATTTACAAACTGTCACGTTGGAGTATAGACACTGATGATACGCCAGCATTCTTATTGGCAGCTATTTAGTGCTGTTTGTAAAAAAGATTTACAGTTAGCCTTTCGCCAACGCGCAGAAATTGTTAATCCATTATTATTCTTTTTAATAGTTATTACGTTATTTCCGTTAGCAATTGGTCCTGAGCCAGGACTTCTAGCACGTATAGCTCCTGGTATTATTTGGGTTGCTGCGCTGTTATCTACTATGTTGGGGTTGGATAAATTATTTCGTGATGATTATCACGATGGCAGTCTTGAGCAGTTAATAGCATCATCTTACCCACTACCGCTTACGGTGTTAGCAAAAGTGGTTGCTCATTGGATTATTACAGGGCTGCCGTTGGTACTAATGACACCTTTATTTGCGCTATTACTGAATTTAGACACGAATGCGTTAATCGCAACAGTGCTCACTTTATTGTTGGGCACACCATTATTAAGTTTTATTGGCGCTATTGGCGCGGGTTTAACTGTCGGATTACAAAAGGGAGGGATTTTAATGAGTTTGCTCGTACTGCCTTTGTATATTCCGGTTTTGATTTTTGCAACGTCTGCTATTGATACCAGTACAATGTCACTGGATTATAGTGGGCAGCTTGCCATCCTTGGTGCGATGTTAGTCGTTGCTATATTAAGCGCACCAATTGCCATATCGTCAGCATTAAAAGTGAGTGTAAGTTAATATGTGGAAGTGGTTACATCCCTACGCTAAAGCAGATCGTGCATATCAATTATGTAATACGTTACTGCCCTATTTTGCCGTAATAACGGTTGTGTGTATGATTGTTGGTTGGGTTTGGGGTTTGGCGTACGCGCCGGCTGATTACCAACAAAAAGACAGCTATCGTATTATTTTTATTCATGTTCCTTCAGCAATTTTATCAATGGGAGCATATTCTTCTATGGCCATAGCCGCTATCGTGGCACTTGTATGGCAACTTCGTAACGCAGAGCTTGCCGTTATTGCAATTGCACCTGTGGGCGCATGTGTTACAGCTATCGCACTTATTACTGGTGCTGCATGGGGTAAACCTATGTGGGGTGCTTGGTGGGTGTGGGATGCGCGTTTAACCTCAGAGTTAATTTTATTATTCTTATACCTAGGTGTGCTGTCGTTGTACCACGCTTTTGAAGACAAGAAAGCAGCGGGTCGAGCTGCGTCTATTCTTGCCATTGTAGGAGTTATAAATTTACCGATCATTCATTTCTCAGTTGAATGGTGGAACACACTACATCAAGGAGCAAGTATTACTAAATTCAATACTAATGCCATTGATCCAAGTATGTTTTGGCCACTAATGTTAAATATTGTTGCGTTTGCTGCATTCGTCGGCACTGTGACTTTAATGCGTCTTAAAAATGAAATTTTACAACGTGAAAAACACCGACCTTGGGTTCGTCAGTTGTTAAATAGGGGCTAGTTATGCAGTTTGATTCTTTTTCTGATTTTATAGCCATGGGTGGTTATGGCTTTTATGTTTGGTTATCTTTTGGTTCCTGCGCGCTGATTTTAATAGGTATTTTACTCAGCTCGTTAAACGACACTAAACGCATTTTATCGTCTGTTCAGCAACAGGTTGACCGTGAAGCACGTATAAAACAGGCTAAACAGGAGCAGCAAGTATGAACCCAAGACGTAAAAAACGTTTATTAGCAGTCACTGCAATTGTATTTGGTGTAGGTGCGGTTATTGGATTAGTGCTTTATGCACTGCAAGAGAATATTAATTTATTTTACACCCCTAGTGAACTAATAGAAGGTAAAGGACCGAATAAAGAGTTGCCGTATATAGGCCAAAAATTACGTATCGGTGGCATGGTAGTGCCAGGTTCAGTGGTCCGTGATGAAACGAGCTTAGAAGTGAGCTTTAAGCTAATTGATACTGGGCCTTTAGTGACTATACGTTATCAAGGTATTTTGCCGGATTTATTTCGCGAGGGACAAGGGATTGTGGCGCAAGGGTTATTAGTTGAACCTAATGTGATAGAAGCCTTTGAAGTACTTGCCAAGCATGACGAAGAGTATATGCCAGCTGAAGTTGCTGAGGCAGTAAAAGGAATTAAACACGAGAAACCGAAGTACAACTTAGGAAGTGACTATTAATATGATCCCTGAAATCGGTTATTTTTCTTTAACACTCGCTATGGTGCTGAGTGTTTTATTGTGTATTTTTCCATTGTGGGGTGCGCATACAGGCAATTTACGCCTAATGCGTGCAGCGCCTTCATTGGCTATTGGTCAATTCGTTTTTGTTTTAATCTCATTTGCAGCATTAATTTATGCAAGTTTAACCGATGATTTTACTGTGGCGTATGTCGCATACCATTCAAGTAGTTCATTACCTTGGTATTATAAAATCACCTCTACATGGGGCGGACATGAAGGCGCAATTTTATTGTGGTTAGTCATGCAAGCTGGTTGGACTGCTGTCGTGGCGATGCGTTCAGGTTCTTTACCTTGGATACTCAGGGCTCGCGTGCTTGGCGTGCTAGGCTTTTTAGGGGTAGGCTTTATGCTTTATACGCTCTTAATGTCTAGTCCATTTGAGCTACTCTTACCTTACTATCCAGTTGAAGGCCGTGATTTAAATCCGTTATTACAAGATCCCGGTATGATTATCCATCCCCCATTATTATATATGGGCTATGTTGGCTTATCTGTTTCATTCTCATTTGCTATTGCTGCGTTATTGACCGGCAAACTCGATAATACATGGGCAAAATGGTCACGTCCTTGGACTATGACTGCCTGGGGCTTCTTAACTTTGGGTATAACAGTCGGTAGCTGGTGGGCATACGCTGAATTAGGTTGGGGCGGTTGGTGGTTTTGGGATCCGGTTGAAAACGCATCGCTAATGCCATGGCTTGTTGCCACAGCGTTATTACACTCACTGTCAGTGACTGAAAAACGTGGCGTATTCAAATCATGGACAGTTTTACTTGCTATCTCAGCTTTCTCTTTGAGCTTATTAGGCACGTTTATTGTTCGTTCAGGTATTATTGTTTCGGTCCATGCATTTGCGACAGACCCTGATCGTGGTTTATTTATTCTTGCATTTTTAGCGATTGTTGTAGGCGGTGGTTTAACGCTCTATGCCTTTAGAGTATCGCAAGTAAAAAGTGAAGGGCGCTATAAGTTAGTCTCTCGAGAAGTTGCATTATGGCTGAATAATATCTTTTTAGTGGTTGCGACATTCATTGTTTTATTAGGCACTTTGTTACCTATGATCCACAAAGAAATGGGCTTAGGCAGCATTTCAATTGGCGAACCATTCTTTAATAAGATGTTTGCAATTTTATTGGTACCATTTGCAATACTAATGGGAATTGGGCCGCTATTACGTTGGAAGCAAAATAAATGGGCATTTTTACAAAATAAATTACTCATAGCAGCAGTTGCAAGCATAGTGGTCACCGCAGGCTGGCTATTTTTAAGTTATGAGGATGTTGCACCCCTTACATTATTAGCAACAACATTAGCCATGTGGATTATGTTCACAACAGCATCAGATTTATATGATAAAACCCTTGTTCATGGCAGCTTTATTAAAGGGTTAAAACGTTTGACTTTAAGCTACTGGGCAATGGTGTTGGGGCATGTTGGTATTGCCTTTGTTATTGCTGGAGTAACTTTAACATCAGCTTATTCAGTTGAACGAGATGTTTCAATGCAGCCATTGGACGTTGTTCAGCTTAATGAGTATGACTACCGCTTTGAGGGTGTAAAAAGCATTCGCGGGCCAAATTACAGTGGTCATGCTGGTGTAGTAAGCGTATTGAAAAATGGCTCACTCGTAACGAAATTATACGCAGAGAAACGTCAGTATGATATTGGCATGCAATTTATGACTGAAGCGGCGATTGATGCAGGGTTTACTCGAGATCTTTATTTAGCGCTAGGTGAGCAACTCAGTAATGGGGGCTGGTCGTTACGCATTTATCACAAACCATACGTGAGATGGATGTGGTTAGGTGGTATTTTAATTTCGTTGGCTGGGTTTATGATTTTAGGTGATAAACGCTACAGGACAAGCAGAAAAAGTGACGAGCAATTACAGCCGAAGGGTGTTGTATGAACCGTAAATTTTTAGCGCTATTGCCTTTATTAGCATTCGCACTGGTATGCGTGTTTTTATTTCAGGGATTATTTGCTAATCCCCGTGAGATTCAAACGGGTCGCTTAGGTCAACAAATGCCAGCATTTAATTTGCCAGATTTAATGCAAGACTCAAAGCGTTGGCAAGAAAGTGATTTAAAAGGCGATGTCTATTTATTAAATGTGTGGGGCACATGGTGCCCAACGTGTTTAGCAGAACTTGATTATCTTACCCAATTACGAGAACAAGGCGTCAGAATTATAGGGCTCTATTACGTACAAAGTTATGACAGTGATTTTGATGGTGAGTTTGATATTGTCGCACTGCGTGATGAAGTCAGCACGATGTTAGGTCGTGCAGGTGACCCATACCAATTTAATATCCTAGACTTAAACCGCACACTGGCATTGGATTTAGGTGTATCGGGTGCACCAGAAACGTTTTTAGTGGATAGCAAAGGTACTATTTTGCTTCATCACACGGGGGATATTAATCCACGCGTGTGGCGTGCTAAATTTGCACCGTTAATGCAGGAGTTAAAGCCATGAAGTATGTATTAATTAGTTTTTTCTTATTATTCAGCACAGGAATTCTCGCTGAACAAGACCGCTACGTTTTTGCCAATGATGAGCAAGCTCAGCGCTTTGGTGAGTTAACAAAAGAACTGCGTTGTCCTAAATGTCAAAATCAAAACATTGCAGACTCTGATGCTGTAGTTGCAAAAGATTTGCGTGATAAAGTACTGTTGCTCGTTAAAGATGGCAAAACAAAAGATGAAGTAATTGACTATATGATAGATCGTTATGGTTACTTTGTTCATTACGAACCACCCGTTACGCCAGCCACATTAGTATTGTGGGTATTACCAGTATTAATCGTTATTTTTGGTTTTGGTTTCATTGTGTTTCGCCAACGTAAAGCGGCTGTCAAACAAACATGGAATGATCAAGATGAAGTGTTATTAACTAAGTTAATTGCAAAAAACCAGCGTCAGGAGCAAAACTAAATGATTTTAATGTGGGCATCGTTTGTGCTACTGACGCTTTTGGCTATCACGTTTGTGGCTTTGCCTTTTTTAACCAAAGAGCGAATACAGAATCTAACCTATAATGCTAACTCTGAATTAATTGCTATTTATGAGCAACGACTTGGTGAGCTTAGTTTAGATCTGGCTGAGCAGCGCATAGAACAACAAAGTTACGATGAGTCAATTATTGAATTGAAATGTCGATTGTTAAATGAGCTATCGCCAGAAAAGTCACTCTTCAGTCGTGGAAATAATCGTATTTTTGCGTTGACGGGCAGTGCATTTTTAGTCGTCTTAACCTTAATATTTTATACCGCAACAGGTTCGCAGCATCAATTAGAAAGCTGGAAGGCTGCGATGGAAAATTTACCTGAATATGGTGAACGTGCAGTGATGCAAAAAGGTGAACCATTAACGCAGAATGAGCTTCAAGCGTTCGCGTTGGGTTTACGCACTAAGCTTGCGCAAAGTGGTGATGATGAAGTTGCATGGATGTTACTAGGTCGCGTTGCGATGTCTTTAAATGAATATGACATGGCTCAGCAATCATTTGATAAAGTACTGCGTTTAAACCCTGAAAACTTGGCTGTATTGATCAGTTATAGTCAGTTAATGTTGCTCCAAGGCGACGATGTTAGTATGAATAAAGCAGCGCAAATGCTATCACGTGTATTAAAAGATGAACCTACAAATCTTGATGCTATTTCATTATTAGCGCTTATTGCTTATGAACGCCACGATTGGCTGGAAGCAAAAGCTGCATTTGAGATGCTTTTAAACAGCATGGATGAACAAGATAGTCGTTATAATATGATTGCACAGAGAATCGCAGAGATTGATCAAAATATTGCAGCCAAGAACACGCAGATCACCCCTGTAGAGAAGTCGTTTGCTGCAGGTACAGAGACAAGTAATATTTCCGTCACGATTGAGCTTGCTCCTCAACTGATAGCAAACTTACCTGAAAAAGGCACTTTATTTGTATTTGCAAAAGCAGCCAGTGGCCCTGCAATGCCGCTTGCAGTTGTAAAGTTAACGCAATATAGTTTTCCTCTTCAAGTCCAATTAAGCGATAACAACTCAATGGTTGAAGGTTTAACGCTTTCAAGTACCGAGCAAATAATATTAACAGCACGTATTTCAAAAGACGCTTCTGTAATGCCATCAAGTGGTGAGCTTGAAGGAAAATCAGGTATTTTACAGCGCAGTGAAACGAGCGAATACACTCTATTAATAGATGAGCTAATACCTTAAGGATAAAAGATGTTAAGACAGAGTTTGATTATATTAGGGTTACTAGTGAGCGCGGGATGCGCACAAGTACCAGAAGAAAAAGCGGATGAGCGTGACCCGCTGCAATCATTTAATCGTCCGATGTATGACTTTAATATGGATGTGTTGGATGCTTACATTCTTCGCCCTGTTGCAGTTGGGTATGTTGCTGTTACACCAACACCTGTAAGACGAAGCTTAGTTAATTTTACAGATAACATCAGCGCCCCAACGGATGTTATTAATGCGACATTACAAGGTAAAGCTGGTAATGCGGGCATTAGTATTGCTCGCTTTTTAGTTAATTCAACCGTGGGTATTTTTGGTGTTTTTGATGTTGCCAGCTCTCTTGGTCTAAATATTATAGATGAAGATTTCGGACAAACCCTAGGTGTGTGGGGAGTCGGCGATGGTGCGTATTTAATGTTACCAGGTATGGGACCATCAACAGCGCGTAATCTAGCTGGCGATGTGGTCGATGGTTTTGTATTACCTGAGATAGCCTTAACCACACCACAAACAGTGCTAGTATTTGCTTTTAAAGCAATCGAAGCGCGAGCGTCATTAATTCCACAAGAAAGCTTACTGAATGAATCTTTAGACCCTTATATTTTTATGAAGGATATCTATTTCCAACGTCAGTTATATGAATTGTATGATGGTAATCCACCAATTGAGAAAGAGCCTGAAGATTTTGATGAAGACTTTTTAGAAAGTTTGTAATTGAAAACATAAAAAATGCCAGCTAAGCTGGCATTTTTTATGTTTATACTAATCTGCATAAATATTTGAACAATTTAACGAATTAAATAGCCCCCATATCTACGCTGATTGGTATTAGATGATTAGGCTGAAAGCTTATTATTCACCAAGTACTCTCATTTGTTCGTTTGCCCAGTTTACGGCGTCATGGTACGCATCTGGCACTTTATCTGTTGCTAAGCCAAGCTGCTCTTGTATTGCATTCGCGCCTTGCCAATTTGCTTGTTCATAGAGTTTTACTAAACGTAAGTATTGTGCCAGCAAGCCTTCGTCTTTAACGAGTGCTAATTTTATGTCATTGGATAGTGGTAACTTTTCCATAACACTTTCCATACTTTCATCGAGTATGGCATCCATTAACGACATCATACCGGTCAAAAATGCCATGCCTGTATCTTTAAATTTATTATGATTTATTGCGAGTAACTCAGTAAAGCGTGCGCGAGTGAGCGATAATCTAATTAGTTCTGCAGGTTTATCTGCGGCAACTTGAGATGCAAAAAGTAGCGATAAAAACTTTTTAATTTCTTGTGCGCCTAAAACAATTAAGGCTTGTTTTATGGTATTTATTTCAGCTCTTCGCTTGAATGCAGCAGAATTACTATAGCGCAGAAGTTTGTAAGATAAGTTTACATCTCTTTCAAAAACTTCAGTAATTTTCTTTAAGTTTAAGTCAACAGTCGACGTTTCATAGAGTAATTCAGCAAGTGCCATTTCTGATGGAGGCAGTGTTTTACTTTGTACCATTTCAGGTTTAGAAAAGAAAAACCCTTGAAAGTATGTAAACCCTAGTTCAAGTGCTAATTGATACTTTTCGTATGTTTCGACTTTCTCAGCCAATAATTTAATTTGTGGGAATGGCTTAATTGCTTCAATAACTTCATGGATAGTATCAAGTTCACAGGTCAAAAAGTCGATTTTGATGATATCAATAAAAGGGTAAAAATGACGCCATACAGGCTGGTGAATATAATCATCAAGCGCTAGGGTATAGCCTTTTTCTTTTAAGTCTTTGACTAAAGAAAGTAAACGTTTCCCTGGTTGAATTGTCTCTAATATTTCGACCACAATTTGTTCTTTGCCTAATAGAGTAGGGTAGCCTTTTTGCAGTGTGTCGAGTGTAAAGTTTATAAAAGCAGGTTTGTTATCGGTTAAATCTTCTAAACCAAAGTTAAACTGGCTGCCCTCAATTAGTCGCGAGGTCGCTTCATCGCCATCGATGTTGGGAAATACATTATCAACGCCATCACGAAATAGTAACTCGTAACCTACAAGTTTTTTTTCACGGTCTAGAATTGGTTGGCGCGCAGCATAAAAATACATAAACAACAGATCCACATCAGTTAAACGATTACATCAGCAATATAAGGTAAAACATAGCAAATAGCATTAACTATATTTTCAAAATTAAACCTATAGTATTGGTGTGTACCAGTGTATAGATCTTATCCTAGGGTAAATAGTCATTAATTTCCATTGATATACACTAAATTTACTGCTTTTCACAAAAAATCAGAATGTTCTCATATGGTTGCTAGATTAGTCGTACTAATTGGAGTTATTTACCCTTAGCATGATATAGTCAAGCACTAGGTTGGTTTTTACACCAATAATGTCTTATTTATAGCATTGATTTGCGAGTCATTATTAGGATTAAATGCCTGATTTAAACTTCTTTATCGGAGGCGAATTTGGAAACTGGAATGATTATTTCTTTGGCAGCATACTTTATTGTAATGCTCGGCATTGGTTTGTATGCATATAAACAGTCAACCAGCGATGTGTCGGGTTACATGCTTGGTGGTCGTAGTTTATCACCAGGTGTAGCTGCATTATCTGCAGGTGCATCAGATATGAGTGGCTGGATCTTGATGGGGCTACCTGGCGCTATGTTTGTTACTGGGTTTAGCAGTACATGGATTGCGTTAGGCTTAATTATCGGCGCATGGTTAAACTACTTTTTGGTCGCACCGCGATTACGTGTTTATACTGAAAAAGCGAATGACTCTATTACTATCCCAGATTACTTTTCAAATCGTTTTAACGACAACAGTAACTTACTGCGAGTAGTGTCTGCGGTTGTGATTATTGTTTTCTTTACTTTATATACCTCATCAGGTGTAGTGGCTGGTGGTAAATTATTTGAAAGTTCATTTGGTTTAAGTTATGAAATGGGACTTTATATTACAACAGGTGTTGTAGTTTTATATACTTTGTTCGGTGGGTTTTTAGCGGTAAGCCTGACTGATTTTGTACAAGGTTGTATTATGTTCATTGCTTTAATTTTAGTACCTACGGTGACTTATACATTACTAGAACAGCCTTTAACATCAACACTTAACAGTATTAACCCGCAAATGCTGCAATGGATTGGGGCAGGTTCTTTGGTGAGTATTATATCAGCAATGGCATGGGGGTTAGGCTATTTTGGTCAGCCGCATATTATTGTTAGATTTATGTCTGTTCGAAGCGTCAAAGATATGCCTACCGCACGTCGTATAGGTATGAGCTGGATGATAGTTGCAGCGTTAGGTGCGGTAGCTACGGGTTTATGTGGAGCTGCATATGCCTATGAAAATGGCATCGTTGTTGATGATCCAGAAACAATATTTCTTGTTTTATCTGAATTACTTTTCCACCCACTTATTGCAGGCTTTTTATTAGCCGCTATATTAGCGGCAATTATGAGTACAATATCTTCGCAACTATTAGTGAGCTCAAGCTCGTTAACAGAAGATTTTTATAAGACATTTATTCGTCGAGATGCCACAGATAAAGAGCTTGTATTAGTAGGGCGAATTAGTGTTGCTTTAGTTGCTATTTGTGCCATTTACTTAGCGTATGATAGAGATAGTTCTATTTTAGACTTAGTAAGCAACGCATGGGCTGGTTTTGGTGCTGCATTTGGTCCACTGGTTCTATTTAGTTTATATTGGAAAAGAATGAACTTTGAGGGCGCATTAGCTGGTATGGTCGTCGGTGCTGTAACCGTGTTAGTGTGGTTTTATGCGCCGATAGAGGTTAATGGTGAACATATCAGTAAGTTAATTTACGGTATTGTTCCTGGGTTTATTTTATCAAGTATTGCAATTGTTGCTGTAAGCTTAACAACAGCAGCGCCGAGTGAAAAAATTACGCTATTGTTTGATGATGTCGAGAAATCGCTTTAATCATAATGTGTAATTAAGAATAAAAAAGGAGCTAATTAGCTCCTTTTTTATTTGTATTTTAGCTAAACGTTAACTGGCTGCTTTTTCTTCTGTGTTTTTCAGATCAGTAACGCTACTTGCTTCTTTTTTAGATTTTGCAGATGAAGCCTTAATTGGTACTTCTTTTGCGCCTTTCAAAACATTCATGAAATCATCTTTGCTTTTTGCAATCTCAAGTGCGAGCGATTCAATTTGTTGCTCGCTTAAAGGCACATCGACCTTTTCTAGCATCGCCTCAAGTGATTCAGCGATATCGAGCATCTTGTCATACGCGTCAGCTTCTTTTTTAGTAGTAAACGTCATACGCTCGACTCCGTTTCTTTCTACAACATATTTAACAACAACAGCCATGATTTCTCCTGCCAACTTGCTTGGTGAATGATAATTCACCTTGATTGATTACTGTTTTTATGTACAGTAAATGTTTGTCCGGCTATTTGCAAGTGAACATTTTTATTTTTTTATTATCGGTACGGTTGACAAGATGGACGCTATTTACTTTATTTAAAAGGTCACACTTTTTCAGTATGGCTTTAATTAAAATCAGTCAAAAAGTGAGATCGCTTTATCAACTATTAACTGAGTCCACGAATGGACATCATGGAGGAGAAACATGAAGTTTTTAACTTTAATAGTCGTATTATTTGGTTTTGCAGTCGCCTTGCCAAGTTATGCGGTCGATAATAAGCCTGCTACAGCTAAAATTGCTCAAAAAGCTGAGGTTATTAATATTAATCAAGCAAACGTTGACCAATTGGTTCAATTACCAGGTATTGGTAAATCAAAAGCGCAGGCTATTATTGATTACCGTACTAAGCAGGGTAAATTTAAATCACTAGGTGAGCTTACTCAGGTTAAAGGTATTGGTGACAAAATCGTTGCAAAATTAGAAGGAAAAGTAACGCTTTAATTACAAAGGCGAGCTATTGCTCGCCTTGTTTCTCTTTATTATATAGTTTAATAGCCTCGGCTAAAAAAGGTTTTGAAAATTGTATTTCGACGGGCGTTGTCAATATTGGATAACTTATACCTGTGACAATTAATGCAAGTATCATCAGCCAGCCATCAATATAAACGAGTGAGAAAAACAATGGAATTAATAGAGTTAGCTTAGCGATACGTAGACTGATTTTTTGCATTGGGCTTAGCATGCTAAGTGCTATTGCGATTATATCTTGTCGCTGTCGCACTTTTAGATGCTTAAGTTGAGGTAACTGGCTTGATAAAAAAGCAGGCATCATAGACTCTTCTTAATGATTAAACGAGCGAAAACAACAGTTATTAATACAATACTGAATGCTGCAAATATCACTTCCATCCAAGCAGGCATACTCATTCCTAAAAATTCCCAATCAATATTACCGCAATCACCGGTTGCAGCAAAAAAATTTGGTATCCATTCGTGTAAAGGCAGCGGGAAATTCGGCTCAAATTCACAACTAAAAGCAAATGGGTCAGTCGTTGTTTGCATATCAATGTGCTCACGTGCGATCAGGTAGCCCCAAATACTGGCTGTTGCCCACGTCACAATACCTAAAAACCGAAAGATAAAATGGCTTGGTTTAATGGCGCCAATTAATCCGGCAACTAATAATCCCAGCATTGCAGTACGTTGATATATACACATAATGCAAGGCTCTAAGCCCATTTTATATTGAAAAAACAACGCAACAATTTCAAAGATAAATGCAGTCACTGCCAATAATATCCATGGAGTACGTTGCTGTGCTAAATTAGCTAACCAATTCATAAAACTTCCAATCAAAAACGCTGTAGTTAGATTATGACGTAGACGCTAAACCACACGCAAGGGTAAACATCACTTGTAGCTATAAAAAGTTATACGCTGTTATTTATTCTTTGATGAAAATATCGCGTTTCGTGATCGCTGTGTTTTAATATGTAAAAGACGCAAGATGTTATATTTTTATGGATAATCCTAATTATTAGTATAGATTGGAGTGGGAAATCAAATGAGGGCGTTCTGACTGACTTTACTTGTTAGTTTGGCTTCATCTGGTACAATCAGTCAGTTAACTTATAAAGTGATGTAATGTGATAACTCGAGTGGGAATTGAATGAGAATTTTTAAAGCTAAAAGTCCAGCTGGATTTGCGGAAGAGTACATTGTTGAATCAATTTGGAATGGTGATTTTCCTCCAGGCTCTATTCTTCCTGCTGAGCGTGAGTTATCAGAATTAATAGGTGTTACACGTACGACTTTACGCGAAGTGCTACAACGTTTAGCGCGTGATGGTTGGTTAACGATCCAACATGGTAAACCAACACGGGTTAACAACTTTTGGGAAACCTCAGGATTAAATATATTAGAAACGCTTGCGCGTCTTGATGAAGATAAAATGCCAGAGCTAACAGATCAATTATTATCTGCTAGAACTAATATTAGCGCAATTTATACTCGTGCAGCAATTAAACATGCACCAGATCGTGTGATTGAAATCTTATCACAAAGTGATGAGCTTGAAGATAGCGCACAAGCATTTGCAGATTATGATTATAAAGTTCACCATGAATTAGCGGTTGCCGGAAATAACCGTATTTATGTGTTAATTTTAAATGGCTTTAGAGGTTTTTACTCTAAAATAGCTTGTCATTACTTCTCTGATCCAGGCACACGTCAATTAGCGCGTCAGTTTTATAAAGACTTAACTATACTGGCCGAAAAGCGTGAACACGATGGCGCAATTTCATTGCTACGTAAATATGGTCATCAAACTGGTGAAGTATGGCAAAAAATTCGTGGTGACATGCCAGAAAATATTATGGATTAATGCAGTAAAATAGATGGATTGAAGAAACCTGCTTTTGCGGGTTTTTTTGTGTTCATTTTATGCATTAAAATATGTTCAATATTTTCGATTGGCTGCATCGGAAAATACGATTATCTATTTAAGCTTATTATCTCTAGAATATTTGGATAATTATGCATGTAAACCCTTGGTATTTCATTTTTTGATGCCATATTAAAGGCAAGCATTGCGTAAGCAATTAAAAGCAAACTCAAATATTTGGAGAATAAAATGGGTGTATTAGTAGGCCGCCAGGCACCAGACTTTACCGCTGCAGCAGTATTAGGTAACGGCGAGATCGTAGATAGCTACAATCTTCACGAAACAATTAAAGGTAAAAAAGCAGTTATTTTCTTTTACCCGTTAGATTTCACTTTCGTATGTCCTTCTGAACTAATTGCTTTTGACAAGCGTTTCGAAGAATTCCAAAAACGTGGTGTTGAAGTAATTGGTGTTTCAATTGATTCACAATTCTCACACAACGCATGGCGTAACACTGCTGTTGCAGATGGCGGCATTGGCCAAGTGCAATATGCATTAGTTGCAGACGTTAAACACGAAATTTGTAAAGCATATGACGTTGAGCACCCAGAAGCTGGCGTTGCATTTCGTGGTTCATTCTTAATCGACGAAGCAGGTAACGTTCGTCACCAAGTAGTGAACGACTTACCACTAGGTCGTAATATCGATGAAATGCTACGTATGGTTGATGCACTTGCATTTCATACTGAGCACGGTGAAGTATGTCCTGCTGGTTGGACTGAAGGTAAAAAAGGTATGGACGCAAGCCCTGCAGGCGTTGCTAAGTTCCTTTCTGAAAACGAAGGCGACCTATAATTTAGGCCTTTGTTTTAGAATATAAAAAACCCGCCAATTTGGCGGGTTTTTTTATGTGCTTTTATTTAGAACTTGTATGCAAGTTTAAAGTAAGCTTGGCGCCCGATAGCACTATGTGTCTTACTGTCAACGCCAAAAGAATCTGATGGTGCCTGTGGCGGTTCTTCATTTGTAAGGTTTGATGCACCTAAAGTTAGTGTTAATTCATCGAAACCTACATAACTGACTGATGTGTCGATTGAGGTCCAAGAATCAATATCAAAACGATCATTGTTTGTATCAGGTAAATCGTTGTAACCGCTTATATAGTTAATACCAACATTAGCAAGCCAGCTCTCATTACTCCAATCAACCCCTGCAACCCATCTAAATTCTGGATGTTGGAATTCACCATTAAGGTCTTCAGCGACAATACTCGTATTACCTTGTTTATCACTTTCAAACGATTGTTCTTCAAAATTTAGCGTGTAGGTTAAATTATAATTGAATTTGAATTCACCTAAGTTATCGGTATTTAAACGATAATTAAGATTTAAATCAAACCCATCCGTTTCTCGCCCGCCTATGTTTACGAATGTATCGTTGATCACTAAGATACGACCAAGATTACCACCTTGACTTGGTGCCCGTTGGACTAAAGCTTGATCGCTACCACAGCAGTCAACGAGTTTTTGAGCGCCAATTTTCTTAATGAGATCTTCTTGATCATAATTCCAGTAATCTACACCGACGCTAAAGTTATCAGTAGTTTGCCAAATAACACCTAAATTATAGTTACTTGATGTCTCTGGTTGTAAGTCAGGGTTACCAGCAACAATTGCGGTATATTCTGTAGGCTCGCAATCAGCTTCAGCGCCAGTTTGGCGACAACGCTCTTTATCAATAACGCTTGGTGATTCATCAGTTCGGCCAAGGTGCAATTGTACTAATGATGGCGCTCTAAATGCAGTTCCCCATGAACCACGAACAACCAAACTATCTAAAGGTGTCCAGCGAAAAGCAACTTTTGGGTCTGTGGTAGAGCCAAAGTCACTATAGTTTTCATGACGTAATGCTAATTGAAGCTCTAAAGTTTCAAGTACAGGCAAGCTTAACTCGGCAAAAATAGCCTTGTTATCACGTTCACCATTTGCCTGTGTTGCTTCAGTTCCAAAGATTTCACCACGTAAAAATTGTGCGTCAGGGTTATCTTCAATTCGTTCATTACGTGCTTCAAAGCCTATTGCTATTGCGGCCATATCATCACCCAACTCAAATAACTCACCAGAGATTGTGCCGTCAATAGATTGCATTGTTGAGGCGCCAGAGCGAGTAGTGGTTGTTTCAAAATAGGCAAGGGCAGCTTCAGTGTTGGTGCTTGGTTCAAATGGATTCCATAATCCTGAATCGATAGCTTCTTGAGTTCGAATTATATTAGGGAAACCATTAACTCCTTTTTCTACTGCGCTAGAGCGTATTGCTGAATATGCAACTTCCCAATCCCAGTCACTAAATGAGCCTCTAGCGCCTAAAACAGCGCGATAGTACTCAGAATCAACATCTTTTTGACGGTTGCCGATTTCGACTGTTCGTCGACGCATCGAAATATCTACACCGTGGAGGAAGTGGCTTGGATCATTAAAAAGAGGATGATTTGGATTATCCCCCATCATAGTTAATTCTGTAAAGCTTGGACTTGCTGCGCCTTCAATGAAGCTTGATGAGTGCTGAGCTGAAAATTCAGCAAAGCCTTCAATATTGTCTGTTATTTCTTGGCTTCCATTATAATTAAAGCTAATACGTTCTGTAGAAGGTACAAGAGTTGAGTGTGGCGCATAATCATAACGGCAAATATCACCGATGATAAGTGATTCGTCACAGGTGTCATTCCCCCATACATCTGCAAATATGGTCTGCCTAACGGGGTTACCTTCGGGGTCAATTCTGCTAACGGGTAAAGCAGCCCACTGAGCATCCGTAAGCATCGCGCGCGTAACTTCAACTGAACCTGGAAATCCTGATGAGCTTAATGAGTTATTACCGCCGCGAAAACGCTGATCTGCAGTGGCTGTATAGCTACGCTGTGAATTTAAAATAGCGTCACGCTTGTAATAATCAATAGAGAAATTGTGCTTGCTGGTGTTACTGCTACTTCCCCAAAGTAAAGTTAGATTTTGTTCATCACCCCCACCGTCAGCGGTGGTGCTTGTTTTTGCCGCAACTTCAAACCCATCAATATCATCACGTAGTATTATGTTTATAACACCAGCAACTGCATCAGAGCCATATGTTGCAGATGCGCCATCTTTTAAAATATCAACACGTTTAACAGATGACATTGGGATACTATTTAAATCTACAAAAGATGTTTCGATATCTTTAGCAAACGGGCTCACAGCAACACGGCGGCCATTAATTAACACCAATGTAGATGATGCACCAAGGCCTCTTAGTGCAACACTTGATCCACCATTGGCGGTGTCATCACTTGAATTACCTTGAGTGCTAAAAGTACCCGCACCTGATACAGGTAGTTTCTGTAAAGCACCTATTAAATCTGTTGAGCCTGTTGCGGCTAAATCTGCTGCCGATAATGATTGTACTGGTGATGGCCCTTCCATATCAGTACGTTTGATATGTGAGCCTGTGACTTGAATTCGCTCAACTTCTTTTGTTTCTGATGCGGAATAAGCTGTTGCAGAAAAGCCTACCGACAATGCTAGGGTTGTATAAGTAAGTAAATTTGGTGTAAATAAAACTGTTTTCTTCATCCTTAAGTCCTTGTTATAGTGTTGATATTATATTTTCAATAAACCAGTGATATCAATACCATGTAATCAAAATGTTATCAACTTGAGCGAAAGGTTAACTTATGAAGTTTTTTGTTTTAAGGTATAAAAATAAAAACGCCTAACAGGGTGTTAGGCGTTATAGGGTTAAGCTTTGTGTTTCATTAACCGTTCTTTCTCGCGGGACCAGTCTTTACTTTTACCGTCTTCGCGTTTGTCATGCATTTTCTTACCTTTACCGAGTTGAAATTCTAATTTAACCCAGCATTTTTTCCAATACATGGCTGTAGCGATTAATGAATAACCATCGCGTTCAGTTGCACCAATTAAGCGGTCTAACTCACGCCGACTCAATAAGAGCTTGCGATAACGCAGTGGATCACAAATTACATGGGTAGAGGCACTATTAAGTGGCTGAATTTGACTGCCAAGTAAAAATGCTTCGCCATTTTTAAGGTGAATATAAGTTTCAGAGATATTTACTTTGCCAGCTCGGATGCTTTTTACTTCCCAGCCCTGCAGTTCGACACCAGCCTCAAACTTGTCGTGTAAAAAATACTCATGGCGCGCTTTTTTATTCAGCGCGATGGTATTACTTGTCGATTTAGATGAATTTTTCTTAGCCATAGTGTCCCATATTATACGTAAAGCTCTGCTTTTTACATCGATTTTTTATTTTTACTGTAAATAATCGATGATAAATAAAGCATCGGGAAAGTTTGGGGAAAAACGCAAAACTTGCTAAAATTCGCCCACACAGTTGGGAGTGAGTATGCCACAAATAGAAAAAAGTGCGCTAGTAATGTATAGCAGCAAAGAGATGTTTGATTTAGTCAATGATGTGGATGCCTATCCTGAGTTTTTACCGCATTGCTCTGATGCAAAAATTATTGCACAACAAGACAATACAATGACTGCAAGTTTAGAGATATCTAAAGCAGGTATAAAAAAATGGTTTACCACTGAAAACACGTTTACAGATGAAAATACAGTGACTTTACGTTTAGTCGATGGGCCATTTAAAGCTTTGCAGGGGCGTTGGCACTTTCAGGTATTAGATGATACCGCATGTAAGGTTCAGCTTCAGTTGGAGTTTGAATTTGCGAGTAAGCTAATTGAACTTGCATTCGGCCGGGTATTTAATGATGTGGCGAAAAATATGGTCAATGCATTTACTCAGCGTGCTAAACAGGTATATGGACCAAGATTATGATTACAGTTGATGTTGTTTTTGCGCTACCGACCAGCGCAATAAGTTTACAAGTTGAAGTGCCAGTAGGAACAACCGCTGAGCAAGCAGTCATAAAGTCAGGAATTATTGCAAAATGCCCTGAAATAGATGCTACAGCACTCACTCTAGGTGTCTGGAATCGTACCTGCAAATTAACGCAAGTACTAGAGGATGGCGATAGGGTTGAAATTTATCGACCGCTAATTGCAGATCCAAAAGACGCAAGACGTAAACGGGCTGAAAAAGCCAAAGATGAAGGTCGGGCTAATAAAGTGACGGGGGGACGCCCGCTAGATAGAACACAGTAGTGCGAAACTAAAAAGGTTAGCGTGTGCTAACCTTTTTTAAATTTGCGAGTAGCAATTAAGTATTATTGCTCAAGTGGTGTATTAAACTCTTCAGGTTGCTCATAATCTCCACTTATCGATGTTAGCTTTTCATTATTAAATTTAACAGTAAGTAGTTTTCGTTGTTCACTGTCACGACCTAGGTTAAAGGTGTAAGAGTAATGCCATGTATTTTTATCAAAGGCATCTTTTGCAACAGGTTGGCCTAAAACATATACAACTTGCTCACGAGTCATGTTTATTCGAAGTTTATCAACATCAGTTTGCTCTAAAAAGTTACCTTGAGGGATATTGATACGATAAACCCAACTTGAACAACCTGCTGTTGCGCTTAGTGTAAGGGCAACGATAAACCAAAGAGAAAAAGTTTTTAACGACTGCATTGTTTGTTTGGATCCTTATTTTTTATAGACTGCATGATACCGATTAGTCACCTAAGGTAAAACCCTTTTGAGTAATTGTTTGTTACTTAATTCTTAGTATCTATGCTTGGAGCGCAATTTTGACCACAGAGTCCGATAAAAGTTTAACTATTCTTAAAGATAATACTATAGCGAATAGCTCTATTTGGTCCCTTTATATCGTGCAAACACGTTTTGGGCATTGGTATACGGGCATATCTACAGATGTAAGTAAGCGCTTTGCAAGCCATCAAGCGGGAAAAGGCGCTAAAAACCTAAGAGGAAAAGGGCCGCTTACACTTATTTATCAGCAAGAGATCGGGGATCGCAGTGCCGCAACTAAATTAGAAATTAAAGTCAAAAAGTTATCTAAACAGCAAAAACAGCGTTTTATGCAAGTTGGCCATTTGCCTACAGCTGCGAGAAATCGAACTGGCGAATGAACCGTTCAATATATATTACGCTTTTTACATACAAATCCTGATCAATATTTGCAAACGTATCAGTCTTTTTGTGATGATGAGGATCGTCCCCCATACCAAAGTAAATATAGGGTATACCGGCTTTTGCGAAGGAGTAATGATCGCTGGCTTTTCGCCAATCTATTTTATCGACTCTAAGCAGGCGGTTCATGTGCTTTGAGCTACTACTTACACGTACTCTGAGGTCATTCGATGAAATAGTCGCTAGTTGCGACTCAATCGTTTTTTTAAGTTTAGGCAGAGTAAATGCATATAAGGTTTTACTACGGGCACTCACAGCAAGCATATCCAAATTTATATTAAAAAGTACAGTGTCAGTCGGAAGTTGGCTTACAAAATACTTACTGCCGTGTAAACCGTTCTCTTCGGCGTCAGTAGCAACAAATATAATGTTAAACGTTGGCGTGTTTATTTTTAGCCGTTTAGCTAAATACAAAAGTGCACTCACACCACTGGCATTATCATTTGCGCCGGGGTAAAACTGTGTTCCTTTTTTTCCAAGATGATCATAATGGGCAGTAATGACAACCGTGAGAGACGTGCTATTTTGAGAGGTAAGAGTAGCGATAACATTATTGCCCGTACTGCGCGAAAAAAAACTACTTTGGTAACTAAACGTTTGCAACTCACTTGAATATCCTAATAACTCAAATCTATCTTTGAGATAAAGCGCACTTAACTCAGCGTCTGAGGTGTTTGTTTTTCGACCACTAAATACCGCAGAGCTTAAGTGCCTTAAATCATCAAGTAACAGTTGAGATGATGCGCTATTTACATCGCAAGGGAATAGCAAGACCGTCAGTAATATAAATATATGAGCTTTAATGATTATTCACCTTCGCAGTCATGTTGTTTAGAGCACGAAGTTTACCTTGATAGCGTTGTTTATCATGATCAAAATCTGCATATTTTCTAGCAAGGCCTAGTTGTTTATAAGCTTGCTTAAAATCACCTAGTTGGTAATAAGTACGGGCAAGGCCAAAATAGCTGTCATGAATTTTGTTATCTAAACGCTTAGCGGATAGAAAGTGCTTGATAGCATCTTGATAATTTTTAATATGATATGCAGTATTACCTAAAGACACATGATAATAAGGATTACTTTGGCGCTTTGTATTAAGACGTGACAAGATCGTTTGCGCCTCAGCTTGGCGACCTGTGATTTGGTATAACAGTGCTAAATTACCTAGGGCAGTATTATTATTACTATCTAGGGAGAAGGCATAATTATAGGCAATCTCGGCATTATCATATTGTTTATTGAGTCTAAAGAGCACGGCTAAATTCCCCCACGAGCCAGAATGTTGGGTATCTGCTTTTATAGCCGCAATATAGTAGCTATAGGCAATATCATAACGCTGATTTAGCATTGCTGCTGCACCTTTATTGTTATAAAACATCGCAGTAATTCGAGCTTTAGTAATAGGGGTTGTTTTAAACTTTTCACCGCGAGAGTTTGGATCAAAATCAATAATTAATGAGTTCGCTAAATTGTAAACGTAGTGAATACTGGCTTCTTTATTGCGAGGTTGTGAAACCGCAAGATTAATGTGCCCAGTGAGTAAGTTGTAACCTTTATTTAATGACCAGTACTCAGGGATGTGAACTTGCTGAAACTGCCCATACATGCCTAAATACTCAGCCATACTAAAAGCTAAAATCGATAGCGATAAGCAATTTGCATTTAAGTCGCGAAAAGTGTGTTCTGCAATAAGGGTTGCGCCTGATTGGTATGAAAGTGAATCATCGCCGTTATCTAATAAAAACGTCAAGAGCTTACGTGTTGATTGTAAATTTCTTTTGTGTGGTGGAAACTGTATATCTAGCTGCTGCATCATGTCATCACTGAGTCTAAATATCTCATCGGGTGTTTCTACATCAGACAGAGTAAATGTTTGGTTTTTAAATATTTCATTTGGAGGAGAGGGGGCATCGTTAGGAATACTTTGACAGGCAGTTAATAGTAAAGTAGCGAAGAAAGTGGCTGCAAAATATAAGTGATTAGAAATAGTCATACTACACCCCAACTAATAAACAACTTAATTAAGTTTAGTCTATTTTGTAGTTGGGGCTATGGATAAATTATAAACTATGTCAGTGTTTTTCGAACGTGGCGACAAGTCTATCCAAAATTTGCGCGCTATTTGCCAGATCTTTGATTGCCTGTTCAGTGGTTATTTGTTCATGCATTGCTTTATCGCTGATCTCACTGATTTGTTCGATATTACGTCCGACATCAGCAACCACATTACTTTGCTCTTCAGTCGCAGTGGCGATGAGTGTTGCCATATCGTTTATTTCATTGGCTGTATTAGTGATTGCGGTGAGTAACAATACCGAGCTTTGCATGGCTTCAACGCTATCTTGTGCTTTATGTTTAGACTGAGCAATATTGTTAACAACACTTGTTGAAGTTTGTGTCAATTCCTCAATCATACCTTGTATTTCGGTTGTTGATTGTGATGTACGATTTGCTAATGCTCTGACTTCATCGGCGACAACAGCAAAACCTCTGCCGTGTTCGCCTGCTCGTGCTGATTCAATCGCGGCATTAAGAGCCAGTAAGTTTGTCTGTTCAGAAATCCCTCGAATTGAGTCAACAATACTGGCGATTGCAACGGTTTTTTGTGATAACACATTAACTTGAGTAATAATGAGGTCAATATCATTAGCTAAAGCCGATATCATTACTTGGCTTTGCGCAACTTGCTGGTGGCTTTGCTGTGTATTTGCTTTACTATCTTCGGTCAATTTAGCGGCCATTGCTGCGCTACTTGCAATTTCTTGAACTGTCGCGCCCATTTGGTTAATTGCTGCTGCAACTGAGATAGTCTGATCTTTTTGATTATCTAATGCCAGCGAGTTACGTTGCGCTTGATCGAAAACATGTTGTGAGCTTTGGCGTATATCGTGACTTTCACTGGCAACGTTGGCTATTGCAGTTTCTATTTTAGTAATAAAAAGATTAAAGCCATTGGTTAAATCAGTTAATTCTGGCTGCGACGATTCAGGTAAGCGATAAGCAAGATTAGCGTCTCCAGAGCCTAAGCGAGTAAATAGCTCTGCCATGTTTGAAAGTGGGGAAGAGAGTGAACGAGCAAGGAGGTAACTAAATATGCTCGCTAGTAATCCAATAATGACCGAAAATGTAATTATTTGCCACTTAAGCTTATCAATACTGGCAAACACTTCGTTCTTGGGGACTTGGGCAATAACATATAGTTCAGTGTTTTTGATTGGGCTTGCTGCAAGGAGTATATTTTCACCTTGAAAGCTAATTTCTTGAATTGAGAATGGCAGATTGTTCAATAGTTGTGTAGAAATATTACCTTGATAAAGTTTATCGAGTGTTTCTTTCGCGACTTTACTTGCATCTTTATGTAATTGAATAAGGCCACTTTTATCAGCTACAAAAACAAAGCCAGATTTTTCAATTTTAAATTTTTGCAGTAGAGTTTGCATATCATCAATGCTTTTAGCTAAGCCAGCCAAACCAGTGCCATTGACTTGTTGATGATTAACAAACATTTTCACATCATTTGATGATTCTTGGAAAATACTAATAGAGTAGGGCTGCTTAGACTGTTTAAAAGCAAAAAACCAACCATCTTGTTGCTGTGTTAACTCTCTTAAAAAACCATCTTGATTCCAGTATTGCGCTGTTTCTCTGTTTGCCCAAGACGCGGTGGCTAAATCGTATTGTTTCACTAAACGGTTTAATTCTTTGAGTAACAGGCGATCATTCGTATCTGTAGATTGTGACCAATCAAGTATAAATTCATTACTTGAAAGCTGCTCTGCGGCACTAATTAATTCATTAATATCATGAGAGATATAATTATTAATGGCTTGTAATTTACTTGGTAATTCAGATTCGATCATTCGGTGTTCTATTATATTTTTCGCACTGTATATCGACGTTGCACCAATAAATGCCGCAACAACGAAAGTAATAGAAATACCGAGCAAGGTAATTTTTTTGGTAATTGATAAATGGTTTAGTGTCATCAATGAGTCTTAATTTACAACTAATATAAGGCTTTATTCTAGCACACCCTTTGATCATGGCTAATAGTTGCTTTAAATGAAATAAGTAGTGGTGGGGAAGTGTTTTTTATAAAGGAAAAAGCCCACAAACATAAGTATGTGGGCTTGGTTTCTAACAAGCGAAACGTTTATTGTCCAGGGTTAAACAATTTTTTTCATTGCTGACATGTAGCCACGTAATCGTGTGCCAACAATCTCAACAGGGTGCTCACGCAATGTTTTATTTATTTCAATCAGTGTTTGGTTATCAACATGGTTACTTTGCTCACCTAAACCTTTACCAATAACATCAGTGTTGATATTTTTCATAAAGTTTTGAAGTAGTGGCAAACACGCATGGTTATATAAATAACAACCGTATTCAGCTGTATCAGAAATAGTGCGATTCATTTCAAATAACTTTTTACGTGCAATAGTATTTGCGATTAATGGCGTCTCATGTAATGACTCATAGTACGCTGATTCTGCAATGATGCCCGCTGCAGTCATGGTTTCAAATGCAAGTTCAACACCCGCTTTAACCATCGCAACCATTAAGATACCGTTATCGAAAAACTCTTGCTCAGTGATTTCAACATCACCGGCAGGGGTTTTTTCAAAATTAGTTTCGGCGGTTTCTGCGCGCCATTTTAGTAGATTAGCGTCATCATTAGCCCAATCTTCCATCATCACGCGTGAAAAAGTACCGTCGATGATATCGTCTTGGTGTTTATTATAAAGCGGGCGCATAATGACTTTTAGCTCTTCACTCAATTCAAACGCTTTTACTTTTGCTGGGTTTGATAGACGGTCAAGCATGTTAGTAACGCCGCCGTATTTGAGTGCCTCGGTTACGACTTCCCAGCCGTATTGGATAAGTTTAGATGCGTAACCCGGCTCAATATCGTTTTCAATCATTTTATTAAAACATAAGATTGAACCCGTTTGTAGCATGCCGCATAGGATCGTTTGCTCACCCATTAAGTCTGATTTTACTTCAGCGATAAATGATGATTTTAAAACGCCTGCACGATGGCCACCAGTACCCGCAGCATAAGCTTTAGCTTGTGCTAAACCATGACCTTGAGGGTCATTTTCAGGGTGTACAGCAATCAATGTTGGGACACCAAAACCACGTTTATACTCTTCACGTACTTCAGAACCAGGGCATTTAGGTGCAACCATAATAACGGTAATGTCGTCACGTACTTGCATGCCTTCTTCAACAATATTGAAACCATGTGAGTAAGCAAGGGTTGAGCCTTGTTTCATCATTGGCATGATAGCGCTAACTACAGCTGTATGCTGCTTATCTGGTGTTAAGTTTAAAACAACGTCAGCGGTTGGGATTAGCTCTTCGTAAGTGCCAACAGTAAAGCCGTTTTCAGATGCGTTTAAAAATGATTGGCGACGTTCGCTAATTGCTGAATCACGTAATGTGTATGATACATCTAATCCAGAATCACGTAAGTTAAGGCCTTGGTTTAAGCCTTGAGCACCACAACCAACAATTACTAGCTTTTTACCTTTAAGTGCATTAACACCGTCGACAAATTCAGCTGGATCCATAAATTCGCATTGTGCAAGCTGAGCTAGCTGCTCACGTAAAGGAAGAGTATTAAAATAATTCGCCATTGTTAGTATCCTATATTCATATTTGTTAGATGCAGGCGTTTATTGCCGTGCTTAAAACCACCATAATGAAACATTCACCTTGCGTAAAATGATATATTTGAATTAAAGTATTTCAAAAAGTGAAACGTGAAATGTGTACATCACTTACATGGAGAGAATATGGATCATAAACGGTTACATTACTTTTTAGCGCTTGCTAAAACCTTGCACTTTGCACGCGCTAGTGAGTTATGCCATATCAGTGCGCCTACATTAAGTCGTAATATTAAACAGTTAGAGGATGAAGTTGGGGTTGAGCTATTTATACGTGATAATCGCAGTGTTAAATTAACACGTGAAGGGGAGTCATTTATTGATTACGCAAATGCGACCTTAGCAAACTGGCAACGCTTTCGAACGAATGTACGAAATCCAGAGCAGACCATCTACGGTAAAGTCAGCATCTATTGCTCAGTAACTGCGTCGTATAGCTTTTTACACCAAATATTAGAGCAGTTACGGTTACAGCATCAACATATTGAAATAAAGTTAAACACGGGCGATCCTGCCGTTGCTATTAACCGAGTGTTAGATGGACAAGAGGCGATGGCTATTGCTGCTAAACCCGATAAATTGCCACCGCAAATAGCGTTTGCAAGTATAGGTTACTCATCTTTGGTTTTTATTGCCCCGCGCATTCCATCTTTGATTACCCAAAAGTTGGCTTTGTCTAGCGATAAAATAGCGTGGTCTGAATTAGAATTTATTGTTCCTGAGCAGGGTTTTACTCGCCAAAGGCTTGAGCAATGGTGGCGTAAACATGGTATTAATGCAAAGATTTATGCTCAGGTCGCGGGGCATGAGGCTATGGTATCAATGGTTAGTTTAGGACTTGGTATTGCGATGGTGCCAAAAATTGTATTGGATAACAGCCCATTAAAAGACCGTGTACAGGTGATCAGTGATCAAAACGAAGCGCCAGCAGGGTTTGAGATTGGTTTAGCTGTATTACGAAAAGGGTTATCAGATGCTGCATTAAATGCACTGTGGGAGATTGCTCAAACTCTTGAAAATGTGAATTAGCTCGCTTGTTTCTACCCAGAATAAGTCCATATGTATCAAAAGTGTGAATGATTGTAATCAGCTAGGGATTAGTTTTTAATACCTTGCTATTATGGCCAGAATAAAGCATTTTTTGGCTTATAAACTGACATGAAGCTGATAGTTAAAACTTTTGCGTTAATATGTATCTATTGCCAACTTTCAGTAGCATCAGCGACTGAACAGCAGAGCGGGTATGATAAAAATATTGCAACGCAGCAATGGCATATTAGCCTTAACACAGGGTTAGGGGTTATCACTAATCCATTGCACGGCGGTGATAATTTACCTGTAGTATTAATCCCAGAAGTTGCCTTTTACGGTGAGAAATTCTTTTTCGATAATGGCAGATTAGGTTACACCCTTGAGGAAAGCTCTCGGCATATTTTTAATTTAATAACAGAGCTTAACCCCGAAACACGTTTTTTTGTGAAATGGCACCCTACCAATGTCTTTGCATTAGCCTCAAAAAACTCAGTTGTATTTGAACAAAACCAATTAGAAAATCAGCAACCACGAGTGAAAATTACAGATCTTGATAAACGCAAGTGGGCGTTAGATGCAGGCTTGAGTTATCACTATGTTAAAGATAAGCATGTTTTTTCACTACAGGTATTAACTGATATCACGGGGGTTTATGATGGAAATAGAGCCGCAGTTCAGTGGCAAATGCATGAGACTATCGGCCGTTTAAAACTAAAGCCGAGTTTAGGCGTTTGGTATAAATCAGCAAGCTTAAATACGTACTTTTATGGTGTAAGTGAACAAGAGCATAACTCAGCTGCGATAGAGGTAGGTCGTAGTTGGCAACCTTATGCTAAAATTGATGGCCGTTGGCCTTTAGGCAATAATAATTCATTGCGCTTTCATGTTGCGTATTATGATTATTCGGCTCTAAATGAGAGTCCATTGTTTGAAAAAAAATATTCCATTACCGCCTTTATAGGATTTAATCATATTTTTTAATATGAAGTATTTTTCGTTTTCTTTGTACATCGTGATTTTTGCATTATGGTCTGAGTTAGCTTTTGCAAAACAAGACATTTTAACATTGTCACCAAAAGTCTGTGTGGTTTCCGAACAACAAGAATATTGCGATCTTGAGCTTAAGCTAACGCTAAATATGCCAAAGAAAATGGATGTATGTTTATATCAAGAAAGTAGTAAATTGCAATGTTGGCAACAAGTTAAAATAGCTAAATTAGATCATAAAGCCCGTGTTCAGGTAGCAACTATATACTCTTTGATCGACCCTCATACGGATGAACTATTAGCTACAGCACGTATCGAAGTACAGAGCACTCGTGCTAAAACCACTCGACGTAGATTACGTTCCCCGTGGAGTTTTTTTTAATTCTGGAGCTGCAAATGGCAAAGATTTTACTTGTTGAAGATGACTTAGGTTTACAACAATTAACACGAGATTATCTGGAAAATAATGGCCTTGAAGTTGCGGTACTCGATCGTGGCGATGAAGTATTTAGTTTTCTTGAGAATAACCCGATAGACTTAATTATTTTGGATGTGATGCTGCCAGGTAAAGATGGCTTTAGTGTTTGCCGTCAAGTACGTGATAAATTTAGTTTACCGATTTTGATGTTGACCGCAAAGGGTGAAGATTTCGATCAAGTATTAGGTTTAGAGCTCGGTGCGGATGACTATGTAATCAAACCTGCAGAGCCTAGAGTATTACTTGCGCGTATAAATGCGTTATTGCGCCGTGGCCAGGCCGTAGTTAAAGCCCCTGAAGAGCTACAATTTGGTGATTTAAGCATAGATAAAACCAGTCGTATTGTACGTTTAAAGAATAATGAAATCACACTCACTTCACATGAATTTGAGCTACTTTGGCTATTAGCCTCTAATGCTGGAGAAGTGCTTAGTCGTGAACATGTACATCAGCATATGATTGGTCGTCAGTATGACGGATTAGATCGTACAGTTGACGTAAGAGTGTCACGCATCCGTAAAAAATTAGGCGATAACAGTGATAAACCATACCGTATTAAAACCGTATGGGGACAAGGCTACCTATTCGTTTCAGATGCGTGGGGGATGTAACCGTTAATGGGGAAGCTATTTGTAAGTTTATATGCGTATATAATAGTTTCCTTATTTTTAGTGAGTGGGGTGATAGAGCAGTTATGGCCTTATGAAGAAACACAGCAACAAGTGTCTCTTGATAAAGAGTTTGGCGAGTCACTTTGGTTATTAACTCAGACTACAGAAGGCATTACCAATTTAGCGTCACGTTTTAATACCCACATCGTCGATAAAAAAGATTTAATGCTTCCCAAACCGCAAGCTATTGAGCTTGCGCAGCACCACCATATTTATTTATTCGATGAAGAGCAGCGCGCAGTGTGGTACATAGAGCTCGAAAATGAGCAGTTACTGCAAGTTGGGCCTATTAGTGTATCCGCACCTGCTTTTCCATCAGTATGGCCTTACCTATTATTATTGTGCGTTGTAGGGATCCCCGTTGGGCTATGGAGTTTTTTATTATGGCGAGACTTTGCTAAATTACGGATGGCATGTGAAGCGGTCGGCGGGTCACAAGATTTTGAATTGAATGCAACGTCCAAATCATTTTTTTTGCCAATTACAGATACTTTACGTGCTATGCAACAACGCATTCAACACCTGTTGGCGGCTCAACAAGAACTTACTTCCTCAGTATCTCATGAGTTTAGAACGCCATTAGCACGTTTGAAATTTGCCTTAGCAATGCTCGAAGATAAAGTGACTGATGAAAAAGCATTTGATTACATTGATACAATGCAGCTCGATATCTTAGAGTTAGAGTCATTAGTGAAAGAAATGCTCGATTATGCGCGTCTAGATACTCAACAGCCAAATATAAGCGTTCAACAATGCGACCTAGTCCAGCTAATAAATAGTGTTGTTACCAAACTTGATTTTGCCACAAATATTAAAGTTGACGTACAGCTACCAACGACATGTACTTATGGTTGTGATAGTCATTTTATTGCACGCACTGTCCAAAACTTAATAGGTAATGCTTTAAAACACGGACAGTCTCAAGTACTGGTTCGCTTAGTTGAAGAGACTGAATTCGTTATTTTAAGCGTTGAAGACGATGGTGCTGGAATTGAGCAAGCGCAGTGGGAAACGGTATTTAAACCATTTACACGATTAGATAAAAGTCGCGATAAAAAAACAGGGGGATTTGGATTGGGTCTCGCTATTGTCGCTAAGATAGTTTCATGGCATCAAGGGAGGTATGAAATATCACACTCCTCATTAGGCGGTGCTAAATTGACGATTTACCTACCTAGACGTGCAACAAATTGAACATCACTGATTTAAGTTAGAGATTTACTAATCGGCTGATTTAAGAATATATAAATTCATTTAACTCCTCAGCCTGAGTTTTTCAGGAGTAATAGCTTAGTTTTCGCCTCAAGAGCCGTTACAAAGAGAGTTATTATCCTCAACGTCGGTTATGTAATCCTAACTAATTTTGCACAAAAAAAAGCACCTTAGGCGGTGCTTTATCTTTAAAACCAAAAATCAACAAATAGCAAAGTAATAGACCTGCAATGAAACGTTAAGTTCAATATTCAATAATTTATTTCTCTATAAGGGGTCGTTTTTGTTTTTTATTAATAGAGGCATAAGGAGCTGCTCTAAACCATTTAGCTTCACTTCATACATCATTGCAAGTTGAGCCCCGAGGGTTCCATCAGGAAAGCCTTGTTGTTTAAACCAGACTAAATAAGGTTCAGGTAAAAGTAGTAGTGGTCTGCCTGCATATTTTCCGAAGGGCATTTTTGTGTTGATCGCTATTTTAAGCTGCTCAGAATCCATGGTTAACTTTTATTGAGTCGTTTTAACTAAAGTGTATTACAAAAAAGAGGAGGAAAATAGGCCATGACGGGCAAGAAATAGCCTATTTAATGAGGGAGTAGGCCCTCAGGGTTTTTAATGAATTTGGTGTTGTGGCTTTTTAGAAAATCCAAGCTTTTTAAGGCTACTTAACAATGATGGATCATCTATGCGATTAGGTGTCTCACTGTCACGCAAAAAATGATCACTTGGTACTTGATAGGCATCTAGCATCTTTTGGAAGAGTATGGTGCGAATTGTCACCGCTGTCATTCCATTTCTCTGTAGTTCATCTAGACGATTTTGAAGTTCCATTAAACGTGGACTTTTGACATCATCAGCTACGGCTTGAAATTGTGAGGGAAACTTATTTTTCATCTAGAAACCTTATTAATAACGAAATAAAAAAAGCAAATTGAATACGTATGCAAACACATAAAAAAGCTTTTTATGTTAAAAATAGATACTTACGAATTAGTCAACGAATGCAGTTTACTCTGTTTTGATGAGTAAATGCCAATCTGCATGTAAAGCTTTGTAAATAAACTTGACCGATATTTGATGAGGTTTTTATTGAGACTTTGGCCATCTAGAAGTAAGTTAATGATATATAAATAAAAATAGTTCTCAGTACCTAAAGTGGTACTAAGAACCTAATTTATATTAAGAAAATAATTTTTGTTTCACATGTTCAGCAAAACCGCTACCGGCTTCTAAATAGAAGTTATAAGTTGAATCAACACCCATATCTTCCAGCTCTTTTTGTTGATCAGGGTAATTTGCAATCGCAGTAACCTGACCTTGATAGCCTGAGGCACGTAACTGTTCTAATGCAAATATGTTTTGCATATGTTTAGGCATTGCTAGCATAATCATTTCAACATTAGAGTGATTTACACGTTGCCAAAAGTCTGGATCTGTAGCGTCTGCAAGTAATGCCTTTCGATCACGACGAACATGTTTATCAACAACCTCTGGTTTTATGTCAACGCCAGCTACAACACCAGGGTGTGTTAAATTGATTGTCTCATAAGCACCTGTGCCAATTCGACCCATACCAAATATAACTATTCTTGTATTATTTAGGTTAACAGGCAGCTCTTCAGCTAATCGAGTGTCACTTTCAAAACGCAATAGCCACTGCTCTATTTTTACGTAAATTTCATTAGAGCGTTTATTCAAAGGAGAGGCGATAATAAATGTTATAGATACCGCAATAGCCATAACAGCCAGCCATTCATTGGTTATTAAACCGCTTGTTGCAGCAACCATACATACAATTAAACCAAATTCACTGTAGTTGGTTAACGTAAATGCGCTTAAAAGCGAAGTACGTGCTCGCAATTTAAATGCGTTAGTCAGTACATAATATAAAAATACTTTGATCGGAAGTACCATAATGATAACAAGTGCTATCAATAATGAATTAACGGTCAACTCAGCACCTAAACCAATCGTTAAGAAAAAGCCGACTAACAGTATTTCTTTCAAATTAAGTAGTGACTTAGCTAGTTCACCTGCTTTTTTGTGAGGCGCGAACATCATGCCTACAATTAATGCACCTAAATCACCTTTAAGCCCTGCAAATTCAAATGCGTTATACCCTAAGACTAAAGCAAAAAAGAAACCAAAAAGAGGTAAGAGCTCACCATGTTTAGAGCGATTTAAAATCCAAAACATAACAGGGCGAAGTAGTGGAAGAGCAACAAATAAAGCAAGTGCCCAGCCATTTGGTGTTTTCCCTGTACTTATAGCGAGAAATATTACGGCAAAAATATCTTGCATAACTAAAATACCAATAGCTATTTTACCATGCAAACTAGCCATTTCACCTCGCTCCTCAAGCACTTTCACTGCAAATACAGTACTTGAAAAACTAAAAGCAAAACCGACGAGTAAAGCACTTTGCCAGCTTAACTCATCAAACATTGGTAATGCTAAATAACCAAGGAACAACATTAATCCACAAAATAGAGCACTGCTCAATATTATATGTATTGAAGCTGGAGCCCATACTTGAGGTTTGAGTAAATTAGCAACACGTAATTTCAAACCAATGCTAAAAAGCAATAAAGTAACACCAAGGTCGGCTACTGAGTTTAGTAGTTCAGTGCTTTGAAAACCGCATAAGTTTAGCGCAAACCCTGCAATTAAAAAGCCGATTAACGGTGGGAGTTTTAGTTGATAAACGACAAACCCACAAACAAACGCTGTGGCAAAAAATATTATTTCCATAATTCTTAACATCACTTCATGTAGAGGGTCAGTGTAGCGAAAGATCACTATATTTGAAAATAATAAAGCCATATTTCGTATGTTAGTTGATCGAGTAGTGTATTATTTATGTTTAAAAATCATGCAATGATTGTTTTTTCGTGTAAAAACGGCATAAATAGCAACATTTTCGCTGACAGCAGCTTTTAAATGTGGTTAAGATGCAGTAACAAAGGAATTTAAGTGGCACTTTGTAGAAGTAGGCGGCTTAAGGAGAAATAGATGTTTAAAAAGATTCTTGCATCAATAGGTATTGGTGCTGCAAAAGTTGATACTGTTCTTGAAACAGAACACCTGCAACCAGGGCAAATATTTAATGCTCAAATTGTTATTACAGCAGGTGACGTGAGCCAAGAAATTGCCGGTTTAGATTTAGCATTAGTCACCAAGGTAAAAGTAGAAGGTGAAGACGGTGCTTATTTTACGAATCATATAATAGATAAGTGGCGTATAACCGATATAGGCACATTGGAGCCGGGCGAGCAAAAACAGATACCTTTTGAAGCTCGCTTACACTCTGAAACCCCCATCACCGAAATTAATGCGGGTTCTAATCAATCACATGTGTGGTTAGAGACCGGGCTTGATATTGATTTAGCGCTTGATCCAACAGATAAGGATCATCTGCATATATACCCAAATGATGCAGTAAATACGTTTATGCAAGCGATGGATAAATTGGGCTTTAGTTTAGTTAAAGCTGACGTGGAAAAAGGCTTTTTACGCGCAAGTACATTTGCTTCAGTATCAGGGTGCTATCAAGAACTTGAATATAGACCCAATAGCCGCAGTTTATTTGGCCTTAAAGAAATTGAATTATCATTTGTGCCTGAAGCTCATAAAACGCATGTATTAATCGAATTAGATAGGGCGTTTAGAGGTGATGGCTACGTAGATTTAACAATCGAACATGACCACGTGAATTTATCACAATTATGTGATCAGTTAGAGCGCCTGCTTACATAAAGGTAGGTTAGGGCGTGTTGACCTTTCGTGATTGATTTTGCAGCAGCCTATTTGGTATTTAGACAAGGCAGCGCCTATGGTGTGTGGTTGCTCCCTATAAATAGGCGATAACGCAGTATAAATGCCAAACATGCGCTGCTCAAAGGGTTCTTCCTAGGGGCGATTAACTCTTTGTCGCTCGGTTTCTACTTAGCTTACTAGGTTACAAACCTCGCGCCGCGATTAAATCGCCCCTAGATTGGACAAATTTCAATCCACAAAGATCAACACGCCCTAGTAATTTTAATGAATAGCCCAGCATCGTCTGGGCTTTTTTTATAAGAGCACTTTGATGCAATTAGTAAGTAAGTTATTTTCACAGCTAAGTAGTACTGAATTATTTAATATAATGCGCGGCCGAGTTGATGTTTTTGTTGTTGAGCAGCAGTGCCCGTATCCAGAATTAGATGACGTAGACACTCAACCTGATACACAACACCTTTTTTGGAGTGAAGAGCCATGCTTGTACGCATATGCGCGTTGTTATGCCAAAAATGAGCAATACAGTGCTATTGGTCGTGTGTTAATTGAAAAGTCTCAGCGAGGTAAAGGGCTGGCTGCTATATTAGTCAAAGAGGCGATTCACTGTTGTTTAAAGCACTGGCCTTCGCGGGATATTTATATAGGCGCGCAGACATACTTACTCGACTTTTATAGTGAATTTGGCTTTGAAAAAACGGGTGGAGTGTATTTAGAAGATGGGATTGAACACCAAGATATGATTTTAAAAAACCGCTCAGTTTGATGAGCGGTTTTTATTACGTTGAATTAACCTAATAACGAACTTACAAACACTAAACCAATTGCTATTGGGCAAATGAATTTAATATACCATGGCCAAATTTTCCAAAATATACCATTAGCAACTTCTGGGCAGCCTTGTTGAATTTCAGTTAGTAAAGAGTTGCGATACCAAATCCAACCAACAAATAAGCAGCACATTAAACCTAGCAATGGTTGGCCAAATTTAGTTGTCAATGCGATAACAAAGCCGAATAAAGTGCCAAAGTTTAAAATAATAGTAAAACTGACCACCGCAATAATGGCGCCAATTAGCCAGGTAGCACTAAGGCGGTTTAATGAAAAGCGTTCAACGGCATATGAAACCGGTGCTTCTAACATTGAGATAGAAGATGTTAGGGCAGCAATGCTCATCAAAGCAAAAAATGCAAAGCCGACGAATAAACCAATAGTGCCCATGCCATCAAATAAGGCAGGTAAAACCTGGAATACTAAGGTGTCTTCTGATAATAGCTCGCCTGTCGCAGAGAATATTTCAACACCTTGCGCTTGAGCTACATACATCGCAGGGATAATTAATAAGCCCGCAACAAAAGCAATAAATACATCAATAAGTGTTACGTATGCACCCAAAGAAACTAAGTTTTCTTTTTTACTGATATAAGAGCCGTAAATTATCATTACACTTGTACCGAGTGATAATGAGAAAAAGGCTTGCCCTAATGCACTTACGAGTAACTCAGGGTTTAATATAGAACTGAAATCAGGGACCAAGTAGGCTTTAAGACCTGTCATGGCGCCATCTTGCATCATTACATAAATAATTAAAGCAAATAAAATGGAAAGTAATGCAGGCATTAAGCGTTTTGACCACTTTTCTATGCCGTTTTCTACACCTTTACTAATAATTGCTACAGTTAAGATTATAAAACCTGCAGTAAACAGTAAATCACGAGAAAGTGATTGCTCACTTAGCCATGTTGAAGCTGTTTGACTTCCAGCGAGTGTAGCCACCGGTTCTAGTGTCGCACTGATCATCCAGCCGGCCACAATGGCATAAAAACTTAAAATTAAACCAGCGCAAATTATGCCACCAAAACCGACCACAAAAGCGAAGTGTTTTTGCCAGCCATCATTCGATATTTTACGTAAAGAAGTTACGGCATTTGCTTGACCATGACGGCCAATTGTTAATTCAGCCATTAGTGCAGGGTAGGCTAAACAAAAAGCCAGCACAAGGTAGGCAACTAAAAATGCGGCACCGCCATTACTTGCGGTTTGTGTGGGGAAGCCCCAAATATTTCCAAGCCCCACAGCAGAACCCGCGGCGGCCATTATAAATCCAAAACGGGAGCTAAACTCCCCTCTTACTGCGCTCATAATTATTATTACTTCTCTATTTTGTGACGGCGCTGACAATCTACTGTAAATGCAAAAAAATAAAAAGCTCTTATTTTAGTGAATAAACGCTAAAAACGTAACATTGGACTTTTTTGCATCAATCAGTGAGCTTGTCCCTTTATGTTTTACCTATTAAGTGTTTGTTGTATAGGTATATAAACAGAGATACGATGACTGTAAAGCGTAACATTTTAATTACATTTACTCGTGGTTATGTATTTTCAAGGTAAAGCAAGCACCGCCGAGTCGTTCGCTTTTGCCAAGTTTAATAGTGCCGTGGTGCCAATCAGCGACTTTAGCAACAATCGCAAGCCCTAAGCCGTAACTTTGATCTGCTCTATTACGGTGATTTTGCTCTTGAAAAAAAGGGCTAAAGACTTTATGCCAATTTTGTTGGGCTATTCCCGGCCCATCATCTTCAACAATAAATGTGATTATGTGCCCTTGTCGTTTTGCCGTTAACACAATGCGGCTATGCGCAAAATCACAGGCATTGTTAAGTAAGTTAGTAATGGCACGCGCTAACCAATGCAGATCCGCTGTTAAATTTTCATTATCGCTGACTAATTCTAAATCAATAGTTTGATTGGCTAATTTAGGAGCTAATTGATTGATAATTGTTGCTAAATAATCATTCATTAATGTGTTTGAATAGGTAAGCTGATTTGCTTGTTGCTCTAAGGTTGCAAATGCTAAATAGCTTTTAAGCATGGATTCCATTTGATCTAAATCCGATTCCATGCGAGCTAAATAATGTTTTATTTTATCTTCATCATGACAATCAATCGCAGCATCTAAACCGAAGCGCAAACAGGCAATAGGAGTGCGTATATCATGAGATAAGCTAGACGCCATTAATTTGTTTTCATCAAGGAGTTTTTCAATTTGGCTCGCCATACGGTTAAATGTACGCTCTACATCTTTTATATAAGTAAAGTGGGATACCTTAATACGTGCGCTTAAATCACCTACTGCAAACTTTTTAGCTGCGTCGTTCACAACACCTAAACGATTTGCTAATGGTGCAATAATAAACCCCATAAAAACACATAAACCAGCATAAAAAAGTAAGGTAAGTAACATGTCATTATGTTGTTCTTGTTGATGCAGCTTCTCTAGGCGTAGCTTTAAATGAAATGGTGAAAGTTGTGTATTTGTGTAGAGTAAATAAAAGCCTTGTTGATCTTCAAGGATGAGCCCACCAGGCGCACGCATTTGGGTAAGTAAGGAGGCCGGGAGTGCGAGTGACTGTGTAGCGCGATAGGTTAGCGGTAATGAAAATTGCTCTGCTAGATTTTGGGTAAAGCGAACACGTTTATCGAGAGGTTGAGCTATAATCTGCTGGCTAAACCCCATTAATATTTTACTTTGTAGAGCAAACTCATCTTCAGTGTGGTGAGTTTGCTGGCTAAATGCATCTATTAGCCAACCAAGTATCACAATAGATAACAAGGCGCTGGCAAGTAAAGAAAGATAAAACTTTTTCATGGGCTTGTTAAATACATAATAAAATTAACTGACGCATCACCATGCACTGGCGACGAGTAAATAGCCACGTCCCCAAATGGTTTTGATTTTTTCTGGGTGCTGCGGATCATCATTAAACTTTTTTCGTAACGCAGAGATAAGCACATCAACACTGCGATCCAACCCATCGTACTCTCGGCCTTTCGTTGCTTTAAATACAGCATCACGAGATACAACTTGGCCTGCATTACTGGCTAAGTATTGCAGTAGTAAATATTCAGCACTAGAGATAGGGTGCTCAACATTATCGACGAAGACATTTCGTGACTGTGTGTCTATTTTTAATAAACCAACTTGGATAATCGAATCATCAACCTTATTCTCACTATTATCATTGCTTAGTCGCAATGCTGCTTTGATACGAGCCAATAGTGCTCGAGGTCTGACTGGCTTCATTATATAGTCACTGGCGCCTACTTCTAACCCGATCACTTCATCCATTTCATCATCTCTTGCAGTGAGCATAATGATAGGGGATTGATAAAACTGGCGTAGCTCTCGACAAACACTGATCCCATCTTGGCCTGGCAGCATAATATCGAGTAAGATTAAATCAGGTTTTAGCTCTTTAACATGACTGACGACCTGATCGCCGCGAACACAAATTTGTGTGGTATAGCCTTGCTCAGTTAAGTATTCAGCGACCCACTGAGCGAGTGACTGATCATCTTCAACAAGTAAGATTGTGCCGTAATTGTCCATAGTGTTCTCTTTTTTAAAAAAGGCGCCAGCGGCGTTTCTTTTGGCGGTTTTGATAAACCCACTGCAGCTGCACTTGTGCTGATGCGATGATTTTGCCTGTATCACTATTAATTAGTTCAAATGAAATGCTTTCAATCGAGTCAAATGCATAATTGAACTTCCCATTACTTTGTCTTAACCAGCATTGCATAATGTGCTTAGATGTTGCATCACGTAAGCAATAATTACCGAGTGTACTGTGTTGCCAGTTTAGCTCAACATCAGCGTAGCATTTGCGTCCTTCGCGTAATGCTACGCAGGTATCGGGTAGGGCTACTAAGCTATTATCTAATGGTTTTGTGTCGCTTGCATATAACGGGTTAATACCCAGCAACAATAATAAAATTACTGAAGCTTTAGAATACATAACGCACGCCCATCATCGCTTTATGCTGATACCCCTGAGATACAATTGGACTATTAACTATTTCATTGGAAAACCACGTTGATAGCCAACCACCTAAAAATACCCAATGCTGATTAAGCGGATATTCGGCGTGGAATTCAAATATCATACTTGTTGATGTGCCCGTATGATAAACGGGACGAGTTGGGGTTGCTTCACTTGGGGTAATGCCAAAATAGTAATTTGTAAAATCAGCAGAATATGCGCTAAAGCCTAAGCCGGTTCGAAACTCCCAGTTTTGCCACGGTAAAATATGGCTAAAAAAAGTATTTACGACCCAGCCATTATGCGCGCTAGAAATATCATGTAAGTATTCAAACGAAATCTGTGAATTTTCAAATCGTCGGGTAAGGCGCAGGCCAGTATCAAAATCATATCGACGACTTTTAATACCATCGAGCTCTTTAATAGTGCCCTCAGCGTATAGATCTAGACCTGTTTCGTTAAAGCCCGCTTGTATATTGGTGCCAAGAATATCCAGCCCCCAATCAAATTTATCTATCAGGCTATAACCAATAATGACACCACCACTGAGTTGACTGTGATCAATGTCTAAATAAAAGCGTTCGTAAGATAGGGCTAGGTTAATATCAAGTAACACGCCGTGACTATATGAATCCATACCAACTAAGTAGGAATCTTCGATATAATAACCAGCGCCAGCGCTCCAGTCCCAGGCAAAACCTGCCGTCGGTTCTAGGGTATTGTCTGCATAATAACGATTACTTGCATAACTCGGGCTGTGCCATAAACACACACTGATCACAAATATCATCAGCTTTTGTAGTGGATTTTGTACCAATCGCATCCGTTATCCAAATAAATAAACAGTAATTAACTGTATTATATTGTCAAATAGTTATTTAAATCTGTAAAAAAATGTATTTGAGTGCAATAAATGTATTTATTTTTAAAGTAGGCGTTCCTCGGCGCTTTTGTAGTTGCCGAGGGGGATATACTCAAATCACCTCAAAAAACGCCCAAGGGTTTGGTTTAAAAGATTTATACTGCGTTATTGATTTTAATAATAGAGCCATAATTAGAGGTTAAATAGTCCATTTATCACAGTGGTTTACTGAACTTTAATTTTATCAATTAAAATACTACTTAAATAGTAGTGCATCATAGGCGTTAAGGCGCTTACTTCTGTGCGATTACACGGCCCCTGAGTTTTAACTAAACTGGTTAGCTTTGAGATAGTTTGATAGCTAGGCACACTAATGTCTTGCTTTGCACGTGCAATTCGCGCTTGCTCTGTATTTTGTGCATGTATGAATGTTGCAATATCTAATTCATTGCTAATTATTTGTTCTTCGTTAAAAGTGTATATTAATGGCTCACGATGAAAACTTGCGCTGTCAATCGATGACTTACCAAACCATACAACATCACCAGATGCTTTATGTGTTAATCGCATGCTCACTTGTGCATTTATTGTTGCACATTGCTGAGAAGGGAATTGGGCTGCAATTTCATTAAATAGAGGGTAAGGGGTTTTAGGTGTTGACACCTGATATTGAGTATCATCAAGAAAGCTTAAATCTAATTGGTGAATTGAGAGTATATAGTCGCTATTATTTTGCTCTGTGACACGCAGATTAATCATCTCTAACGCATCGCTAATTTGTTTTTTTAGTGTATCTGTAACACTTGTTTTATCAGCAACTATTTTAATGCTTTGATTGCGTTTTAATTTATGGGCTGGTAATTGTACTGATTTTACTTTGGGGGATGCGTGCTCTGTTACGTATTTAACCTGATAAGTTTGACTTTTTAGTTGCGGTTTTTCTGGCATTGCTAAAAGCGGGGCAGGGGTTGGTGAAGTAACGCAGCCCGTTGTAATTAAAATAAAAGAAACGATTGAAAAAAAACGAATTAGCACTGTAAAACCCTTATAAAATCAATTAATCGGCGCATTGTACGTGAGTCTAGTTAAAAGTTCATGGTATTATGAACTAAGAAACTTCCTAAATAGATTAAAATAATAAAAAATGAAGTACTCAGTCCCATTAATTTATTCTTTTATTTTACTGCTGTCGATGGTGTTTTTTCACCCCCGAGTGAACGCAGCCAACGAACAATGGCAAGCATTACTTAAAGACTATAACAAACATTTGCAGAACAAATTAAAAAGTAAAGGTATACCAGCCGGAGCGTTATCGATAGTCAATGGCCCAGATAATACTTATGTTAAAGGTTTCGGTGTAACTAAATTAAAAAATGGCCAGCGAGTAAATGAATATACTCGATTTAGATTAGCCTCTGTATCAAAGACTTTTGCAGGCGCGTTGACAGCAAAACTAGTCGGACAAGAAAAGTTTTCATTAGATGACCCCGTAAGTAAGTTTATTCCAGAATTTGCGAATACTAGCTATAAAGATAACTTAAAAGTATTTCACTTATTAAGTCACTCTAGCGGCTTAGTGCCAAACGCCTATGATAATTTAATAGAATCACGGATGAACTATCCAGACATAGTCGCGAAGCTGCTAAGCGTGCAACCAATTTGCCAACCTGGGCAATGCTATGGCTATCAAAATGTCATGTTCAGCTTGATTGATGAGGTGATTATAAGCAGTACTCAAATGAGTTACTCGCGCTGGTTAAATGAATTTATTTTTTCTCCGCTACAAATGAAAAATGCCAGCGTTGGTTATCAGTCAATGGTTGCTGATGGAAACTATGCACATCCTCATGTGCGTGGCCGTAAAAAGTGGCATACAGCAAAGCTTAAAAAGAATTACTATAAAGTTATTCCTGCGGCAGGTGTTAATGCAAGTGCCAGTGATATGGCTATTTGGTTAAAAGCACAACTAGGTTATTACCCAAGTGTGTTATCCAAAGATGAACTCGCCAGACAAACGCGTCCTTATACCCAAACGAAAAAAGAGCTGCGTCGTAGAGTATGGAAAAAACACCTAAAAGAAGCATATTATGGTTTAGGGTGGCGTGTATATAATTATGATAATGAAACAATTTACTATCATAGTGGGTGGGTACAAGGTTATCGAAGTGATTTAGTTGTGATCCCACATATGAATATTGGTTTCAGCTTAGTTTTAAATGCTGAAACAGGGTTAATTAACGAGCTTACAACAGACTTTATTAATCGTGTATTAGCTTATAAACAAGCGCAGTTAACTCCTAAACTTTAAAGGTATACGATGAAAATTTTATTAAGTGTATTGATAGTGTTTTTCAGTGCTTATATAAATGCACAACCAGAGCAAATATATTTGTTTCGTCATAGTGAAAAGCTAACAGATAAAGATCCACATTTATCAGCACGCGGAGAAATTAGAGCACAGCAATTACATTCTTTAATTAACACGCCAAAGACCGTTACACTGTATAGCACCCACTATAACCGTACACTTGAAACAGCGGCACCATTAGCTGATCACTTTAAAGTGAGAATAGCTACATACGATCCAAGCAAGTTGGTTGCTCTACAACAAGACATACTCACTAAAAGTGGCACAGTTATTATTATTGGCCATAGCAATACAACCGTAGAATTAGCGCAATTATTTAATTCAGTAGAGTTGGAAAAAATGCCTGAAAGTGAATTTGACCGCTATTTTTTATTAAATAAGGAGTCACAGGGCTATACGTTAAATGATCTAAAGATGGGGTTTTAAGCAAAGTCATACAATTTAGAAAATTATTTAACTGTGTTTTTCAGGCATAAAAAAACCAGCGAGCGCTGGTTTTTTTTACAAAGAAGGAAAAGCTTAATTACGCGGTAATTGAATTTTCTTTTCTTCACTCTGGCGGTAAAGCACAATAACATGACCAATTGACTGTAACTTTTCAGCGCCAGTTTCACGAATAATTGCTTCAAAAATCAATGCTTTAGTTTCTCTGTCATCAGTAGGTGCTTTTACCTTGATAAGCTCATGAATTTCTAATGCACTTTGAATTTCTACTAAAACACCTTCCGTTAAACCGTTTGAACCGAGTAAAACGACTGGTTTAAGAGAGTGTGCTTGACCTTTTAAAAACTGCTTTTGTTTGTTCGATAATTTCATGTTGTTACAAATTTTGCTGAATATGGCTTGAATTAAGGGTATTCTAACGCCATCTAGAGAATATTACTAATTAGTTGCGTGTTAATTTATGACGAATAAAAAACTTTCGGCCAGTTCACAGCGATGGTTGAAGGAACATTTTGATGATCCTTATGTTCACGAGGCACAAAAGAAAGGTTGGCGTTCTCGTGCGATTTTTAAACTCGACGAGATCCAAAATAAAGATAAATTATTACGCCCAGCTATGACCGTTGTTGACTTGGGCGCTGCGCCAGGTAGTTGGTCACAGTACTTAGTTGAAAAAATTGGCATGAAAGGGCAAGTGATCGCTTGCGATATTTTGCCGATGGATTCACTTGCAGGCGTTGACTTTTTACAAGGAGACTTTCGAGAAGAAGCTGTTTTAGATGCGTTATTAAATCGTATTGGCGGAAAAAATGTTGATGTAGTGCTCTCAGACATGGCACCTAACATGAGCGGTAATAGCTCCGTTGACCAAGCTGGAAGCATGTATTTAGTTGAGCTTGCGCTTGATATGTGTCACCAAGTATTAAAGAAAAATGGTGCATTTATTGTAAAAGTATTCCAAGGTGAAGGCTTTGATGAATACCTACAAAATGTACGAAGCAGCTTTAAAGCTGTAAAAATCCGTAAACCCGACGCTTCTCGTGCTCGTTCTCGTGAAGTATTTATAGTAGCGACAGGCTATAAACTGTAGTACAGTTGTCAGGCGTTTAGTTGAATTTAAATTAATTGGATACAAGAGGTTAACCCCTTGAGCGATATGGCGAAAAATCTAATACTCTGGCTGGTCATTGCAGTTGTGCTAATGTCAGTATTTCAGAGCTTTAATGGCGGCGATCAAGTAGATCGTCAAACTAGTTACAGTCAATTTGTAAAAGATGCTAGAAATGGCTCTATACAAGAAGTGGCTATTGAAAGTACCAGTGGCACAATAACTGGTATTAAGTCTAATGGTGAGAAATTTCAAACCATTATGCCTATTTACGATAAAGATATTTTAAATGATCTACTAAAAAGTGATGTGAATGTAAAAGGCGTTAAGCCTGAAGAGCAATCATTTTTAGTAAGTATCTTGATTTCATGGTTCCCGATGTTACTACTGCTTGGTGTATGGATATTCTTCATGCGTCAAATGCAAGGTGGTGGCGGTAAAGGCGCAATGTCGTTTGGTAAAAGCAAAGCGCGCTTAATGAGTGAAGATCAAATTAAAACGACCTTCGCTGATGTTGCAGGTTGCGATGAAGCAAAAGATGATGTGACTGAGTTAGTGGACTTTTTACGAGATCCTTCTAAATTCCAAAAGTTAGGCGGTAGTATTCCTAAAGGCGTACTTATGGTCGGACCTCCTGGTACGGGTAAAACGTTATTAGCGAAAGCTGTTGCCGGTGAAGCCAAAGTACCATTTTTTACTATATCAGGTTCTGATTTCGTTGAGATGTTTGTTGGTGTTGGTGCTTCTCGTGTTCGTGATATGTTTGAACAAGCGAAAAAAGCAGCTCCTTGCATTATTTTCATCGATGAGATTGATGCCGTAGGTCGCAAACGTGGTGCGGGTATGGGCGGTGGTCACGACGAACGTGAGCAAACGCTAAACCAAATGCTTGTAGAAATGGATGGTTTTGAAGGCAATGAAGGTATTATTGTTATTGCAGCGACTAACCGTCCTGACGTATTAGACCCCGCTTTACTTCGTCCAGGTCGTTTTGACCGTCAAGTGGTGGTTGGTTTACCTGATATACGTGGCCGTGAGCAAATACTTAAAGTACATATGCGTAAAGTGCCATTAGGTGATAACGTTGAGGCATCTGTTATCGCACGTGGTACTCCGGGCTTTTCTGGCGCTGACTTAGCAAACCTTGTAAATGAAGCTGCTTTATATGCCGCACGTAGTAATAAACGTGTTGTTAGCATGGCTGAATTTGACGCTGCTAAAGATAAAATCATGATGGGCGCAGAGCGCAAAACCATGGTGATGAGCGAGAAAGAAAAAGAAATGACGGCTTACCATGAGGCGGGACACGCAATTGTTGGCCGCATGGTACCTGAGCATGATCCCGTTTATAAAGTATCGATAATACCTCGTGGCCGTGCCCTTGGTGTAACTATGTACTTACCTGAACAAGATCGTGTTAGTCATTCTAAAGAGTTGCTTGAGTCAATGATTTCAAGTCTCTACGGTGGCCGTATTGCCGAAGCGCTTATTTATGGTGAAGATAAAGTAACTACGGGTGCAAGTAATGACATTGAGCGTGCAACGGATATTGCCCGTAAAATGGTTACACAGTGGGGCCTAAGTGAAAAGTTAGGGCCACTATTGTACGCTGAAGATCAAAACGAGATGTACATGGGTGGCGGCGGTGGTCGTTCTATGAGTATGTCAGATGAAACAGCAAAAGTGATTGATACTGAAGTTCGTTTACTCTCAGATCGTAACTATCAACGCGCCGAAGCAATCTTAAAAGATCATATTGATATATTGCACTCAATGAAAGATGCATTAATGAAGTATGAAACAATTGATGCGAAGCAGATTGATGATTTAATGGCGCGTCAGCCAGTACGTGAACCACGTGATGCACATGATCGTCGTGACACGGCTGATAAAAAACCAGCTCCAGCTGAGACAAAAGCAGAGCCTGTTATTGAAAAAGATGAAAAACCAGCACAAAAAGATGAAACAAATCTTGATGATAAAGCTGAATAACAGTTAAAATAGCTAAACCAAAAGCCCCGATTGTCGGGGCTTTTTTGTAACTTATAAAATAAAGTACAAATATCAATGCAATGGATGTATTGAAGGTGATAGATGACCACAGTTAATTTACCTAGAGGTCGCAATTTACACCTCGACACCCCCGTAATTATGGGGATTCTGAATGTCACCCCTGATTCGTTTTCAGACGGCGGATGCTACTACCAAACTGACAGCGCTGTCATTAAAGCCCAAGATTTATTAGCCGATGGGGCCACTATTTTAGATATTGGTGGTGAGTCAACACGCCCTGGCGCGCCAGATGTCAGTCTCGAAGATGAATTAGCCCGCGTGATCCCCGCCATAGAAGCCATTCGAGCTCACAGTGATAATGTAGTAAATCGTAGCGTCATTTCAATAGACACCAGTAAAAGTGAAGTAATGCGCCAAGCTATTTTAGCGGGGGCAGATATTGTCAATGACGTGCGCGCTCTGCAAGAGCCTCTTGCATTGGAAACGGTGGCACAGTTTCCTGATGTTGCAGTGTGCTTAATGCATATGCAAGGTCAGCCGCGAACAATGCAAACTAATCCGCAGTATGGCGATTTATTTGCAGATATTAATGACTTTTTCAAACAACGTATTAATGCATGTGAAACAGCGGGTGTTCAGCGTGAGCGACTTATTCTCGATCCCGGATTTGGGTTTGGTAAAAGCCTTAATCATAACTATGAATTACTCGCACGGTTTGATGAGTTTAATTGCTTTGGCCTACCTGTTTTAGCTGGGCTATCGCGTAAGTCGATGATTGGCAACTTATTAAATAGAGAAACCAGTGAACGCCTAGCTGGCAGTTTGGCTGGTGCACTAATTTCAGCGCAAAATGGCGCAAAAATAATACGCGTACACGATGTAAAAGAAACCGCAGATGTACTTGCTGTATGGCAGGCCTGTAAAAAAGGAACACACAATGAAAACTAGAAAATATTTTGGCACTGATGGTGTCCGTGGCATGGTGGGTGAGTACCCAATTACGCCAGAATTTGCCCTTAAACTTGGGTGGGCAGCAGGAAAAGTACTATCAAAAAATGGCACAAAAAAAGTCATAATTGGTAAAGATACACGTATATCAGGTTACATGTTAGAAACCTCTCTTGAGGCGGGGCTAATTGCTGCGGGTATCGATGTGGTCTTACTTGGCCCAATGCCTACACCTGCCGTTGCTTATTTAGCTCAGACCTTTCGTGCAGAAGCTGGTATTGTGATCAGTGCATCGCATAATCCTTATCATGATAATGGTATTAAATTTTTCTGCGGTCGCGGTTTAAAATTGGGTGATGAGGTTGAGCTACAAATTGAGGCGATGCTCGATGAGCCAATGACGTGTGTGGCATCAGATAAGCTTGGTAAAGCGCGCCGTCTAGAAAGTGCTGATGGTCGTTATATTGAGTTTTGCAAAAGCCAATTTCCCCAAGGATTATCGCTTGAGGGACTAAAAATAGTACTCGATTGTGCTAATGGCGCAACCTACCATATTGCACCATCTGTAATGCGCGAGTTAGGCGCAGAGATCATTTGCCATGCATGTGAACCCAATGGTGTAAATATCAACTTAGAGTGCGGTGCAACGCATGTTGATGCATTAAAACGTAAAGTGCTTGAACATAATGCCGATGTTGGTATTGCTTACGATGGTGATGGCGATCGTGTGATGATGGTTGATCATAACGGCCGTGTATTTGACGGCGATGACATTGTCTATATTATTGCTTGCCAAGCTGCACAAGATGATATGTTAGGTGGCGGTGTTGTCGGCACTGTTATGTCTAATATGGGGCTTGAAAATGCGCTTAAAGCTAAAGGTATTGATTTTGCTCGAAGTAAAGTCGGGGATCGTTATGTTATGGAGCTTTTACAAGAAAAAGGCTGGAAAATTGGCGGTGAAAGCTCAGGACATGTACTAAACCTTGATCTGATCAGCACCGGTGATGGTATTGTTTCAAGCTTACAAGTGTTGGCAGCAATGGTTGCACAAAACCGCACTCTTAAAGACTTAGGGGCTGGCTTTACTAAGTACCCAATGAAAATGATCAACGTACGCTACAAGGCAGGAACAGATCCAACGCAAGCACCTGAAGTCATCGCTGCGGTTGCGCAAGTTGAAGAGCAACTTGGTGGTAAAGGTCGTGTTCTATTACGAAAATCAGGTACGGAACCTGTTATTCGCGTTATGGTTGAAGCTGAGCAAGAAAAAATAGTGCTGGATAGCGCACAAAAAATTGCCGCAGTTGTTGAATCTATGAGCAAACAAACTGATTAAGAACAATAACCTCTTGTAACTTTGGGCGAGTCGAGTTACTATCTCGCCCGCTTTCTTATGTGGAGTGGAAAAATGGCAATACGCAAGCCAATGGTCGCAGGCAATTGGAAAATGAACGGCTCGAAAGAGTTAGTACAGCAATTATCTGACGCAATCAACAACGTAAAATCAGATAAGATCGACGTTGTGATCTTTCCACCTTATCCATTGTTACCAATGCTAACAGCAGCGGGTGTAACAACTGGGGCGCAAACAGTTTCAGAAAATGAAGCTGGTGCATTTACTGGTGAAGTTGATGCGCAATTAATTAAAGATTTAGGTGGCGAATATACGTTAGTTGGTCACTCTGAACGCCGTAATATTTATGGCGAAAGCAATGACACTGTAGCGGCTAAATTTTCTCGCGCCCAACAAGTGGGCTTGACACCTATTTTATGTGTTGGAGAAAGCGAAGAGCAACGCGAACAAGGTCAAACTGAATTAGTCGTTGCTGCACAAATTGATGCGGTAATTGATAAATTAGGTCTAGCAGCACTGAAAGATTCTGTGATAGCATATGAGCCCGTTTGGGCCATTGGCACAGGTAAGACTGCATCGCCTGAACAAGCACAAAATGTGCACAAATTTATCCGTGATAAAATTGCTGATAAAAACAGTGATTTAGCACAAGGGTTGACCATCCTTTATGGTGGCAGCGTAAATGAAAAAAATAGCGAATTATTATTTGCACAACCAGATATAGATGGTGGCCTAATTGGTGGCGCTAGTCTAAAAGCAGGCTTATTCACTGCTATCTGCGAAAGTGCAAAAGGGACCGTGTAAGATGTACGAAATTTTATTAGTAGTTTATTTAGTTGTGGCTTTAGCGCTTGTTGGAATGGTATTAATTCAGCAGGGCAAAGGCGCAGACATGGGTTCATCATTTGGTGCTGGCGCTTCTGCAACCGTTTTTGGTTCGTCAGGTGCTGGTAACTTCATGACTAAAACAACAACAATCTTAGCTACAATATTTTTTGTACTAAGTATTGTGCTGGGTAACTTAACCGCAGGTCAAATAAAAAGTGGTGACCAGTGGGATGACCTATCACAAGAAGAGACGGTTGTACCTGTTAGTGTTGATGCGCCTAAAGCTGAAACAAAAGAAGAGACTCACGTACCTAATTAATTCTTTAGTTAATAATTAGTTACTTGTTAAACGATTTACAGACCTCGCGTAAATCACTAAGTTTAACACATAAAGCAAAAGCTTTAAAAATGCGGTTGTGGTGGAATTGGTAGACACGCTACCTTGAGGGGGTAGTGCTTTAGGGCGTGGGGGTTCAAGTCCCCCCAACCGCACCATATTATAAAACCCAGTAACAGTAATGTTACTGGGTTTTTTTGTCAGTAGGCTATGCACAGCTCTGTATAATACCAATCAGCATAAATATTTGAACAATTTAACGAATTAAATCACGCTATAACGTCGTTAAAAATTTTTTATTTAGAACAATTAGGGCGTGTTGACCTTTGTGGATTGAAATTTGTTCAATCTAGGGGCGATTTAATCGCGGCGCGAGGTTTGTAACCTAGCGGGCTAAGTAAAAACCGAGCAAAGCTTCCGCGTCCTGCTCACGGCCCTTACCTACATCCGTGTAGGTAACAAAGAGTCAATCGCCCCTAGGAAGAACCCTTTGGGCAGCGCATGTTTGGCATTTATACTGCGTTATCGCCTATTTATGGGGAACAACCACACTGCATAGGCGCTGCCTTGCCTAAATACCAAACATACTGCTGTAAAATTAATGACGAAAGGTCAACACGCCCTAGATATAAAAATTTTTGCCTAGTTTTCTTGTCATTAAATAGACCCCATATCTACCCAGATTGGTATAATCCTAATTGCATTAAATAAGTATTTTGCTATAGCGATAAAAAATAACTAATTAAGCAATACAAATAAATTATGGCGTAACGTTGTTCTCGCGATTGCTTTTGGATTTCCCTACTTTGAGTATATAAGTGATTTTAACGCAGTTAATTATTGAGCGGATTACTCGCTAGAAAAATCACGATTTTAATAAAGTAGCTATAATAAGTCACATAATTAAGATGATAACGCCAAAATAGTATTTATTTTCCTTAAATTCAGCAAAATCACATTAAAAAGCTAGAAAAATTACAAATATAGTTAACACTTATAGCTAATAGGCCGATAATACGTATAGCTAAAATAATAGGGTAAATAGTATGGCTTCAAGCTTATCTTTTCAAAATATCAGTATCACTAAAAAAATTCATGCGATCACTAGTATTGCCGTGATTGCATTTGTGGTGATAGTGTTGAATAACTATATTGCCATGGATGACAATCGTGTTTCATTAGATGAATTAGAAAAAACATCTTATCAGGTCGTTAAACTAACATCTGCTAATGTAGGGCTTCTTGAAAAACTTGATGAGCTTTACACACAGGCGGTTACTTTTGGCGAACAAGATCTCGTTGATAAAGCCACCAAAACATATTCAAATTTAACAGAGAATCTGGATTCAATTAGTTCTCTCAGTTCAAACTATATTGATAATCAGGCTCGTAATCAGTTGTCTAATTACTCAAAAATATCATCTCAAATTGCAAATGATATGATCAACGGGACTGCTGACTTTGAGAAAATTCAGCAACAGGCAAAATCAAAAACAACGATGTATAACTCGGTACTACAAAGTTTTAAATCTGCGCAACAACGTGCAGATGATCGCTTCTTTGAATTAGTACAAAGCACTAAGTTGCGCTCAGATAATGCGTTAACGTTAATGTTAGTTGTTTCGTTTGTTTCTCTATTACTATTACTTTTTATGGCAATTTTAATTGCAAGAGGAATAGGTTCAGCTGCAAGTGATGCTGCAGATAATTTACGTCTCCTTGGAGAAGGTAAAGGGTCATTAAGTACTCAGCTCGCAGTGCGTTCAGAAGATGAGATAGGCCAAGTTGCAATTAATTTCAATATTTTTATAGCGCTATTGAAAAAATCAGTTCTCGATGTAATGTCAGTGTGTGAACCCCTCATGGAAAACTCAACACGCTTAGTGCAAGGTATGGAACAAGCTGAAAAAGCAACCGCTAAACAAACTACAGAGGCTGAAGTTGTAAAGCAATCTATGGAAGAAATGAAGCAAAGTGTTGGAGATATCTCTCAATCTGCTGCGAATGCATCGAGGGCTGCGCAAACGGCGGAAAAAGAAGTAGAGCAAAGCCGCTCTCAAATAGAAACGGCTGTTTCAGAGTCTAAAACATTAAGTAATGAGATAAACCATGCAGCTACAACGATTAATAAATTGGCTGACGATACGAAGAATGTAACGCAAATTTTAAATGTGATTACTGCGATAGCAGAGCAGACTAATCTTCTTGCGCTTAACGCTGCGATAGAGGCGGCTCGTGCGGGTGAACAAGGGCGTGGTTTTGCTGTGGTAGCAGATGAAGTTCGTGAGCTTGCCTCACGTACAGCAAAATCAACAAATGAAATTCGTGAGCTACTAAACACTTTAACAAGTGCTGCTAATGAATCAGTAAGTGCAATGACATCAGCGCGAGATATGGCAACAAACAATGCAATTGCGGCAGAGAGTACAGGTATATCGATTGAAAAAATTGCCGAGCAAATGCTTGAAATCAATGGAATGAACTCGCAAATTGCCGCTGCAACAGAAGAGCAAACATCTGTGGCTGCAATGGTTGTTGAGAATGTTTCGAACATGCATATGTCATTTGAAGATACAATGCAGTCACTTGCTGCAGTAAGAGATGTGGCTAAAAATCTACATTATCTATCTGATAACTTATTAGATGCTACTGCTAAATTTAAAGTTGAGTAATCTACTTAAGTATTAAAACTTTAATAGGTTAGGGCGTGTTGACCTTTCATGATTGATTTTGCAGCAGTCTATTTAGTATTTAGGCAAGGCAGCACCTATGGTGTGGGGTTGTTCCCCATAAATAGGCGATAACGCAGTATAAATGCCTTTAAAATCCAATACCTGAGGGTATTGGATTTTTTACGTCTACAGACTGAAAGAGCGGTTTATTTTATTTAACCTGAACTTAGGTTATTTAGCTCTCAACACTGACAGCTTGTAGTGATTCACTTTGATAACAACCTAATATACGCACATACTGGGTGTGCTTTTTGAGTTCTTCAAAGGCTTGTTTTACTTGGCTGTCGACTAAATTTGCTTCTAGATCTACATAAAATACCTCTTCCCATGGATTACCAGGAACAGGGCGGGATTCTAATTTCACCAAATTAATATTGTGGTGTTTAAAAATCATTAAGGCATCAGCAAGTGAGCCTGCTTGCTGCTTTGTTGCCATAATCAAGCTTGTTTTTGTTGGGATCTGTTTTGATACTTGTAACGGTTTACGTGCAACAACGATGAAGCGGCTATGGTTTTCACGCTGATTAGCAAGGCCAGACTTTATGACTTCTAAACCTACGTTTTTGCCTGCCTGAGCTGAACCAATCGCTGCGCTATTTGGTGTATCTAAAGCTAACTGTAGAGCACTGGAAGTTGAATCACAGGTTTCGTGTTGAATATCACCTAGCCCTTGTAAAAAACGGCTACACTGCGCAAATGGCTGTGGGTGAGCAAAAATTTTAGTGAGTTGACTAAGTTCAGTCTCAGGGGTCACTAATAAACAGTGTTCTACGCTATGTGTGACTTCACCAACAATCGACACTTGGGCGTGCTGTAATAAGTCAAACACTTCATTGATACTACCTGAACTGGTATTTTCAATGGGCAGTAGACCGTAATCAGCTTGGCCACTCTCAACTTTTCCAGTTATCTGCTCAAAGCTAGAACAACCCATTTCGACTAGTTTACCTGGGCGACGACTAAAGTATTTATGACACGCTAATTGGCTATAAGAACCTTGCCCACCTAAATAAGCCACGCGATGAGTTTCATTCATCACCCCAGGGTTAAGGTTTTTTTGTAACATAGCTTGTTGATTTAAAACTGAATCTTCAAGAATTGTTTGAAAAACGTTATTTACATAATACGCATCTAAACCAAGAGACTTACCATAACCTATAAGCTTCTCAAGTAAGGCGTGTTCACGGGCTTCGTCACGGATAGGTTTATTATTGGCAATTTTATATTCAACAACACCATGACTAATACGGCGGCGCTTTGCCAACAAAACGAGCAGGTCAGAGTCAATTTCATTGATATCATGTCTAAGTGAATTAAGTACTTCATTTGTCATTTTGGGTTCCTCATTCCAAAAGTTACCTTTGCAGGTAATACAAATAAAAAAGCCTCCCAGTTGGGAGGCTTTGCTATTCGGTTGATTAAATCTCGCAAACAGGTAAGCCTCTTCTATTCAATAAAGAAAAAGAAGCTAAAAAATGAAAAGGTAGTGTGCGAGAATTTTCTGTTCATGGCTTTAATGTATGGAGAGTAGGCTATAAAGTCAACACTCTATCGGACTTTTATCAATAACTATGAATGTTTATTTTTTTACTTGGTTTTTTTTAGCTATATTCACAAAAAATTTATAAATCTAAATAGGGATCTGGTATATTTCTTCTTGTTGATTCAAATAATAACAATTATTAATAAAAATAAGGTTGGCCTGTGGTATATCGACGCCCACCATCACGTTTTGGTGTGAATTCATTAAGTATGAAGTTATCACTACTTATCTCAGCAATTTGTTTGATTGCTGGTATTTGTGCTGCCGCTTTGATGCTTAAATCAGAAGAAAAGCAATTAGTGTTTGAAGAGCATGAAATGCTCAAACACTCTAGTGAACGTTTGATTCGTCAATTTAATAACTTAGTCAAAACAAAAGTTAATATAGCGGAGCAGGCAAATAACGTTGTCACCAATCAATTATTTTATGATTCATCTCAGTTGGTCAGCAATCAAAATGCTAAACTAAGCTTTGATACCGACGGCACTATTCGAAGCGCCGCTGAAGATGGTTTATCGGCGGCTTTTATGCCGCAGTCTAAATTTACTCCTTTTTATAAAAAGCTAATTAACGACTCTGAATCACTTTGGAAGATCGTATCACCAACATTAACTCAAGATTTTTTTAACTTTTATCTTGTTACCAAAGATAACTTTATTCGCATAGCCCCACCAAATTGGGCATTGAATGTCACAGGAAGTCATCAATTTACAAGCCGCACTAGCTTTAATTATGCACAAGAAGCACTCAATCCAACACGTGAGGCTGTCTGGTCAAAGGTTTACTACGATGAAATTTGGCATAAATGGGTTATCAGCGTGCTTGTGCCAATTTATTTGGAAAATAATTTTTTAGGTGTTACCGGCAGCGATTTGGCATTAAATACGCTGATCTCTCAGTTACCAATAGGTGACAATGAGCAGCACTTATTTGTGTTTGATGGGCAAGGGCAATTATTGGCACACCCAAAGTTAAATGAAAGTATTTATGAACAATATGGTCAGGCTGGGAGATCGTTATTAACGAATGATTTTGTTAATGGGTCATTACAGGAGCTAATTAATCAAACGATCAAAATGCGCCTACCAGAGTATGCTGATTCGTTTATTCAAGACAATGAAACACATATTATCAATATTAGAAAAGTTGAACATTTAGATTGGTATATAGGTATTTATAAAAAACGTTCATCTGCACTGTCAGCATTAGAAGAATTGAAAGTGAAGTTTTTTGGATTGTTTATTCTCTATGCAATACTTGTCGCTTTATTATTACATCAAGCACTTTACCAGCTTGTGCTGCGTCGTATTCATTCACTGGTAAATGCTGTAACAAGTTTTGGTAAAGGTCATTTACAAATAGAGTTTCCAAAAGCGAATAAAGATGAAATTGGCACGCTTAATGGCTCGTTTCGTGATATGGCGGTTGAGATCCGTAAATTAATAGACGGTTTAAACCAACGTATCATAGAGAAGGAAATTGCAGAAAAAGCCGCTAACAAGTTATCCAAAGCGGTAGCATTCTCTGGTACGGGGGTAGTGATAACTGATCAAAATTTTGTTATTGAATATGTAAATCCAAAAATGCTAGAAATGAGTGGCTTTGATGAAAGTCACTTTATGCAATCACCTTTACTAAGTATTATTGCCACTGAGATGGCTATTTTGGTTGATGATATAGATGTTGATTTACGCAGCCGAAATTATTGGCGTGGCGACACCTTGATCCAAGGGAAAGGGAAAAAGCCAATTTGGGTATCCTTGAGCATTTCCCCAATTAGAGAAGAGGGTGGGTTAATCTCAAGCTATGTTGCATCTGCTCAAGATATTTCATTTGTAAAAGAAAGCCAGCGAAAAATGGAGCAGTTGGCATACTTTGATACGTTAACAGGGTTAGCTAATCGTACTTTTTTCAGAATGCAGCTTCGTAAATCAATGGCATTAGCAGAACGAGGGCATTATGCTTTTGCTTTATTTTATTTTGATTTAGATGAGTTTAAACGCATTAATGACACGCTAGGGCATGATGCGGGAGATCAGCTGCTTGTTGAAGTTGCAAATCGCTTAAAGAAACGACTTCGAGCTGAAGATACCATTGCGCGTTTAGGTGGCGATGAATTTGCCGTGCTACTAAGTGGTATTGAACGCCAAGAGCATGCAATGGATGTAGCCAACACGATTCAAAAAACCCTTAATGTGCCAATAATGCTTGGAAATAATGAAGTAATTATTAGTGCCAGTATTGGTATTACAATGGCGCCATATGATAGCCAAGAAGAAGATCAATTATTAAAGCATGCTGATCTGGCAATGTATGAGGCAAAAGCAAAAGGGCGAAATACTTACCACTTTTATAGCCAAGAACTCAATGCAGCAGCTAATGAAAGGCTATTCATTGAAAATGAACTACGTTTAGCCCTTAAAGAGAAGCAGTTTGTGCTTTACTATCAACCTCAAGTTGACAGCAAAACACAACATGTAGTCGGTTATGAGGCACTTATACGTTGGTTCCATCCAACACAGGGCATGATCCCGCCAACAAAATTTATACCAATAGCAGAAGCGACGGGCTTAATTGTAGAGTTAGGTGCCTGGGTATTGCAGGAGTCATGCGAGTTTGCTGCAAGATTAGCTGCACAAGGGCGAGAGAATAATATTTCAATAAACCTGTCAGCTCGTCAGTTTAAAGACGCTAATTTAGTGCCCTTGCTAGCATCAATGATAAGACAAACAAATGTACCAGCTAGGCGATTGCACTTAGAGCTGACTGAAAGCATGTTGATGGGGAATGTTGAAGCGGCAATTACGCAATTACATCAATTAAAAGCGTTAGGGGTGTCAATTTCTATTGATGATTTTGGGACAGGTTATTCGTCACTGAGTTATTTAAAGCGTTTCCCAGTTGATATTCTAAAAGTAGACCGTTCGTTTGTAAAAGATATACCCGAAGATACAAACGATATGGAAATTACCGCAGCAATCATCGCAATGGCGCAAAAGTTAAAACTAAATGTTGTAGCTGAAGGCGTAGAGACAATAGAGCAAGTGGCGTTTTTACAGAACAACAATTGCTTCATAGTTCAAGGGTATTATTACAGCCCGCCAATTCCTGAAAGTGAGCTTCCTAAGTTATTTGAAAAGCTCAATGACACAATAAGATAAGCACTTTAAAAGGCACCATGCAAGGTGCCTTTTTCATAGATATACCCAAACCACCTTAGGATGTAGACTTCAGCGTTTCACTGGTGTTTATAATATCAAGGCGTTACTTTGCAACAATGGCAGTCCCTTTAAGAAGTAACAACGATGAGAGTAAGCGCCGGTGAAATGCCCAAAGGATTGGTTTAAAAGCGATTTATTTGCAATCAATGCCTTGCCTAAATCGCTTTTAATTCCAACTGAAACTTGTATATTGAGGTGGTTAGGGTATAAAGCAGGTTTACCCAATTGCTGGAATAAGTCCCGCCATTTGCAACCCCTGAGCACTAATTATGAGCACTCCACATAGGCCCGCTACCATTAGCCCTATGTTACCGCCTCGAACTGTGTAGCCTTTACGGTTGTTGTTGCTATTACGTTGCTTATAAACCATCGTAACAGGCAAAAAAACAGCCAATACAACAAGTGCAATAGCAGCATAGCCCAATGCCATTATAAACCCTTGAGGATAGAAAAGTGCAAAGCCAAGAGGTGGAATAAACGTGATTAAAGCGGTTTTTATTCTGTCTCTGCTGCCATCACCTTTTTTAAATGCATCAGCAAAAAAGTCAAACAACCCTAAGCTCACACCCAAGAATGAAGTTGCCAACGCTAAATCGGCAAATAAATTAACGGCGGTTGCCACGGCTGAATTATTTGCAATATTTGCCATGCTAGCAACAAAACCGGGTAACCCTGTACTTTTTAGTAACTCTGCTTGGCTCATCATACCTTGGCTAATTAGCTGCCAAAATATATAAATCACTAAAGGCAGCGCAGCGCCTGTTATCATTACACGACGAAGTGTTTTAATATCAAGGCCTACATATTTTACGATAGACGGAATAGAGCCATGAAAACCAAAAGAGGTAAATATAACAGGAATAGCGGATAGAATAAGCCCTTGTTCAATTGGCATTTCGAGTAAATGCTGACCATGAACGTAAGGGGTTAGCATGTAAAATAGGCTAGCAAGTACAACTATTTTAATGCTAAACAGCACACGGTTTAGCTTATCAACCTTGCTTGTGCCCATAGTAACAACTGTGCCGATAACAATTGCGAGAATGATAGAACCTATTTGTGGGGCAATATCAAAATTGAAAGCATTGTTTATTTTTTCTTGTAGTTGCGCGCCGCCACCGGCGATATAAGCTGCACAGAGCGCGTAAAACAAAAACATGACAGAAAAGTTAGCCACGTATTGCCCACGCTTGCCAAGCCAAGATTTAGCTAACGTATTGAGCGTAGCATCACGATCGGCATGTTGATGTAATTCCAGCATGAGTAGCGCCGTATAGGTCATTAGTACCCATGTAGCAATGATTAAACTTAATGCAGTTGTAAACCCTAATCCTGCGGATGCGATAGGAAGCGCGAGCATCCCTGCGCCTATAGTGGTACCTGCAACAATTAACATGCTGCCTATTGTTTTATTTTTAAGCACTTTTTGCCCCTAAAACTACGTGAGAGGCAGGCAAGATATAACTAGTTGAAGCAAACTTAAATAGTTTTGTTATAAATCAAAGAAATTAACTGTAACTTATGATTTACAAGCATAGTATCTAGTACGCGTTTTTAGCGACTGCGTGGCATAATAAAAAGCAGTAAAGAGTGTTGACTTATTAACCAGTTCTGGTATTTCTATTAGTTCAAAATAATATTTGTTTAAGATAACTATAAACATGCATCAAACTAACCGACTACTAACTCTATCATGTTCATGGCTGGCTTCATCAGTCATGTATGTGCGTATGGGTAGCGGTCTGGTATAGTTTTTATATTTTAGCCGCGATTTCAAAGCGGTTAGAATTATCCTCCTTTCCTCTTTTACATCGCTCTTTAAAGGAATTATCGTGTGAACGTAAAAGCGTCGTATTTGTTGATGGTGTTGATTTGGTCAACAACGCCTTTAGGCATTGTTTTTAGTAGTGAAACTGTTGCGCCGACTTTAGCTGTGCTCATGCGCATGCTAATAGGCTTAGTTTTAGCCGCTTTTGTTGTTGCTATAGCAAATATTCGTGTGCCATGGCATCGCCGCGCATGCTTTTTATATGGTTATTCGAGTATTGGCATCTACGGTGGCATGTTACTCAGTTATATGGCTGCCAAAACAGTACCATCAGGCATTATTTCTTTGATGTTTGGTTTAGCCCCCATATTGTCGGGCTTATTGGCACAGCGCCTTTTAAACGAGCCAAAATTTAGTCTTATAAAAATTATCGCTCTTGGTTTTGCTCTACTTGGGTTGTTTTTAGTGAGTGCAAAGCATATTCAAGGTTCTTTAATGCAGCTACAAGGTTTACTGTATGTGTTTATGGCAGTATGCTTTTTTAGCCTCAGTGGCGTGATGATTAAGCGCGTAAAAATAGCAATTCATCCGATGGCAACAACCTTTGGCGCATTAGTATTTGTAACCCCTTTATTTTTTATTACATGGTGGATTGTTGATGGGCAATTACAAAGCCATTTATGGAGCGCAAAATCGCTCTGGTCAATAGTCTATTTAGGTGTGTTTGGCTCTCTTATTGGCGCTTTGGCATATTTTCATGTGCTGCAAAAGTTGCCAGCAAGCACGGTGGCCTTAACAACATTGATCACACCAAGCTTCGCGATTGGTTTAGGTGCATGGTTAAATGATGAATCAGTTGATCAACAGCTCATTATAGGTGCGGTGATCATATTAATGAGCTTGGCGGTGTTCCAATTTGGTGAAAATTGGATGAAAAAAAGAGTTAAGTTAAGAAAACTTAACTCTTAAATATTATTGAAAGTATAGTTAGGGCGTGTCTTCAGCGCGATTTAATCACCTCTAGATTGAACAAGCTTTAATCATTGAAGGTTAGCACGTCCTAATTTTTAACTACATTTTTGCTATTTGAATAACTAAGCGTCGGTTTTTGTCTCGACCTAAAATATTATCGTTAGTGGCTACGTGGCGCTTTTCGCCAAAACCTTGGGTTTCGACCTTGGCTTCATCAATACCTAAACTGACCATATAATCTTTTATAGCTTTAGCGCGTTTTTTTGAAAGCTCTAAGTTGTTCCAGCGTCCACCGTAGCTGTCGGTATAGGATGCAATAGAAATAGACGCAATCCCCGTATCGTACTTTAAATACTCAGCAATTTTGTCTAAGCGCTGTTGAGATGATTTTGTCAGCTTACTTGTGTTTGGTTGGTAATTCATTACGGTAAATGAAATGTCCTCAAAGCTATAAGGTAATAACTCGTCGCGACATTGTAAAAAAGCCCAATAGGCTTGTTTGAAATTGATGCTTGATAAACCAACGGCAATTTTATCGGCACTGTTTTGCCAGTCTTGGTAATAAAAAGTTGGATAATAGCCTTTCTCAAGTTCTGTGAGCATTTCCCACGCTGTTTTATTTCCAAGTTCACCATCAAACTTTCTAAGTAGTTTCATATTAGCTAAGTCGCGAGCGGGTAATCCTGCTCGCCAAGTTGGCGGCACTGCTTTTAATCCCGCAATAGCGTAATTATCTGGGCGCACAACCATATCAAGATTGAAAGTAACATTTTTGTTTTTACTGGCATCAGCACTGAAAATTGCCTCACCATAGTAAGGAACCTCATGATTTAACTGACATTGTAAACGAGTGGTTTTAACGACTTCCCATTGTGAGTTATCTGCCGTCGCAGTGTATTGGCGCATCGCAGCGCTCGCCGTATTTGACAGGCATACAGTTGCAATGCTTAGACTGATAAACAGCATTGAAAGCTTCATCGCGGGATCTCCAACAATTTATTTACGCCAATATCTTGGCAAAGACTGCATTTACAAAGGCACTAAGCCATCATAATGTCGTTAGCTAGTTAAATAAAGCAAGTTATATGCCTAAATGTAAGCGTTAAATTAATCGGTAAAGCCCTAGCACAGGAGCTATGATTTTTGACATAATAGCCAGCTTACTCTGGCAAACCAAGAATACTATGGCAAATACTGAACAAACTCTTTTCGCAAAACGCTTTCGTGGCTTTTTCCCGGTGGTTATTGATGTTGAAACTGCGGGCTTTAATAAAGTAACCGATGCACTGCTAGAAATTGCGGTGTCAGTATTAAAAATGGACGATGATGGGCTGCTAAGCATTGATCACACGGTTCATTTTCATGTAGAACCATTTGAAGGGGCTAATATTGAACAAGCCGCAATTGACTTCAACGGTATAGACCCATTTTCGCCATTACGCGGTGCAGTACCTGAAGAAGAAGCAATTAAAGAAATTTGTAAAGTTGTGCGCAAAGCTCAAAAAGCCGCAGGCTGTCAGCGATCAGTGATTGTGGCCCATAATGCTGCATTTGATCATGGTTTTTTAAATGCATCAATTGAGCGTAACAATATTAAACGTACGCCTTTTCATCCTTTTGTAAGTTTTGATACTACTTCACTGGCAGGCTTAGCACTTGGTCAAACAGTATTAGCAAAAGCATGCAGAGCGGCAGGTATTGAGTTTGATAACCAACAAGCTCATTCAGCACTTTATGATACAGAGCGTACTGCTGAACTTTATTGCTTCATTGTTAATCGTTGGCAAGAACTCGGTGGCTGGCCGCTAGCAGAAGAAGTGCTAGATGATTCAGAGGGAAGTATTTAAAGTGATGAGCAAAACTCAGTCGTTAAAACGACTGAGTAATTTTTCCTTCAGTCATTTTGACTAAGTGGGGTGGGTAAATTCGCGAAAAGTGCTTTGAATCTTTCGCAATTTTAAGCTCCACACCAGGGTGCATTAGCTCATTAATTTTTAACCGACTGGTTGCTAATAAACGCGTTATTTTTTGTTTTATCAAATGTTTTTTACGTTTGGTATTCGCGATACGAATATCAATTTGTTGCTCGCTGGCTGATATTTTATCTAAAAATAGTTGTCGCTTAACGGGTAGTGGAATTTTAACTGCTTTTTTACGCGCTTGCTTAAGTGCGACAGATTTAGTGGCGAGCAGTTTTTCAAAATCGGCAATTTGTTGTTGTTTTTGACGTAAGTCATGCCAATATTGCGCAAGATAAACGCGGGTTTTAGTACCTGATGGCGCACCTAATTCGCCGGTTTCAATCCGCATTGCGTCTAGTATATTGCCACCAATTATTTTACCTCTGGGATTATTGGCTTTTCCTACACGAATTAACCGCCGCGCACTTAAATCACAATGCAATGCCTGACGTTCTATAAATAAATCTTGCTCAGTATGAATATGACAATATTGCGCATAGCCAATTGAAATAGTACGAGCTGCTTTAATTTTACAGGTAAAGGCTTCGCTACCTTCACGCTTTCTGCCTATCGCGCCCAACATGATAGTAACGGCACTCGCACTTTCGATTTTTCCGGATTCAACAAACCCGAGTACAGTGATATCACCACTTGCACGAACACGCATACCATCTTTAATATCACCGCTAATGATTACACTGCCATCAAAATCAACATGGCCAGTGCCAATATCAACATTATCAAAACAGAGAACATCATCAACCCGCATACCTCGCGGCAGAGCAACGGGTACGCCTTTACAGTCTGCTATGAGAATATTGGGGTTTTCCGGGTCTATTTTAGTCCCTTCAAAAGGTTGTAATGCTAAATCTTTTCCTGGGTTGGCGGGAAGAATATCACCAAAAACAGTGTAACCATCTTCACCTGGCGTTGCAGCAACACGCTGCATTAGAGGGGTGCCCGGTTTTACCGTAATAATGGCGCCTAAATCACGCATGTCGACCTTACCGCCTTCTTTTGCTTGCGGGCTTAAAACGCGGTCTTGGGCTGTAGAACACAAACGCACAAATTTAGCATCACTGCCTTCTTTAGGCCTGCGCCCGTGAGCAACAATCGCCTTATAAGAAACACCAGCAGGCTTTTCAAACTGTTGGCCTAAAAAATTATCCAGTGCGCGAGTGCTAACACCTTGTAATACACCAGCGTCAGCTAACACCTCGCGCGCCAGTTCCATAGACATCAACGTGCCGCCCTTAGCGGTGGTCAATGTTGCCTCTGCTACCATATTTTTTTCATCAACTTGAATGAGTAATGATGCATCAAGTGCACGGGCAATAATGAGAGGATCAGCTTGATAGTTTTTGCTAGGAGAGAACAACTTACCGATATTTGCACTGACTATTTCAAAATCAGCATATGCAGATTCTTCTATTAACTCCATAAGTTGAGAGCTAGTGGCTGGAAAACCACTGTTTTTTGGGTGCTCAAGCAATGAAACAAAGCCTGTTTGCATATCATGGGTAAACAACGACATTTAGAATACTTCCTATTTAATATGCCTGTTTTTATTATTTTTTATCCCCAAACCAAATAACTAAAATGAGTTTGGTGGTTTAGCCAAGCATTTGAGCATAACTTTGAATGTATGTTAAGCAATTGTTCTATTTTATTTCGTTTCTCGGCATTTTGTTAACATGTTTATGTGTGTTAAATGAGCAGTTGAATAAAATGCTTAAAATAAAGCGCAGAAGGGCCTTGAGTATCAGTGCGTTACTCAGTTATACTGGCTGCACGCCCTGAATGGGTTTACTAATTCAGGGGCTGATTAGGATTCGACGGAATTCAAGAAGCCCAAGGTGCATGTCGAGGTGCGGTTTGCCTCGTTAAAAAGCCGCAATCTAAAGTAATCGCAAACGACGATAACTACTCTCTAGCAGCTTAGGCTGGCTAGCGCTCCTTCCATGTATTCTTGTGGACTGGATTTTGGAGTGTCACCCTAACACCTGATCGCGACGGAAACCCTGGCCGGGGTTGAAGCGCTAAAACTAAGCGGCCTCGCCTTTATCTACCGTGTTTGTCCGGGATTTAAAGGTTAATTAAATGACAATACTAAACATGTAGTACCGACGGTCGAGGCTTTTCGGACGGGGGTTCAAATCCCCCCAGCTCCACCAATATAGGTTTTTAAATTCGTTGATTTAAAAACCCTAAAAAACCCGCAAATTTGAGCAATCAAGTTTGCGGGTTTTTTTATGCAATTCATTTATATAAACAATGGGCTGACTGTACAAATAAAGTTTGAAAGTGTTACTTTATCAACGACTGCTCAATTTAATAACCTAATTAATGAACTGACAAAATGGCCAAATAAGCACCGCCTTTTACACTATCAAATAAAACACTCACGTTAGTTGCCAAAATTAGTGAGTCTATTGGTCGACTCACAGTGCAACAAGAGCAAGCCAAGTTACTGCGCTTACGTAAGGTTAACCGCATGCGAACCGTGCAAGGCTCACTTGCGATTGAGGGAAGCACCTTAACGCAGCAGCAGATAACCGCTATTTTGGATGGCAAACGTATTATAGCCCCACCTAAAGAGGTGCAAGAAGCGCATAACGCGATTAATAGTTATAACGCGCTAACTCAGTGGCAGCCAACAAACCCTTCAAATCTTTTAAGTGCGCATTTATTGATGATGACAGGCTTAGTTAACGATGCAGGCATGTACCGTCAAGAAGGTGTAATGTCGGGTGAGCAAGTTGTACACATGGCACCGCAAGCTGAACGTGTACCAAAATTAATGGCTGAACTATTAGAATGGCTAGAAAGTAGTGATGTTCATCCACTTGTTGCCAGTTGTGTATTTCATTATGAGTTTGAATTTATTCACCGTTTTCAGATGGCAACGGCCGAGTAGGGCGTTTATGGCAAACGTTGATACTGTCTAAATGGCATGACGTGTTTATTAATATTCCTGTTGAAAGTATGGTGCATCAACATCAAGACGACTACTACCTCGCTATTCGCCAAAGCACCCAGCAAACCGATAGCGCTCCATTTATTGAGTTCATGTTACAAATGATTTTTGATGCAATAACTGAGGCTAAAACGTCAGAAGCTGAGGGTTTAAATGCGGGCTTAAGTGAGGGTTTAAAACTATCTGACGTTGATAAAGTCATTTTGGCGTTTATCGAACAAGGCCGCTATATGGCCAATGCACAGCTTGCTGAGAAATGTGGTAAGTCGCAAAGTACCATTGAAAGGCGCATAAAATTTTTAAAAGGTGCGAGATTAATAACACGCATAGGCGCAAAGAAAACAGGCTATTGGCAAGTAAAGCAGTAGCAGCGAGTTAAAATAACTGCTGTAAACCTAAAAACGCTTGATGTGCTTTATTGGTATTCAGTTCGTTCTCAGGATGAATTTTTTCATAGAGCGTTAAGCTTCTCCCATTCATTGGAATAATAGGATTATGACCGTGGGGAAGTGCATTGGCGTAGATAAAACGCCTATGCACTTAGTTATTAGTTTAACCAGCGAATTGCATGGTTAATACGATCATTGTAGTTTTGTAGTGGTGCACCGAGGCTGGCGACTAAAATAGTATCAGCATCCGGGCCACGATTAATATGGCCTTCAAAACGGTCATCTTGGAAGTCATCTTGACCAAGACCAAATGATTGTTGCTTCGATGGCACAATAAATACAGTCATAGGTCCGTGATCAGACTCAAATATTAAATGTAACCCTTTTTGACCTTTGAAGTCGCAAAACATCAAGTAGGTGACTTTGCCGGGTAACTCATCTAAATGACCACCTAATACGGCAAATTTTTCGTTGACCGTTTGTAAGCTGATTTCGGCAGTTTTTTCTAATGCATTAATTTCATAGTAAACGTGAGCAAGTGCATGTTCGCCAGCACCATAGGCTACACTTTGTTCACTACTAAAGAAAAATGCACTGACCGCTACTAATAATGAGGCGGCCATTGCTAACGGTAAACGATTACGTTTAAAGCGCGAACTGGCATCAACAACATTATTAGTAGGTTGCTGTGTTTGCGTTACTGCGTTAGCTTGCTCAGATTTTGTGTGCTGTGTAGCAGTAGACTCATCTTGAGTATGCGCAGCGGTATTCGCTAGAATACGCTCTGAGAGCCCTTTTGGTACAGGTATATCAAGTGCGCCTGAAAGCTCTAAATCAAAAGCTTGCATTTCATTGATTAGCTCTTGTCGCTCAGGGTGTTGCTCTGCAAATTCCAATAGCTCCTCATCGGTGCTACTTGGTTGTGCAAAAACTCGGCGACGAAACTCGAGATCATCCATTATTTTGATGCCCCTTTAAGTTGTTCATCATCACGGCTTAATGCCTCTTTTAACTGGTTTCTCGCACGGTATAAACGTGTCATAACCGTGTTCTTATTTAAATCTAATATTTCTGCTATCTCTTCGCCTGAGCAACCCATTACAACTTGCAGCAGTAATGGTTCGCGGTATTCATCGGATAATTTAGCAATTTGACGTTGGATCACTGTTTGTTCCATTTCGTCATCCAAAGTGACGCTTTTTTCGTCAACTAAGGTGTCATTTTCAACATCACTATAATCAAATTGTTTGCGTTCAAAACGGCGGGCATTTTCCCGGCGTAAAATCGTCAATAGCCATGGTTTAGCTGCTTTTTGATCTAATAGTGAGTCAAGAGCGCGCCAAGCACGTAAAAACGTTTCTTGAACAAGATCTTCGGCAATATTAGGGTCACGACATAACCAATAAGCAAAGCGATATAGTTCACTATGATAAACATGAACAAGTTTCTCATAGCGTTTTTGTTTCTCTGCCATATTTACTAAGACCTGATCATTAGAATTTTTATTTCCAAGCATAAGCACTTTTTTATTTTAAGTAATTCTTTGTTTAAGTCGAGAATAACACCTCATTACTCAAACTCTATTTATAAAGTCCTTTTAACACCGATTCTTGTGACGTTTTTTGTATTTTATGTTGCTCTTGTAATAGGTTTACAATAGCAACCATATCAACATCTGTATTGTTAGGACTATAGAGCGCAGCCCGCAATTTAGCAATGTGCTGGCTAAGCAAAGCATTATCAGCGTGCAGTTCTAGCTTGTCTATCGCACTATGAGATTGTTTTGTTGTTTGTACCGCGTAACGATTTAGAGCCTGATAAAAAGCGCTTACATTGTTATTTTTACTGTGGCGTTTTAATTCATCCAAAAATAGTGACGATTTATTTGTTACTTTTTTAGCGGGGGCATTTATCAGCTCACGATGAGATTTACTACGCCACCATAAAATAAGTGTTATAAGCCATAATAAGTAACCAATTACACTGATAATCACGAGCCATAACGGATATGAGTTTATATACACTGATGAGGTAGATATTGGTGTACGTGAATCTGCCGATACGCCTTGATCTGATTGTGCAGGCAAGGGTGGGTTTAGCGTTGTGGTGCTGCTAGGTATCACAGTGATTGTACGGGCAGGTAGCGTAGCATAGCTAATTCGATTTATTTTGGTGTTATACCAAGGCACGCTTACCTCAGGTAATGTGTATGTGCCTGGTGTTTGTGGTAATAGTGCGTATGAGGCTGTTTGTTGTGATATTACTCGACCATCACGAACTAGGTGGTTATTCTCTTTTTCATCAGGGTAGCTGCGAATGCCTTGTATTTCAGGTAATTCAATATCAGGTAATTGCTCTTTAGTAATACCAAGGGCTGTTAAAGTTAAAGTCCGTGTAATCGGTGTACCAACTTCAACAGTATCGTCAGTTGGTTGCCACTGCTCATCTAAATTGACTAACTCACTTGGTAACCATGAACCTTGGTAATCACTCTGTATTGGCTTTATCTCTACATTGACGCTTTCACCTAGTGCGGAGATTTCTAGTTGACGGTAATTCTGGCGAACGCGGCCTTGAAACGCAGGCGCTTCAATAGTATAACTGCCACTTTTTTGTGGCTGGACTAAATACTCTCGGGTGATAACTAAGTAACGTTTACCATCTATAAGTTCATAGTTTTCCGTTTGCTTACCGATTTGACTCAATTGTGCATCAGGCATGCTTGGTGCCGTTAAATTGCCATCTAGCAGTTCTTTAGCAAGGTAGAGCTTAATCGTGTATAGGCCAGCTTCTTGCACGAATAAACTTTCACTAGAAAGCGACGCTTTAATAAATGCATCACTACTTTGCTCAGTATCCTTGCTGCGCTGCGCCACTTTTAAAGTGATGGGAATAGAGTTTACGCCAGCAATACTAAATGCAGGTATTGTATATTCACCCGCACTTCGGGTCATTAGCTTAACTGACCACGTCGTTTGCTTTGAAATACTGCCATTGACGATATTAGTACGAGTACTAACACTGGTTGGCCCAACGACAAAATCCTTTAACAACGCAGAGGTGTCTGGTTGTTCGTTTTTTATGGTGTCGTCAGCACTGATACTGAGGGTAAAAAATTCACCCGCGAGTACCGGGTTTTTATCAACACTGGCTTGTAATTGAGTAACAGCCCACAGGGGCATAGCGCTGATAAGCAACAAACAACAGATTAATCGCATTACCATGATTTTTCGACTCCTTGTGGGCGGCGTTGACGGTTTCGTTTTTGGGCTTCTAATTGCATTTTATTGCGTAATAAAATAGCAGGGTCATCGGGGACTTTGCGCAACAGTTGATTTAATTGCTGTGCTTTTTCTTTTTCTTCATTAGTGAGCTCTGCAGTTTGCGCTTGCATAGCTTGTTGCTTTGCAGCTTCTTCTGCTTGTTGCTGTTGCTCAGAGGTCATTTGCGGTTGTGCTTGCTTGTCATCATCTTTAGCGGCGTCATCCTTTGATTCGTTCTGCGCACTTTGCTGCTGCTCTTCGCTACTTTTATCGGTGTCATTTGGTTGAGCTTCCATTTTTGGATCATTTTGCTCAGAAGGTTTACCATCTTTTTGCTTGTCATCAGCTTGCTGTTCATCACTTTGCTTGGATTCATCACCTTGTTGAGGTTGTTGATCTTCAGATGGTTTGTCCCCTTGTTGTGATTTATCTTTATTTTCTTTGTTTGGCTGATCTTGGCCTTGCTCGCCATCTTGGCTTTGTTGCTCTTGATCTGAGTCCTGATCTTCTTGCTGTTGCTGCTGATCCTTTAATTGCTCAACAAGTGCTTTGTTATCTTTTGCTTGGGTAAAGTCGGGGTCTATTTCAAGGGCTTTTTTATAAGCTTGTGTTGCTTCTTCTAACTTTCCAGCTTTGGCAAGGGCGTTGCCGTAGTTATATAAACCCGTTGCGGTTTTATCTTGACTGAACTGTGTCAAAGCAGCATCAAAATTGCCTTGCTGGTAAAGCGCCGCGCCTTTTAATTGACTTGATTTTGCTGTAGCTGCTTGATCATATTCACCTTTCTGGTAAGCATCTAATGCGCGTTGATCTTGATTTTTAAATACACGCGGCACCTCTACAGCATATGCATTTTGTTGTGGTAAAAAGCAGATGACTAAAAATGCAGCGGCAAATGCACCACGGCGAAAAATCCACATCATCATTGGCAGTAAAATAAACAGGCCATAAATACCGGCATCAATACGCCATAATGCTTGGCTTTGCTTTTCATTTTTTAACATTTCGCTGTTGGCACTGGGTGCAAAAATTTGAATGTCACCAGCACTAGGTTGGTAAGTTGCAAACTTGCCACCACTGTTTTTGGCTAAGCTATTAAGCATGCTTGTGTTGATGGTTGGGATCACAATTTGGCCGTAGCTGTCTTTTAAAAAACCACCTTCAGGGAGCTTAATGGGCGCGCCTTGCTCTGTACCCACACCATAAATATTCAACCGATAGTTATTTGCTGCAGTAAATTGACTAATGTCTTGTTGCTCACTTTGCTCCACGCCATCTGTAATTAAAATAATGTCGCCTTCAAGGTAGCCTGCTTGTGTTAATAGCTCTTTGGCTACATCGAGTCCGGCAAGTACGTTTGAACCTTTGTCGGGCATAATATCAGGGCTTAAACTTGGGATCAGATTCTCAAGTGTTGCAGCATCATTGGTTAAAGGAGAAATAGTATAAGCAGTGCCAGCGTAAGCAACAAGTGCGGTGTCGCCTTCTTTAAACAGTTCAATCATATCAAGCGCTTTAAAACGGGCTTGCACTATGCGACTTGGGGCAATGTCGGTACTGTACATTGACAGCGACATATCCATTACAATTACACGGGCGTTTTTACTTTGAAATACCGGTACTTGCTTTTCTTCAAAGCTAGGGCCAGCGCTAAAAACAACGGCTAAAATAGTAAAAAGGGCAATTAGCCACATAGGTTGTGACTGTTCTTTGCTATTGGTGTTGATCACAAACTTTGCAAGGTGCGGTGCGATTAGTTCACTTTGGCTCGTTTTTTTGTTTTTGATCATTGCAATCATAAACACTAAGCACACAGGGATTAATAGCCACAAAACGGCTGGGCGGATAAATTCAAAGTCCATTAGGCCTCCTGTCTTAGTGTTTTTGCCGTAATGAACATAACGCGCAGGCCAATCAAGGCCAATGCAATTAATAACGGGTAATAAAATAATGCACTTTGCGGGCGAAAAGTTTGCTCATCGGCGCTGATAGGCTCGAGTTTATCAAGCTCTTGATAAATTTGTTGCAAGCCGGCCACGTCTTTTGCGCGAAAGTAGAGTCCGCCAGTTTGTTCAGCAATGCGTTTAAGTAAGGTTTCATCTAAACTTCCACCGCTCATGCCACCCATATTGAATAAGCTAAAACCGCGCGGATTATCAGAGCCCACACCTATGGTATACACTTTAATGCCTTCTTCGCGTGCAAGTAATAAGGCTTCTTCTGGATCTAAATTACCGGCGGTATTTTGGCCATCGGTTAAAAGTACTACTATGCGGTTACTTTCATCTTTGTTAGCAAAGCGCTTTACAGATAAACCCAATGCATCGCCAATCGCAGTTGCGCGGCCAACTAAGCCAATTTGTGCCTCTGAGAGCATTTGACTCACGGTTTTTACGTCCCGGGTGAGTGGGGTTTGTAAAAAAGCCGTGTCGCCAAATAAAATCAGCCCTAATCGGTCACCTTGGCGTTGCTCTATAAAGTCACTCAATACTGCTTTTACCATGGTTAGACGATCAACATATTGGCCTTGATATGCCATATCTTGCTCGGTCATCGATCCAGATAAATCCACAGCAAGCATAATATCGCGACCTTCATTAGGTAATGTAATTGGGTCATCGAGCCAAGTGGGGTTTGCCAGTGCGGTAACTAATAAAGCCCAAATTAACCATTCAAATAAGCTAATACCGCGAGTTTGCTGCTGGGCAACTTGCGTGGCCAAATTGTGTTTGGCAAAACTGGGAATACGTAATCGGGTGTTACCTTCGCTGTGTACGGGTTTAAACAAGCGTAACAACCAAGGCAGTGGCAATAATAAAAATAACCAAGGCCAGCTAAATTCAAACATTTAACGGCTCCTTTACTTTAAATTGCACAATGGCGAGTTTTAATTTATTCGCTAGCGCCGCTTGATTGGTTTGCGGTTGATATAGGCTCATGAGTTCAAGTTCAGTGAATTGTTGACCGGTCAGCTTATTTAGTGTGTTACACCATTGCTGCGTGCCTTGCGATGCCACGCGTTGTTGATAGTAATGTAATGCCAGACGTTTAATTAAAATATGTAATTGCTGGGCATCATTATCGCATTGGTTACTTAGTAAAATAGCCTGACGTTTGGCTTTTTTAAATTGGTAAGTCTGATACAACTTGTAACTAATAAAACTAATAGTCAGTAGCAGTATAGCTATTATAACCCACCAAATAGGTGCTAATGGCCACCAAGAAACGTGGGTTGGTACAATTACATCATGTAGGCCATCTAATGGAGAGGTTTGCATGTTACTTTCTCACTAATTGTAGCTCAAGGGGGGTAGCTGCATTGAATGATATTAAATTAAGACCCGATTTAGTTAAACGCTCTAAACGTGAAGCAAATGCTTGCTCAGCAGTTTTAGCAAACTTATCACGAAAGCCTTTGTCCATAAGCGGCAGGGCAAAATCACTGCCATTGGCACTGACTGTTACCGTTTGTTTAAACGCAGGGAGCTGGTGCTCAAATGGGTCGCTAATATGGCAGCCAATTAGCTCACAGTGACGACTCAGTATTTCTAATTGCTTAAAGCTGGCATCATCAAGGGTGCTAAAATCAGACACCAAATACACTAAACTACCTGGCTTGGCTAAATGGTTTAAGCGCTTGAGGTTATCGCTGAGTTTATTTTCGGTGGGCTCGTCAATGCGTGTCAGTGCTTGCTGGTGGTTATCGCATAAATTGTGACACAGTTTTAATACTGCTTTCTCACGGGCGGTGGGTTTTAGTTCTAAATGACCATGTTGATTAAATACAATACCGCCGATACGATCACCACGTTGACATGCAGACCATGCAACTAATGCGCTAATATGCGCTGCTTGCACAGACTTAAGTAACAGCTTGGAGCCAAACAGCATCGAATTAGAAAAGTCGGTAAACACAAACACTGGGCGTTCTTTTTCTTCTTGAAAAAGTTTAGTGTGGGTTTCACCAGTACGTGCGGTAACACGCCAATCAATTGAGCGAATATCATCGCCTTGTTGATAATGGCGTACTTCGGCAAACTCCATACCACGGCCTTTATGAGGCGCAAGATATTGGCCAGTTAGGCTGTTTTTAATTTTAGCTTTTGGAGCAAGCTCAAGCAAGCGGGCTTTAGCTTTGTAATACATCAGCTCTTTAAGCCCTAAGTCGACCCCATGACTATGACTTAAGCTAAGCCATTGTTGATTATCTAATTGGCTTTGCATAGTTTATGGCACGGCAACAAGTTCTAGGATACGGCTAATAACCTGATCTTTAGTCACACCATCAGCTTGTGCTTCGTAACTTAAGATAATGCGGTGGCGCAGCACATTATGCAGTACCGCTTGAATGTCATCAGGTGCAACAAAGTCACGGCCTTGTAACCAAGCATGTGCGCGGGCACATTTATCAAGGGCAATCGTGGCACGTGGGCTTGCGCCATACTCAATCCAACTGCCTAGTTGAGCATCTAATTTAGCGCCTTCACGCGTGGCAATAATTAGCTGTACTAAATACTGTTCAAGTGGCTCAGCTAGATGCAAGCCTAAAATCGCTTTGCGTGAAGCAAATAAGTCGTTTTGACTAATTTGTTGTGCAGGGGCTTGATGTTCGCTCAGTGCTTCGCCGCGAGTCAGACGTAAAATGTCAAGCTCATGCTCTGCGCCAGGGTAACCAATACTTAGGTGCAATAAAAAGCGATCAAGTTGTGCTTCAGGTAGCGGGTAGGTGCCTTCTTGCTCAAGCGGATTCTGCGTCGCCATCACCATAAATAAATCAGATAGCGGGTAAGTATTTTTGCCTACCGTAACTTGGCGTTCTGCCATCGCTTCTAATAAGGCTGATTGGACTTTAGCTGGGGCACGGTTAATTTCATCGGCTAAAATTAGGTTATGGAATAATGGGCCTTTCTCAAACACGAACTCACTGGTCTGTTGGCGGTAAATATCTGTGCCAGTGACATCCGCAGGTAATAAATCAGGAGTGAACTGCACGCGTTGGAATGAACCTTCAACGCCTTTGGCAAGTGCATTTACTGCTCGGGTTTTAGCAAGCCCTGGAGGGCCTTCTACTAATAAGTGACCATCGGCTAAAATAGCGATAAGTAGCGCTTGAGTTAATTCTGGCTGGCCAATAATTTGGCTGTCTAAATAAGTTTTTAATTGTGAAAATACGTTAGCGGCCATAATAAAAGACTGTCCTGGTTAGCAAGGTTTATAAAAAGCTTTATTGGTTATTGGGATTATTGTTCTATAACACAAGTGTTAGACCCTATTTTACAAAATAGTTCGTTATTTTTTAACGGTTTTTACCCTAGCATAGAAATACAGGTATTTTTTGTAAATACGCTAAAAAAAGCCTATTGTTGGTAACTAATTATACTATTTTCAATTTCTCTATTGGCTTTAGTACACGGGTTGTTTAGAATCGAGGAAAATAAACAGGTCAGACCTGTCAGCGGGAGAGCATTAATGTCTGAGCAAAACATACTAAAAACAGCAAAGGGCGATCGTATTGCCATCGTCAGTGGTCTACGTACACCATTTGCTAAACAAGCAACTGCATTTCACCATGTACCAGCCCTTGATATGGGCAAGTTAGTGGTTAACGAAATGCTTGAACGCCTTAACTTTGATAAATCTGAAATTGATCAATTAGTATTTGGCCAAGTAGTGCAAATGCCAGAAGCGCCAAATATTGCCCGCGAAATCGTATTAGGTACTGGTATGCCAGTATCCGTTGATGCTTACTCAGTATCACGCGCCTGTGCAACTAGTTTTCAGGCAATTGCTAATGTAGCTGAGTCGATTATGGCAGGCTCTGTACAAGTGGGTATTGCGGGCGGCGCTGATTCGTCATCGGTATTGCCAATTGGCGTAAGCAAAAAACTAGCTGGCAGCCTTGTTGATTTAAATAAAGCGCGCACACTTGGACAACGCTTAAAAATATTCTCAAAATTGCGTTTAAAAGATTTACTTCCTGTACCACCTGCTGTTGCAGAATACTCGACGGGTTTATCTATGGGTCAGACTGCTGAGCAAATGGCAAAAACTCATAATATTAGCCGTGAAGATCAAGATGCGCTTGCGCATCGCTCACACACACTTGCTAGCCAATCATGGGCAGATGGCAAGCTTGCCGATGAGGTTATGACTGCGCATTTACCGCCGTATAAAAGTTTTATCGAGCAAGATAATAATATTCGTCATAACTCAACGGTTGAAGGGTATGCTAAATTAAAGCCTGCATTTGACCGTCAACATGGCTCTGTAACCGCTGCAAACTCAACACCACTAACAGATGGTGCGGCTGCGGTACTGATGATGAGCGAAAGCAAAGCTAAAGCATTAGGCTATAACATTTTAGGGTATGTGCGTAGTTTTGCGTTCTCTGCTATTGGCGTAAATGAAGACATGTTAATGGGGCCTGCACATTCTACGCCTATCGCATTAGCAAGAGCAGGTATTACGCTTGCAGATCTTGATTTAATTGAAATGCATGAAGCATTTGCAGCGCAAACGCTAGCAAATATGAAAATGTTCGCCTCTGATAAATTTGCACAAGAAAAACTCGGTCGCAGTAAAGCGATTGGTGAGATTAACATGGATAAGTTTAATGTTATGGGCGGCTCGCTTGCATATGGGCATCCATTTGCAGCAACTGGCGCACGACTTATCACCCAAAGTTTACACGAACTTAACCGCCGAGGCGGTGGCTTAGCACTAACAACTGCATGCGCCGCAGGTGGGTTAGGTGCAGCTTTTGTATTGGAGAGTGCGTAATGACACAGTCTGTATTTAGTTTAGATGTTGATGATAACGGTATTGCCGTAGTTACTATTGATGTGCCGGGTGAAAAAATGAACACCCTGCGCGATACCTTTGCCGATGATTTAAAAACGTTGCTTGATGACGCGAAACAGCAGTCAGTTAAAGGCATGGTATTTATCAGTGGTAAAAGCGATAACTTTATCGCCGGCGCCGATGTGAAAATGCTGGATAGCGTAGAGCGTCGCGAAGATGCATTAGCGATCAGCGAGCTATGTCACCGTGCCTTTTTTGATATGAAAAAACTGCCGTTTCCAACCGTCAGTGCTATTCATGGTGCAGCGCTTGGTGGTGGTTTGGAGTTTGCTTTAGCGTGTGATTACCGCGTGTGTACTGACAGCGATATTACCAAGCTAGGCTTACCTGAAGTGCAGCTTGGTCTATTACCTGGTGGTGGTGGTACTCAGCGCTTACCGAAATTAGTTGGTTTGCAAAAAGCCCTAGAGTGGACACTAACAGGTAAACAAATACGCGCTAAACAAGCTAAAAAGTCAGGCTTAGTGAATGATTGTGTCCCCCAAACTGTATTGCTAAAAGTGGCCAAAGAGTTTGCGTTAAAAGGCAAGGCAAAAGCGAGTAAGCCCAAGCTTGATCGTGTTAGCCAATTGCTTGAGTCAAATCCATTTGGTCGCAATATCATTTTTAAAAAAGCACAAGAAAACGTACTGAAGAAAACCGGTGGTCATTACCCTGCGCCACTGGCTATCATTAAAGCAATACGCGCCAGTGTAGAGCTTGATGAGCTAAAAGCTTATAAAACAGAGGCAGAAGGGTTTGCTACGTTAGTGATGAGTAGCGAGTCTAAAGCATTACGTGGGATCTTTTTTGCTACCACCGAAATGAAAAAAGAATGGCGTAACGATGACGCACCGGCGATCACCAAAACAGCAGTGTTAGGTGGCGGTTTAATGGGCGCAGGTATTGCCCATGTTAGTGCTGTAAAAGCGGGTGTATTAGTGCGCATTAAAGATGTAGCAGAGCAGGGCATTAGTAATGCCATGAATTACAGCTATAAAATTTTAGATAAAAAGCAAAAGCGTCGCATTTTATCTACAGCTGAACTGCAACAAACAATGAATCGCATTACTGGCACAACTAATTACAGTGGTTTTAAGCACATAGATTTAGTAATTGAAGCGGTATTTGAAGACTTAAGCCTTAAACAGGGCATGGTTGCTGATGTTGAACGTGAATGCCAAGCAAACACTATTTTTGCTAGTAACACGTCATCATTGCCTATCTCACAAATAGCGGCAGAAGCGGCCCGTCCAGAGAATGTGATTGGCTTACATTACTTCTCACCGGTTGAGAAAATGCCATTGGTTGAAATCATTCCACATGAAGGTACGTCGCAAGAGACCATCGCGCGGATTGTTAACTTTGCCCGTAAGCAAGGTAAAACGCCGATTGTGGTAAAAGATAAAGCGGGTTTTTATGTAAACCGTATTCTTGCCCCTTATGTGAATGAAGCTGCAAATTTATTACTTGCAGGCGAGCCAATTGAAAAAATTGATGCTGCGCTTGTTGAGTTTGGTTTCCCTGTTGGGCCGCTCGCTTTACTTGATGAAGTAGGGATTGATATAGGCTCTAAAATTGCCCCAATTCTTGAAAAAGAACTGGGCGATCGTTTTAAAGCGCCAGATGCATTTTCGCGTTTAATTGATGCGAAACGCTTAGGCCGTAAAACGGGTCGTGGTTTTTATCTATACGATAAAAAGAGCAAAAAAGTGGACGAATCAGTTTACGAATTACTTGGCGTGAGCCCTTCACCACGTTTAAACAAGAGTGAGATAGCTCAGCGTTGCGTTGCACAAATGCTTAACGAAGCAGCGCGCTGTTTAGATGAAGGCATTATCGCCAGTCCTCGCGATGGTGATATTGGTGCTATATTTGGCATTGGCTTCCCACCATTTTTAGGTGGTCCATTTAGTTATATGGATAAGCTTGGTGCGGATAAAGTAAGCTCAGAAATGGCGACGTTTGCTAATTTTAATCCGGTATTTGCGCCGTGTGCACCCTTGGTTGCAATGGCTGATGCTGGTGGGCGTTTTTATCAAGTAGTACCAGCTCAAACACAGCAAAATATTGTTGAAACGACCGTAGTTGATGACGCAATTAGCAAAGATGAAACTACTGACATTGAGAGCTCAGAAGCGGCTGTTACTAACGCTGAAAGAGAGGACGCTGAAAATAGTGAAACTGATACTAATGTCGTAAACTCAGCGTGTGAAGGTACCGATAAAAAGTCTTAATCTTTAATTTTTATTTATAAAAACGCACTTTAGTACTAGTGCGTTTTTTTATGCCTTTTTAAAATGACAGCTCAAAAAACCACTAAAAAAGTTTGTACTATTAAGGATATAGCGAACTATTTTAGGGAACACAGACAGGAGAATAAAAAATAATAAAAAGTTCTATTTTTCACATATAATTACAAAGTAATTAATCGTGGAATATTAAATGTTTAAAATGGGCTTTCTTAAATCAAAAAAATTATTAGCAGTTGGCTTTTCGCTTACTTTAGCAACAGTCGCTTTTGTTATTTTACGGTTTGATCAGCCCTTAATTGCACAGCTTTCTTACGTGGTATTTTTAGTAACTCTTGGCTTAGCTTTTGCTCTTTCTAATGTGCGCTATAAACAAGGTTTAGCTGCAATATCCTTTTTATTTATTTTTATGGTGGGCTTATTATTCCATCTTGATATAGAAGTAATAGAAGAAGTGTACTTATTGATCCCATTATTATATTTAATGGTTTTCCCGGGTTCCATGCTTCCTATCCCTATTGCTGTTTTACTATTAAGTGCGTATGTCTCCTCTATTAATGCGGCTGAATTTTTAGACATTATTGAAGATGGGGTCGAGATGATAGTTATCACCTCATTTGCGACAATCATGACCTATTTTCAGCGTAAAACTCACTCGCAAATGGAGTTGTTTCGTACTGAGAGCTATACGGACTACTTAACGGGGTTGGGTAATCGAAAAAAGTTTTTTGAGGTATTGCTGTTTTTTAAAGAGCAATGCCGAGAAGATTCAACGCTAAACTTTTCATTACTAATAATCGATTTAGACGGCTTTAAAAAAGTAAATGATCAGCTAGGTCACCTGACTGGTGATAGTGCATTAAAAATGGTGACAGATCGTTTTAGTCAATTGATAGATGAAGATTCGCTATTATTTCGTATAGGTGGCGATGAGTTCGCTTTTATCACAACACCAAGTGATAACTCCAAACAGGTTGCTCGTGCATTAGCCAATGCGATTCACACATTGAGTAAACCGAGCTACTTATTAAAAGCAAAAAACTACCAGTTAACGGCAAGTATCGGTATCGCAATCTTTCCTGAAGATGCGACTGAAATAGAAATTTTATGTAGCAATGCTGACATGGCCATGTACCATGCAAAAGCTGTGGGCAAGAATGATTTTTCGTTTTATCAAAGCCAGCTTACAAAGCAAACGCTACGACGCTACCGATTAGAGAACGATTTAAAGTTTGCGACGGAGCGTGGTGAACTCGCTCTTCATTATCAGCCTAAAGTGTGTATCACGACCGGTGAAATCAAATCGGCTGAAGCCTTAATTCGTTGGTTCCACCCTCAATTGGGGTTTATTAGCCCTGTTGAATTTATTCCAATAGCAGAACAAACTGGTTTAATAAACCCGATTGGTGAGTGGATCACCGAAACAGCCTGCCAGCAAATAGCTCATTGGAAAAAACAGTTTAACATTGAAAGTGTTGCAATTAACGTGTCAGCGATACAACTACAAGACCCACTGTTTTTAGATAAGCTAACAAGCGCATTAGCACGTAATAATTGCACTACAAGCTGCTTAGAAATAGAGCAAACAGAAACTGCTTTGATGGCAAATGCGAATGACAACATTCGTGTACTGACTGCGTTGAAAAATGCTGGTTTAACCCTGTCGCTTGATGATTTTGGTACTGCTTATTCTTCACTATGTCAGCTGAGCTTGTTACCTCTGGATATTTTAAAAATAGATAAGCGCTTTATCGATGATTGTACGACCAATCGACGAGACCACATGGTGGTGCGAACTATTATTCAACTTGCGCAAAACTTAGGAATGGGCACTATCGCAGAAGGCGTTGAAACACCAGAGCAATTAGCATTACTGAAACAAGAGGGGTGTCAATTGTATCAGGGGTACTTTTTTTCAAAGCCTCTCAGTGCTGAAGATTTTACAGCGTTACTCAGGGCGTGTTGACCTTTGTAAGGCGCTATGGTTTGCTTACCATAATGGCAACCTCTGTAACGTAATTTTGAGTGGTTTGGGTGTATAAGCTAATTCGTATTTTTTTACTCTCTAATGTATAAAATAAAGTACGGCGCAAGCTATCGCCTTTTATAAGATCAGGGTTACCAAGTGTTTTTTGATAAAATGCACTTACTTCACTCACTGATTGTGCCACATAGCCTGTTTGTACTAACGGGTAGTCATCAGCAACTGTTAATGAGAGTTTAAAGTCAGCAGGTAACGGTACGCTTTCTAGGTTTGCTGCACACGTAAACGAACTCAAACTTATAGCTAATAATAATGGCGTTATAATTTTAGTCATTAGATCCCTTAAAAAATTTATCCCAGTCTTTTATCTGATTGTGTCTAAATTTTAGCTTGTTGTCACCTAACTTAAATTTTATTACGAATTAAGTCTCTTACAATAAAACGGGCAGGGTGAATTGCCTGACTTACTCGTTCACTTAAAGGGTGTGGTTCATCGTTAAGTACAGCCACTAATTGCTCCGCACACAGTGGCGCGCTGCATAAACCTCTAGCACCAAAGCCTGTAAGTATATGTAAGCCTTGTAGCGGCTTTTGTAATGGCTTGTATTGATAGCGCTTTCCTGAGCGTAAGTTGGCAAACGCATGTATATAATCACTTTGCTGTGCCCATTCCCCAGCCATTGGAAGGTGATCAATAAAACTACAGCGTACAGCGGCTTTGGCGGCCGTGATAGCACCTAAGCTACTAGCAAACTCTGTTTGCCCATAAAAGTTAAGTAACTGCTCGCGATTGGTGGTGTTGTCTTGCTCTGTAACGGCACGGCTTTTGGTGTTTTTTTCAAAGGTTGCGCCCATACAATGGTGGTCTAAATACGCAGGGGTAAAATAACCCTTATGACAGAGTACAGTTTTGAGTTTTGTTGAGGCTGCACTTGCTTGTACGTGCGAGACTTGACCTCGCACACCAACAATAGGCAGTGACTTAGTTTGTTCAAATCGGTCACTGTGCTCACCGGCACAAATAATAACGTCACTAAATGGGCCAAATTGTTGCCCTTGGCTCTGTAATAGCCAACCTTGTGGTGTTTTTTCAAGCTTGTCGATATCACAATTAAAATGGCTTTGGATCGGAGTTAGTGCATGAGCTTGTTGGTAAAGGGCATTGACTAACTGGGGGGGATTAACCCAGCCTCCTAATTCAAAGTACACACCAGAGTAGCCAGTGCTGACACCTGCAATTTCATCGCCTTGAGCTGGGGTTACATTGTGCATTAATTCATTTGGCCATAGCTGCTTATTTTCAATATTTTGATGACGCTCAGCTAATGGCTGTTTTATCGCATGTTGTAATACGCCACACCATTGATGGTCATAATTAAAGCCATTGTCTATGAGCTGTTGGTAGAGTCGTTTAGCGTATAAAAAACTGTGCGCAAAAAGCTCACTGTGTGGGGAGTTCTTTGCTTGTAAATGCGGGTAAATCGCACCTTGTACGTTATGAGAGGCGCCCATTGCAAGTTGCGGATCTTGGCAAAATAGTTGGCTGTTACAACCGCGTTTAGCCAAGCTATATAAAACAGCACTGCTGGCAATGCCTCCGCCAATAACAGCTACATTTTTAAGCGAGCTTTGCTGGTGAGTAAAGTAAGCTGGAGCAGAGTGTGCTTTATTGGCATGAGGCAAATGGCCAATCAGCATTTCATTTTTACTGCCATGCCCTTTCGCCTTTTGTACTGAAAACCCAGCGTCTGAAAGGCCTCTGCGTACAACGCCGGCAACTGTAAATGTTGCTAATGTGGCATTAGTGCGAGAAATATCTGCCATTGCATTAAATAAGGCTGGTTGCCACATCTCGGGGTTTTTACTTGGTGCAAAACCATCTAGATACCAGGCATCTATAATACCTGTTTGCGGGTAACTTATGCCAGCAAGTGAATCTAGAACATCGCCAAAGTATAAATCGAGTACAACTTGACCATTTTCAAATTCAAGACGGTGACAGCCGGCTAAATTTATAGGGTATTTTGCGAGTAACTGTTTACTCTGTAACGCTAAAGTCGGCCATACTTGCAGCGCTTTTTTTAGATCGTCAGCTTTAATAGGGTACTTTTCAAAAGAAATAAAATGTAAGCGCTGAACATTTTGTTGTACTGAGTTGTGAACTTCTAGATTATGATGTTGCCTACTGGTTAGATAATTTTTAAATTGCAGCCATGTATTTAAAAAGTTAAGCCCAGTGCCAAAACCTGTTTCACCAATAACAAAATGAGGTCGGTCATGATTTTGTAATCGATGAGGCATATTATTTTGCTGATAGAAAACATAATCAGACTCTGCTTGGCCATCATCGTTTGAAAAATAGACATCATTAAAGTTGTCTGCAATAGGTGTACCTAAGTGATTAAAGTGAATTTCAGCGTTTTTGATCATGGTATGCAATTAATGAGTACTTTTTTTCATTATTTTACGTGTTTTCTTTGAAATAGTCTGGCGTTATTTATAAGCTAGAGGTTCAGAGTACAGGTGTACGCTAGAAAGCTGACCACTTCGTTGTACATTTCAGCGTAAAATAGAACACAATTTAGTATTAAGCTAAGGTAATTACCCATGAGAAGAGCCGTTATTACGGGCATCGGTGTTGTATCAAGCATCGGTAACAACAAAGAAGAAGTATTAGAATCGTTAAAAACAGGTAAAAGCGGCATCGCTTTTAACCCTGAATTTGCTGAATATAAATTACGTAGTAATGTATCAGGCAAAATTGATATTGACGTTAAAGAGTTTGTTGACCGTAAAGCAATGCGCTTTATGGGTGATGCTGCTGCTTATTCGTATATTTCGATGGCACAAGCAATAGATGATTCAGGTTTATCTGATGATCAAGTATCAAATGAACGCACTGGTATTATTGTAGGTTCTGGTGGTGGTTCATCTAAATGGCAAGTAGAAGCGGCCGATATTTTACGTGAAAAAGGCGTAAAACGTGTAGGCCCTTACATGGTACCACGTACTATGGCAAGTACCACGTCAGCATGTTTAGCAACACCGTTTAAAATCAAAGGTGTTAACTACTCAATCAGCTCAGCATGTGCAACCTCTGCACACTGTATTGGTAATGCCGTAGAGCAAATCCAATTAGGCAAGCAAGACGTTGTTTTTGCTGGTGGCGGTGAAGAGTTACATTGGACGCTAGCAATGGAATTTGACGCAATGGGCGCACTTTCTACTAAATATAACGAAACGCCTGAAAAAGCGTCACGCACATATGATGCAAACCGCGATGGTTTTGTTATATCTGGCGGTGGCGGTATTGTTGTTGTTGAAGAGTTAGAACATGCACTTGCTCGTGGCGCACATATTTATGCTGAGATTGTTGGTTACGGTGCAACATCTGATGGCTATGACATGGTTGCTCCATCAGGTGAAGGTGCGGCACGTTGTATGCGTCAAGCAATGCAAGATGTAGATAGCATTGATTACCTAAACACTCATGGTACATCGACACCTGTAGGTGATGTGAAAGAATTAGGTGCAATTCAAGAAGTATTCGGTGGTAATTCACCAATGATCAGTGCAACTAAAGCAATGACCGGGCATGCACTGGGCGCTGCTGGTGTGCATGAAGCTATTTTCTCTCTACTGATGTTAGAGCACAGTTTTGTTGCACCTTCAATCAATATTGATGAACTTGATGAACAAGCTGCTGGCTTAAACATTATCACTGAGCGTAAAGACGTTGAGCTAAATACTGTTATGTCTAACAGCTTTGGTTTTGGTGGCACTAACGCCACGCTAGTGATGAGTAAATATAAAGGCTAATTAGTCAAAAGTTAGTTAGTTTAGAAGCCGAGCAACTTGCTCGGCTTTTTCGTTTTCAAAGCGAGCTATGTTCGTTACAATGGCGGCTCTTCGTGCCAACAGGATTTGTTAATGAAAATACTTGCTGATCAAAATATGCCACTTGTTGAGCAATACTTTGCTGATTTTGGTGAAGTAACGCGTTTCGATGGGCGTACTTTACAAAGTGAACAGTTAATCGATGTTGATGTATTACTTACGCGTTCAGTTACGCAGGTTAATAGCGCATTGCTTCACAGTGCAAATAAATTGAAGTTTGTAGGTACTGCAACCATTGGTATCGATCATATAGACACCGCACTTTTAAAAGATCGTAATATCGCATTTACAAGTGCGCCTGGGTGTAATGCAATAGCAGTTGCTGAATATGTAATTAGTAGTATTTTTGCTTTGTGCCAAGAAAATGCAAGTAGTATTGAAGGCAAGACAATTGGTATTGTTGGGGTTGGAAGCATAGGTAGTTGTTTGCGTGAAAAGTTAAAAGCGCTAAATGTCACCGTATTAGTGTGCGATCCACCTAAATATGAAGCCGGGCAGCTTGATGAACATCAAGATCTAGAGTTGCTACTAACTCAATCTGACATCGTAACATTTCATGTTCCTTTGATAAAAACAGGCAAACACAGCACGTTGCATTTGCTGAATAAAGCACGTTTGTTAGCGCTCAAAGCCGGTACTATTATCATCAATGCCAGCAGAGGCGACGTTATTGATAATCAAGCCTTGCTTGAGGTAATGCAAGATGGTGCACAACTTGATTTAGTTATTGACGTATGGGAAAACGAACCCACAATATTAACTGAGCTTCTTGAATATACACGATTGGCAAGTGTGCATATTGCAGGGCACACACTTGAAGGTAAAGCACGTGGTACACAAATGCTGTATCAAAAGCTATGTGAACTTGAAAAGGTCGAAGCGAAGAAATCCTTAGCTGATTTTTTACCTGTACCAAGTATTACGGATATTAACCTGCAGGAAACATTTGATATACCTGATCTTGGTCAACTTATTCATCTTATCTATGATGTGCGCCGAGATGACGGTATTTTACGACGAGATTTGGTAAATCAAGGTTTTGATAGCCTTAGAAAAAACTATCCAATTAGGCGTGAATTCAGCACGCTAAATATCACAGGCGCAAATCAGCATGCAGATGTACTAGCGGCGCTCGGGTTTAACTTAATATAATTTAGACAATGGCCATAAGGGCGGTTGTTAATAGAGGAATACACATGTCACAAAAATATAATGTTGCCGTACTTGGTGCTACAGGTCTTGTTGGCCGCCAAATTATTGAAACGTTAGAAGATCGTAAGTTTCCTGTTGATCAATTATTTTTATTGGCAAGCAGCCGCAGTGCCGGTGAAGATATTAAGTTTCGTGGTGAAACTATAGAAGTGCAAGATGTTGAAGGTTTTGACTTTAGTCAAGCGCATATTGGCTTGTTTTCAGCAGGTGGCAGTGTGTCAGAAAAATATGCACCGATTGCAGCTGATGCGGGCTGTATAGTTATTGATAACACATCACATTTTAGAAATGACTTTGAAGTACCATTGATTGTGCCTGAAGTTAATGCTGCAAGTTTGGCTGATTTCAGAAACCGCAATATTATTGCCAATCCTAACTGCTCAACGATTCAAATGATGGTGGCATTAAAGCCGATATACGATGCGTACGGTATTGACCGTATTAATGTATCGACCTATCAAGCAGTATCGGGTGCTGGCAAAGAAGCCGTTGATGAGCTTGCAAAACAAACTGCAAATCTAATGAATGCGCGCCCAGTTGATAGCCAAGTATTTCCAAAGCAGATGGCATTCAATGTAATCCCACAAATTGATGTGTTTGAAGATAACGGCTATACACGCGAAGAAATGAAAATGGTTAATGAAACCCATAAAATATTGGGTGACACTACTATTGCAGTAAACCCAACATGTGTGCGAGTACCTGTGTTTTTTGGTCATTCTGAAGCGATAAACATTGAAACACGCATGCCATATGATTTTGAACATGTTAAGCAGTTACTCAAAGATGCCCCGGGCCTTGAACTTATTGAAGATGAAGGTGATTATCCAACGCCAGTATCAGATGCAAGCGGTAATGATACTGTTTATGTAGGGCGTTTACGTCAAGATATTTCGCACCCGCATGGATTAAATATGTGGGTTGTTAGCGATAATACCCGAAAAGGCGCAGCTACTAATAGTGTACAAATAGCTGAAGAGCTTATTGCAAATTATCTTTAAGAATAAGTAGAAATAGCGGCAAATTGCCGCTTTTTTATTTTTAAACTGCCAAATAATTGCCGCATGATGGCTAAAAGCGTATAAACTTAACAATAACTATAAAAACTCTTCCGGCTGATAAAATTTAAGCTATTAAGTATCAAAGTGTTGCGATAGATATAAAGACGCAACTGGTTTATAGTTTGCAACTGGAATAGAGCTTGCAAGAAAATTGAATTAACTATTTTATTTATGTCAGTTATTTCTGCAAGAAATAATCAATGTTTAAGCGCCTGTTTTTTAGGTGCTGCGTTAACATTTAAACATTAAAGGATCAGCATGCGCGGTTTAGCTACACTCCTCTTATTAGCGTCTGCATTGGTGGCAACACCAATATACTCCCAAGACGGCACCCAACTAAAAGGGCCTAAAGGCGTTGATTACGGCGTTCAAGGGCGTTCAATTGGACCAATAAAGCCAACCGATACGTTATGGCGTATTGCAGCGAAAGTGCGACCAGATAACTCTGTAAGTATTTATCAGGTGATGCAGGCATTGTATGAGAAAAACCCCAATTCATTTTTAGATCAAAATCTAAATCATATGCGTGATGGCGCGTACCTCAAAATACCTACACTACGCGAAATTCGTAACATTAGCCCTCAATTAGCAAAACAACGATCTGAGCAAGATGATGACTTATGGGATAAAAAGAAAAACGGAACATTAACTCAAAGTGATATCGAAAGCTCCAAAACAAAAGTAACACAAGCGCGAAAAGTTGATGTTGACGAAGCAAAAAAAGAATTAAAACAAGAAATCAACACGATAAAAACCGAGCAAGGTACGCAACTTGTTGAGTTGCAAAAGCAATTTAAATCATCAGTTGAAAATGTTGAAGAGATCTTAGTTGAAAATAATAATTTAAAAAAGCAGCTAACCGGTATTTCTAAAGAGCTCGAAAAAGTGCGAAATCAGCTAGGACAAGATAGTGAAATTCAGCAGCAACTAAAAGAGTTAATTGCAAAGCAAAATGAGTTTATAGAGCAGCAAAAGGTAAAAAAGCAACAAGAGGAGAGTGAGTTTGATTTTGCCGCGTTATTGGCAAATCCGTTTGTTCTTATTTTACTAATGACGATACCGGCTTTATTAATTGTTTTTGCAGTGGTGATGTTTTTACGTAAACGTAATAAAGAAGATGAAGTAATTGACGACGATGAGTTTTTACCACAAAGCCCTAGTTATGTTCCAGACGAAGATATTGATTTAGGCCCCTCAATAGATCCTATCATTCCTGATCCAGTACAAGATGATTTAAGTGTCCAACTCGATGATAACTTAGACAGCGATATGCTGCCTGATGATGACATTATTTTTGATGACAGTATTGATGATGAAAGTATTGATGACGATTTTGAAGATGGCGACAGTCTATTAAATCAAGACGAACTCGATGGTCTATTAAGTGATGACATCGTATTTGATGATGAAGTCAAAGAAGATGATGAGTTAGATATCTTCATGCAGCAAGATTTTGACCAACAAGACGATGATAGTTTAGGCGATGATATCGACTTGGATCTTGATGCCGAAAAAGGTGACGGGGATATTTTAAGTGCAGAAGACCTAGATGACTTATTTGCAGAAGATGCCGTTGACAGCTCTTCTGCGCCTGCAAACGGGGAAATTGATGATTCCCTCGATGAGTTAGAATCAGATGATGCCCTTGCTGCGCTCAGTGAAGAACTTGCTAGTGAAGATGATGACTTTGATATAGATGAACTCATCGATGCACAAAGTTCTGTTAACGAAGAGCCAGAACTTGATGTACTTAATAATAACGATGAGGATTTTGACTTAGACGACATTGACAGCTTAATCGATGATGCTGCCGCGGAGCCTGAAAAACCAGCCGAGTTAGTTGATGAAGACGACACTGATTTTGACTTGGACGACATTGACAGCCTTATTGATGATGCTGCCGCGGAGCCTGAAAAACCAGCCGAGTTAGTTGATGAAGACGACACTGATTTTGACTTGGACGACATTGACAGCCTTATTGATGATGATGCTGCCGCGGAGCCTGAAAAACCAACAGAGTTAGTCGATGAAGACGACACTGATTTTGACTTGGACGACATTGACAGCTTAATTGATGACGCTGCCGCAGAGCCTGAAAAACCAGCCGAGTTAGTCGATGAAGACGACACTGATTTTGACTTGGACGACATTGATAGCCTTATTGATGATGCTGCCGCAGAGCCTGAAAAACCAACAGAGTTAGTCGATGAAGACGACACTGATTTTGATTTAGACGACATTGACAGCTTAATTGATGACGCAGCCGCAGAGCCTGAAAAACCAACAGAATTAGTCGATGAAGACGACACTGATTTTGATTTAGACGACATTGACAGCTTAATTGATGACGCAGCCGCAGAGCCTGAAAAACCAACAGAGTTAGTCGATGAAGACGACACTGATTTTGATTTAGACGACATTGATAGCCTTATTGATGACGCAGAGCCTGAAAAACCAACAGAGCTGGTCGATGAAGACGACACTGATTTTGACTTAGACGATATTGATAGTTTAATCGATGATGTTGATCACAATACTGATTTAGATGAAGCCCTTTCTGATTCAATGAATGAATTATCAGGTGTTGAAGATGAGCTTAATCTAGATGAAGTAGAATCACTAGTATCGAGCTTAGCCGATGAGCCTGAAGTTGAACCAGAGCCTGAAGTTGAACCAGAGCCTGAAGTTGAACCAGAGCCCGAAGTTGAACCAGAGCTTGAGGTTGAACCAGAGCCCGAAGTTGAACCAGAGCCAGAAGCTGAACCAGAGCCAGAAGTTGAACCAGAGCCCGAAGTTGAACCAGAGCCAGAAGAAGAACCAGAGCCAGAAGAAGAACCAGAGCCTGAAGTTGAACCAGAGCCTGAAGTTGAACCAGAGCTTGAAGTTGAACCAGAGCTTGAAGTTGAACCAGAGCTTGAAGTTGAACCAGAGCTTGAAGTTGAACCAGAGCCTGAAGTTGAACCAGAGCCAGAAGTTGAACCAGAGCCTGAAGTTGAACCAGAGCCTGAAGTTGAACCAGAGCTAGAAGCTGAACCAGAGCCAGAAGAAGAACCAGAGCCTGAAGTTGAACCAGAGCTTGAAGTTGAACCAGAGCTTGAAGTTGAACCAGAGCTTGAAGTTGAACCAGAGCCTGAAGCTGAACCAGAGCCAGAAGTTGAACCAGAGCCAGAAGTTGAATCAGAGCCTGAAGCTGAACCAGAGCCTGAAGTTGAACCAGAGCCTGAAGTTGAACCAGAGCTTGAAGTTGAACCAGAGCCTGAAGTTGAATCAGAGCTTGAAGAAGAATCAGAGCCTGAAGTTGAATCAGAGCTTGAGGTTGAACCAGAGCCTGAAGTTGAATCAGAGCCTGAAGTTGAACCAGAGCTTGAAGTTGAACCAGAGCCAGAAGTTGAACCAGAGCCAGAAGTTGAACCAGAGCTTGAAGTTGAACCAGAGCCAGAAGTTGAACCAGAGCCCGAAGTTGAATCAGAGCCTGAAGTTGAACCAGAGCCTGAAATTGAATCAGAGCCCGAAGAAGAATCTGAGCCTGAAGTTGAATCAGAGCCAGAAGTTGAACCAGAGCCTGAAATTGAATCAGAGCCCGAAGAAGAATCTGAGCCTGAAGTTGAATCAGGGCCAGAAGTTGAACCAGAGCCTGAAATTGAACCAGAGCTTGAGCCAGAGATAGATCTTTTAGATGATAGCTTGCTGGATGAAGTAAGTGAGGATTCTGCAGATGATTTATTGGATGAAGACGATTTATTAGAAGAATATAACGATCCATCATTAAAAAGTGTTGATGAGCTCCTTAGTGAGTTGCAAGAGGAAGACGACTATGTGGAAACACCACAATGGTCTGACATTGATGAACTAGATGATGATATAGAAGAAGTTGAAATTGATTTAGGTGATGATCCACTTGCCGATGAAATTGATTTAGCTGTAGATGATGAAGATTTAAATAATGAGATAGTGACACCTAGCAAAGAGCTAAGTGAGTATCCGGATCTCGAGCTTGATGATGAAGATGATAGCTTAATTGAAGAGAATGACTCTTCTGATCTGCTGTTAAGTCAAGCAGAACAAGATCTTGCTAATGCTATGGCAGGTGGTGAAGATTTAAATAGCTTAGATCATGATTTTGATGATGAATTATTGATTGAAGATGAATTACTCAGTGGTGAGGTTCAAGAGCAAGAGCCTGTAGCTGATACACAGGAAAAAGAATCTGTAAATAAGCCGACAGATGAATCTATTGGCAGTGAATTAAGTGCTGATGATTTAAATAGCGATTTTGCAGCAGAGCTTGATAACACATTTGATCACTCTGACGACACTCAAATGAAGTCAGATCTTAGCTCTTTCTCAGATGAGGAGCTTGATGATGATTTCATGGCAGATCTCACCCAAACTGACTTTGATTCACTTTTAAGTGAATTAGGAGAACCTGAGGATTTAGAGATAGATGATAGCTCTGAATTTGATGTTGATTTTAATGCGTTATTAAGTGACGATTTAGACGCAATTGAAGAGCTATCCGAAATAGAAGAATCGCTTCCAGAAAAAAGCACAAATGTTGATGATGGTGCGTTAGATGAAGAGTTCGTTGATATTGATTCATTGATTGAGCAAAGTGATGATCTAAATAGTGATCATGAACCTTATAATGATGTGAATATAGATGTCGGTTTAAGTGAATTTGATGCTTTGCTTGCAGGCGATAACCCAACAGACGTAGATGCTGAAAGTGGTGGCTACTCTGCAAAGCTAGACTTAGCACGTGCTTATATTGAAATAGATGATATGGATGCAGCGCTTGAGGCGATCGATGATGTTATTGAAAATGGCCCTGAAGAAGTACAAGAAGAGGCGCAAAGTCTTAAAGCAAAATTAATATAAATATATACCCAAGCCACCTCGAGATGCGAGCGTCGTTGGAATTTAAAGCGGTTTAGAGAAGGCATTGATTGCAAGTAATAGTGGTTCTATTGTTAAAATCAATCCCTTATAAAAGTATCATAGTATAAATCGCTTTAAAAACAAAACGTTGGAGGGCGTTTCACAGGTGCTTTCTCTCATCGTTGTTACTTCTTAAAATGGATTGCCATTGTTGTAAAGTAACGCCTTGATATTAAGCTCCTGTGAAACGCGAATTCTGCATCTTGAGGTGACTTGGGTATAGTATCCACATAACAAAAAATGGAGGGCAAACTTAGTTTCCCCTCCATTTTTATTGCAATCGAAAACTCAGCATCCCACAGCCATAGGTTTATTTGCATTGAGTCGCTTTTATTGCAGCGTGAGATAGCATAAAATGCCCCGTTCATTAGCACAGTAGGTAAAGCAGTTATTATGCGAGTAGCACTTGGAGTTGAATACAATGGCGCCCGTTACAGTGGTTGGCAACGTCAATCTCATGTAAATAGTGTACAACAAGAAGTAGAAACTGCGTTATCGCGCATTTGTAATCATCCAGTTGAAATCATCTGCGCCGGACGCACTGATGCAGGGGTGCACGGGACAGGGCAAGTAATACATTTTAACACTGATGCAGATCGCGATATGGTTGCATTTACCCTAGGTATGAACACTTTACTGCCAAAAGACATCGCTATTCGTTTCGCAAAGCCTGTCAATGATGATTTTCATGCTCGTTTTAGTGCTACTGCACGTCGTTATCGCTATGTTATTTATAATAATCCACTTCGTGGTGCGGTCCTTAATGAAGGTGTTACCCATTACCATCACGCACTTGATGAGACAAAAATGCAAGAGGCATGTCAGTACTTAATAGGTAAGCATGATTTCACTTCATTTCGCGCGATACATTGCCAAGCAAATACGGCTATTCGCACTATTCATCATTTATCTGTTGAGCGTCAAGGCAGTTATGTCATCATTGATATAAAAGCAAATGCATTCTTACATCACATGGTTCGTAATATTACGGGTTGTTTAACTGATATAGGTATTCACAAGCAAGAGCCGATATGGCTTAAAGAGCTTCTTGATTTAAAAGAACGCGCTAAAGCAAGTGCAACAGCAAAAGCTGCTGGTTTATATTTAGTCGATGTAGATTATCCAGTCGAGTTTGAAATACCGTCAACGCCGTTAGGCCCTTTATTTTTGCCTGAGACACACGGTTAGTTGTCGTTAATTTAAACGATTAATTGCAGGGGTTTCACTACTAAGACCAGTTTTTTATACCGCATGTGTGGAATTCATGTTTTAATTGATAAAATTTGTCTGTCATCATAACTTGGCAGGAACGCAGCAAAGCACCGAATAGTATTAAGAGAGTTGCAAATGAGTTGGCTAGAAAAAATCTTACCTAAAACAACAAAATCTTCAGGTCGTAAAGAGATCCCTGAAGGTGTTTGGGCAAAATGTACAGACTGTGATTCAATTCTATATAAAGCTGAATTAGAGAAATCACTCCATGTATGTCCTAAGTGTGATCATCACATGCGTATTAGTGGCCGTAAACGTCTTGAACACTTTTTAGATGAAGGTGAACGTCAAGAATTAGGGACACAACACGAGCCAAAAGATATTTTAAAGTTTAAAGACTCAAAAAAATATTCTGATCGTATCACTGCAGCGCAAAAATCAAGCGGTGAGAAAGATGCGTTAGTCGCAATTAAAGGGCGTCTAAAAGGTATTCCAGTTGCAGCAGTTGCATTCGAATTCTCATTTATGGGCGGTTCAATGGCATCGGTGGTAGGGGCACGTTTTGTTGATGCTGTTGATCAATGTTTAGAGCATAACATGCCGCTTATTTGTTTTTCAGCGTCAGGTGGTGCACGTATGCAAGAAGCTCTTATGTCGCTTATGCAAATGGCAAAAACAAGTGCTGCACTTGCTAAAATGAGTGAAAAAGGCCTACCGTTTATTTCCGTAATGACCGATCCTACAATGGGTGGTGTATCAGCTTCATTAGCGATGCTAGGCGATATAAACGTTGCTGAGCCAAAAGCATTAATTGGTTTTGCGGGTCCGCGTGTTATAGAACAGACAGTGCGCGAAACTTTACCTGAAGGCTTCCAACGCAGTGAATTCTTACTAGAGCACGGTGCAATCGATATGATTGTTGACCGTCGTGAAATGCGTGACACACTTGCGCGCGTGTTAGCTAAATTTATGAACTTGCCTTCTACGGAACAAGAGCATAGAGTAGCGTAAATTTCAGCTTTACTGATCACGCTATGACAAAAAATATTCCTAGCCAATCATCAAGCCTTGATGATTGGCTTTGTTATTTAGAAAGTGTTCACCCTGCAAATATTGCAATGGGTTTAGAACGCGTTGCCCAAGTTGCCGACGATGTAGGTTTACTTGGTACTTCAAGTAAAATTATTCTTATTGCTGGCACTAATGGTAAAGGCACAACAGCCCGTTGTTTAGAATCACTTCTTTTGGCACAGGGCCATACTGTTGGTACCTATGCATCCCCTCACTTAATTCGTTATAACGAACGTGTGCGTATAAATGGCGCAGAGCTTGATGATCAATTTCATGTTGATGCTTTTGATTTGCTCGAAAAGGGCCGTAGCGATACACCACTTACTTATTTTGAATACGCGACTTTAGGGGCTTTAGCAATATTTAAACGCCATGCGGTTGATTACGTGCTGCTAGAGGTTGGTTTAGGTGGGCGCTTTGATGCCACCAATATTGTTACCCCGTTTGCTAGTGTTATCACCACAGTTGACTTAGATCATAAAGAATACCTTGGTGACACCCGAGAGTTAGTTGGGTATGACAAAGCGGGTATCTTCAGAACCAATACACCAGCGATAGTGGGTGATTTAGCAATACCTCACACAGTAACTGATTACGGGAAAAAAATTAATGCACAGATGCATTTATCAGGGCGTGACTTTAAGTTTGTTGAGCATGCAACTCGTTTTAGTTGGCAGTGTAAAGAGTTTAACTATGAGTTTGATAAGCCTGCAATACCATGTCAAAACGTCGCAACAGCTTTAACTACCTTAAAAGTCTTGGGTTTATTACCCAGTGAGGCTGTTATTCGTCGCTGTTTAAATGATTTAGTTGTAGAAGGGCGTTTTCAAAAGCTAAGTAAATCTCCACTGGTCTATACTGATGTGGCACATAACCCTGAGTCGGCACGTTACTTAGCGCGTAAGTTAGCCCAATACAAAGATAAAGGCTTTAAAATTCATGCGTTAGCAGCTATGCTTGCGGATAAAGACAAAGTTGCTGTTTTAAAAGAAGTTAGCCCTTTAGTTGATGCTTGGTCATTAGCTGGACTTGATTGTTTTAGGGGTGATACAGTAGATAATATTGCAAAATCAATGGATGCTGTGAATACAAACGCACCTATTGAACGATTTGACAGTGTTGATATAGCACTTGATAGTGTCTTGCCTCGCTTAGATGAGCAAACTTTATTGATTGTTTTTGGTTCATTTATAACTGTTGCAGCAGCCATTAATTATTGGAAAAAATAGAGAGAAATCCGATGAACTCAGGTTTTATAAATCGTTTAGTCGGCACAAGCATTGTGGTGATTGCAGCAATCGTGTTTATTCCAAATATTCTCGATGGTGAAAAAGTACATTACAAAGAAGGCTTTAAAGCTATTCCTGAACGCCCTGAGTTCAAAACCATTGATCTACAAGATACTCTAGACCAACGTGTTGCAAGTGCTGAACAGCCTAAAGAACCACAAATTGAAAACATTATCGCGGATGATGATATTACGAGTGCTGTCGAAACTGTCGAGCAAGAGAATATTGATAGTGGCAATGACAGGAAAATGGTCGAGGCAAGTACAGAGCAAACTACAATCAGTGAAATAAAACAGCAACCTCAAGTTGTCGTAAAACAACCTGAACCTAAACGTGCTGCAGATGAAAACCTTTCAAAAATGGCTTATGTTATTCAGCTGGGTAGTTTTTCTCATGCAGCTAATGTGAAATCACTACAAGCCAAACTTACTGCAAACGGATTTAAAACGTTTACCCGCCCAGTTAAAACCCCTAATGGTACTTTAACTAAAGTTTTTGTGGGCCCGTCGCTCGATAAAGCGCAGCTTGAGAGCAAATTACCACAATTGAAAGCGCTTACTAAACTAAACGGTAAAGTGACACAGTTTGAAGTAACAAAATGATCTGGCATTTAGGGCTAACCTCTTATAGAATGCGCCCCAAATTAACGACTAGTTGGTTCATATGATCTGGGTTGATTACGCCATTTTTGGCATTATTGCACTGTCTACTATTATCGGTTTGATTCGTGGCTTTATAAAAGAAGCAATGTCTTTAGCTGTATGGGCTGGTGCATTTATCATCTCAAGTTTATTTTACCAATATTTAGCATCCTTCCTAACCAGTATTTCTGAACCCCTTTTAAGAAATGCAGCGGCCATAGCCATATTATTCTTTGCGACGCTACTGTTAGGCGGACTGTTAAACTACCTGCTAGGTGAACTTGTACAACGTACAGGTCTGTCTGGTACTGACCGTGTCTTTGGCATTGTCTTTGGTGCACTTCGTGGCGTGTTGGTCGTGAGCGCGTTACTCTTCTTTCTTGATGCTTTTACTGGTGCACCTAATACGCACTGGTGGGGTAACTCTATTTTGATCCCAGAATTTGGCTTTGTTGTTGAGTGGTTTTTTTCATACCTCGAAAACAATTCAAGCTTTTTAAATTCGGTCAACCGTTAATCGGCGAGGAAAAATTTCATGTGTGGTATCGTTGGAATAGTCGGAACATCTCCTGTAAATCAGGCGATTTATGATGGCTTAACTGTTTTGCAACACCGTGGCCAAGATGCTGCGGGCATCATTACCATTGAAAACAACACCTTTAGTTTACGTAAAGCAAATGGCTTAGTGAAAGATGTATTTCACACCCGTCATATGAAGCGTTTACAAGGCACAATTGGTATCGGTCATGTGCGCTACCCTACAGCTGGCTCGTCTAGCTCATCTGAAGCGCAGCCTTTTTATGTTAACTCACCGTTCGGTATTGCTTTAGCGCATAATGGTAACTTAACGAACGCTGAGCAGCTTAAAGAACAATTGTTCTCAGAGGCTCGTCGTCACGTAAATACCACATCGGATTCTGAAATTCTGCTTAATGTTATGGCACATGAATTCAGCAAACCTAATAAGCTAAAACTTGACCCAGAAGACATTTTTAATGGTGTCACTGAAGTTAATAATAAAGTTCAAGGTGGTTATGCAACCATCGCAATGGTTATTGGCCATGGTATTGTTGCATTTCGCGATCCAAATGGTATTCGTCCATTGGTATTTGGCAAGCGTGAAGCTGCAAATGGCACAGAGTATATGTTTGCTTCTGAAAGTGTTGCACTAAAAACAGATGGTTTTGAGTTTGTACGTGATGTAGCACCCGGTGAGGCTATTTATGTAACTGAAGCTGGCGAATTTTATTCGCAAGCATGTGCCGATAAAGCATCGTACTCACCGTGTATTTTTGAGTTTGTATATTTTGCTCGTCCAGATTCAAACATTGATAATATGTCTGTTTACGCAACGCGCGTTAATATGGGCACAAAATTGGGTGAGAAAATAGCACGAGAGTGGGCTGATAAAGACATTGATGTGGTTATCCCAATCCCAGAAACATCATGTGATGTGGCGTTAGAAATCGCCCGTGTACTTAATTTACCTTATCGTCAAGGCTTTGTTAAAAACCGCTATATTGGGCGTACATTTATTATGCCTGGTCAAGAAATGCGTAAAAAGTCAGTACGTCAAAAGCTTAATGCCATTGACCGTGAGTTTAAAGGTAAAAACGTATTGTTAGTTGATGACTCTATTGTACGTGGTACTACGTCAGCGCAAATCGTTGAAATGGCGCGTGAGTCTGGCGCTAAAAACGTGTATTTTGCCTCAGCCGCGCCGGAAATTCGTTTCCCTAATGTATATGGTATTGATATGCCATCAGCGGCAGAGCTTATTGCGCACGGCCGTGAAGTTGAAGATATCAATGCAAGTATTGGTTCAGATGGTTTGATTTTCCAATCGTTACCAGATTTGATTGCTGCAGTTGCACAAGAGAATCCAGAGATAACTAAATTTGAAACCTCGGTATTTGATGGTCAATATATTACCGGTGGTATAGATCAAGCGTATTTAGATCGTATTGAAAAACTGCGTAATGATTCAGCAAAAAATACGCGTGAAAGTGCGATGTCTTCAGGTTTAGAGTTACACAATCAAGAAGAAAATGGTTCAGATTAATTAACTCGTTAAATCTGCAAGCATAAAAAAAGGAGCTAAATTAGCTCCTTTTTTGCGAAGGAAAGGGAATTTAAATAATAAATCGACTACTTAGTATTACACCTGTTTTATGTAGATAGCATGCTTTTTTACATCGCTTATTCTATGTAAACATAGGAGCAACAATGCCATTTGTCCATAATATTGCTGTCACGGCTAAAATAATTACCAGTAAAATCAAACCACACGTTACGACTGAGCTTGCGTAAATAAAGCCACGCTCTTGCGGTATATGCATTAAAATAGGTACACCCGTATACAACAGGTAAACTGAATATGCTAATGCAATCATTCCTATACAAACAACAAACCACAGGACAGGCCAAAATGCGGCTAATGCAGACATGAATACGGGAGTTGATGTGTATGCTGCAAGCTCTAGCGTTTGGGTAAATGTTGGTTTTGACCCAAAAGTGACCGCCATCCAATGAGCTAAATAAGCAAGCGCAAACACACCAATGATTAATGCGATATACATAGCTCCTGCAATTAATATAGCACTATCATGCGTTAAAAATACCGGGTTACCAGCGCCAATACTCCAACCTAAATAAACGGAAGAGTAATACCCCATAGCGGATGGGAATAGTGCAATTAGTAGTATATGCGATAAGCTATAAGTTAAGCTTTCATGGCGGTTATCAATAGTTTGCCACTCTTCGAGTGGGTGAGCATAAATGCCCCATAAATGGTTTAATATCATAATGTGTGCCCCATAAACTGAATTAGTTCACTGTTTTATTTTTATACAGCTTGTATTAAGTTATGGGTCAGTAACTGATACTTGTCAAGAAACGGTTAAATGGGTTTTAAGCAAAGTACGGTGTGGTACTCCTTATCAATAGGCATTAGCAAAGCGAGCCTCACGGTGATACATCTTTATATTTACGTTTCATCATAGGTTCTTCTAGCTGGCTTTTGCAGATATCTTTTAATGTTTCATTTTTAAACAGCAGCCCATTCGAACTTTTACCAAATAGCGCAAATGAAGAAACATCGAGCTTAGCGTCAATTTCATTTTCTTGTATTAATTCTGCTTTGTAGTAATTGTAAATCTGATAGTCGAGTTGGATAAAGTCAACACGCTTTTTAAAGAGCATTCTCACTTGATTATTTTGACGACTAGTTTCAAGGTATTTTGGGTTTGCTTTAGCCATTTTTTCATACTCACTACCCAGGCGATCAATTGCACCTTGCCATGACAGTAAAGAGTAGCGCTCTAAATCAGGGATGCTTTTTACCAAAAAATTGTTTTCAGAGAGGGCAAAAGCAAAGTTTTCATAGGCATATATGTTACCTGTAAAAAAACCATTTAATGATTCACTGGCAATAACAATTGAATTGATATCTATTACCGCATCAACTTCATTCATTTTATATGCAGTAAGGCGTCTGGCATAGGGGAAGGAAATAAACTCAAGTTTATAATTGGTTGGCTTCAAGCAGTCTTTCACCATATCAATTAAAATACCTGATTGCCCGTCGTTATGGATCCACGGTGCTAGATCATCACCAATGGCTATTTTAAGTTTTTTGGTTTGAGCACAAGCAGGAAAAGCCAGTATCCATGTAAAAAAGAACAGTGATAACATATTTAAAGGAGGCGATTTTAGTGTGTTATTAGCGCTTAAGCTAGGTTTGTTATTCTGGTTAACACCATTTCTAATCAATTGAGATCCTATTAATAACGACGGCAACACTATTTTTAAGAATAACGTGTGATAGGAGGATTTCAAGGCAGGATCTGATTTTTGATAAGTTTATGTTAGTTTAAATTTATTGAACAGCTTTAGGGCCTGTTTATCTTTCGAGGTTGAATTTGCAGCAGTGTGTTTGGTTTTTAAGCAAGGCAGAGCCTATGATGTGTGGTTATTCCCAATAAATAGGCGATAACGAAGCATAAATGCCAAACATGCGCTGCCCGAAGGGTTCTGTCTAGGAGCGATTAACTCTTTGTTACTCGATTTTTACTTAGCCCACTCGATTACAAATCGCGCGCGCGATTAAATCGCCCCTAAATTGAACGAATTTTAATCCACAAAGGTCAACAGGCCCTAATGATTTTAATATTAAAAAATAGGCTTTATCTTGATAAACTCAGATTTATTTCTATTTTTACTACCCGTATTTTATCGATACTATTGTTATGTGTATGGTATAATTTTGGCTCATTTAAAGTTTACGATAATGAATTTTTACCATGTCAAATCAAGAGTTGCTCGCCCCAATATTATCTTTTCTTCAATGTGAAACTCCGCAAGAGTGGATTATAGAAGCGACAAAAAAAGAAAATCTAACCGTTATTTTAATTGATCATTTAATTTGTGAATTAAAAGCCGCACAATCTGCAATGTTTTTAATTCGTAAATATGCAGTTGATAAAGAGGGCAGTGATGCGTTATTAGAATGGCTAAAACCATTTGAAACGCTTATTTATAAGCGCGAGGGTAACTGGCGCGATTTAGCTGTTAAAAATAAATTGACTAAATCAGTGATCCCTAAATCTGATTCACCTTACGGGCAAGGTTTGATTGATAAAATGGTGATGTTGATTAAAGAAGAGTTGCACCACTTTTATCAAGTGTTAGAAATTATGGATGAGTACGGTATAGAATATCAAAGTATTACGCCATGTCGTTATGCAAAAGGCATGTTACGTCATGTTAAGACTTTTGAACCAGATGCTTTGGTGGATAAGCTAATAGTGGGTGCTTACATTGAAGCGCGATCATGTGAACGGTTTGCAAAGCTTGCTCCGCATGTTGATAAACGTTTAGGCGATTTTTATATCTCTTTATTACGCTCAGAAGCGCGTCATTACCAAGATTATTTAACGTTGGCGCAAGAAATTGCAGACTTTGATATTGCTGAGCGTGTAGCATTTTTTGGTGATAAAGAAGCTGAACTAATTGCCACGCCAGACATTGATTTTAAATTCCATAGCGGTGTGCCAACGCTAACTACACATTTATAAAGAGAGAATAATAGCCCTAACTAACTATTTAATTTTGTGCGAATGGCTCACTTTTCAACATTTGTTTTTTGGCTGTGACCACTAAATATGATCCTTGTGTGTACCAATCGCCTAACACTGTTCGTGTGAGAGTTTGATTATCCACTTTATAGTGGTGCACATTAGGACGATGAGTATGGCCGTGAATCATATGCTGTACTTGGTGTTTATCAAAAGTTTCTAGCACAGCTTTTTCAGTTACATCTAGAATTTCTAATGCTTTACCAGCTTGATTTTGTTTTGATTTTTCTCGAGCATTTTGTGCTACCTTTCGGCGGTACCACAGTGGCATAGCGAGCATTAAACGTGGCCACCACCAACCACGACCTTTCTTACGAAACTTTTGATATTCGATATCTTGTGTGCACATTTCATCGCCATGCAAAATGACGGTGGGTGTACCATATAAATCAATAACAATTTGTTCAGGCAATAAAGTCATACCAGCTTGCTGGGCGTATTTTTCACGCATAATAAAATCACGGTTGCCATGTACAAAATACACGGGTGTCCCGTTGTCACTTACAACCTTTAAGCGTTTAGCCACTTCCGTAGAGAGCGCTGTAACGTAATCATCCCCAACCCATACTTCAAAAAAATCACCGAGGATATACAGAGCGTCAATGTCTTTATTAAGAATGTGAGAATCTAAAAATTGATAAAAAGCAGCGCTGATATCTGGGCGGTTTTCACTTAAATGAAGGTCGGCAATAAAATAAGTTTGGCGCATTGTGACTCGTAAACGTTAACGGAGAATAAAAAGCGGATGAAACATCCGCTTTAAATGAAAGGTAACTTAGCTAACAGTTACGCTTTTGATGATAACGTCATCAAGCGGAACATCTTGGTGGTGACCAGCACTTCCAGTCGCAACGTTTTTGATTTTTTCAACTATGTCCATGCCTTCAACAACTTCAGCAAACACACAGTAACCCCAGCCTTGTGATGTTTCACTGCTGAAATTTAAAAAATCGTTGTTATTGACGTTAATGAAAAACTGCGCAGTTGCTGAATGTGGATCAGGAGTACGTGCCATTGCAAGTGTACCAACCTTATTTGAAAGGCCGTTATTTGCTTCATTTTGAATCGGGTCATGCACTTCTTTTTGTGTCATGCCAGGCTCAAAGCCGCCGCCTTGTACCATAAAACCATCAATTACACGGTGAAAAATAGTACCGTCATAAAAACCAGCATTTGCATACTGTAAAAAATTTTTAACTGTGTTTGGCGCGTCATCTTTGTGCATGTTAATGGTGATATCACCAAAATTTGTGTGTAGAACAACCATGAGGTTTCCTATTAGCTGATTTATTTGGCACTATTTTATCTTAGTTAGCTAAGATAAACAAAGTGCTTATTCAATTGATAAAGCGCTAGAGCAGGGGCTTTTCAAGTGTTAACATAGTAATTCAAGTAAATAGTCAAGGACTCAAAATAAATGGTAAATATATACAACACACTGACACGTCAAAAAGAGCAATTTAAACCAATGGTCGACGGTAAAATCGACATGTATGTGTGTGGTATCACCATTTATGATTACTGCCATATTGGTCATGCACGTACATTCGTAAGTTTTGACGTGATCGTACGTTACCTTCGCCATATTGGTTATGATTTAAAGTATGTACGTAACATCACCGATGTTGATGATAAAATTATCAAGCGCGCCAATGAAAATGGCGAAGCGATTAATGATTTAACCGTACGTATGACTAAAGCAATGCATGAAGATTTTGATAGTTTAAACATGTTGCGCCCGGATGTTGAACCAACAGTAACAGGCCATATGGATGAAATCATCGAAATGGTTGAGCGCTTAGTACATAAAGGCCATGCTTATGTTGCAGCTGATGGCGATGTATTGTTTGATGTATCAACGTTTGAGCTGTACGGTGCATTGTCACAACAAGACCTAACAATGCTACAAGCGGGTTCACGTGTTGAAGTTGCGCAAGATAAAGACGATCCGCTTGACTTTGTATTATGGAAAAAAGCCAAAGCGGGTGAGCCATCATGGACATCACCTTGGGGTGAGGGTCGTCCTGGTTGGCATATTGAATGTTCTGCAATGAGTTCTAAGCATTTAGGTGAGCATTTTGATATTCATGGTGGTGGTTCTGATTTACAGTTTCCGCACCATGAAAATGAAATTGCACAATCATGCTGTGCAAATAACGGTAAATACGTAAATACTTGGATCCACACCGGAATGGTACAAGTTAATAAAGAGAAGATGTCAAAATCACTCGATAACTTTTTTACGGTACGTGAAGTATTAAAACAGTATGACCCTGAATCAGTGCGTTACTTTTTAATATCGGGTCACTACCGCAGCCAGTTAAACTACTCGCAAGAAAATTTAGATCAAGCGCGTTCCTCGCTAGAGCGCATTTATACAGCCTTACGTGGCGTTGAGCCTATCAATTGTGATTTAGCAGGAAATGAATACGTGGCTAAATTTAGAAAAGCAATGGATGATGACTTCAATACCCCAGAGGCATTGCCAGTATTGTTTGAGCTTGCTAAAGAGCTTAACCGCGTAAAAGATAGTGAGACTGCGCAAGCAGGGCAGTTAGCATTTGTGCTGCGCAGTTTAGGTGAAGTGTTGGGTGTTGCACAGCAGACGCCAGAAGCATTTTTACAAGGGGCTCAAGCAGATGATGAAGTTGCACAAATTGAAGCGTTAATCGTCAAACGCAATGATGCACGTGCCAGTAAAGATTGGGCTGCAGCGGATGAAGCGCGTGATGCGTTGAATGCACTTGGTGTAATACTAGAAGATTCAGCGGGTAAAACGACGTGGCGTAAAGCGTAATAAGTAATTAACCGTATATACCCAGGTCACCTCAAGGTGCAGGATTCAGCGTTTCACAGGGGCTTAATATCAAGGCGTTACTTCGCAATAATGGCGGTCCCTTTTAGGAGTAACAACGCAGAGAGTAAGTGCCTGTGAAACGCCCAACGGGTTGGTTTAAAAGCGATTTATACTGTGTTATAGATTTTGATAAGGGAATAACCATTACCTGCAATCAATGCCTTGCCTAAATCGCTTTTAATTCCAACTGAAACTCACATCTTGAGGTGACTTGGGTATATAAAAAGGGTTGCCAATTGGCAACCCTTTTTAATATGCGATAATTTTATTTGTAGTATTAACCGTGATATTTTTCGCACGCTTCCAATGTATTTTCAATTAAGCTTGCAACCGTCATCGGACCAACACCACCAGGAACTGGCGTGATGAAATGTGCTTTTTGCTCAGCGATATCATATTGAACGTCACCCACTAATTTACCAGTGTCTAAACGGTTGATACCTACATCGATTACGATAGCGCCTTCTTTAACCCAGTCTCCTGGAATAAACTCAGGTTTACCTACTGCGACAACCAACAAATCAGCGCGGCGTACATGAGTTTCTAAATCTTGCGTAAATTTATGACATACAGTAGTCGTACAACCCGCCAGCAATAACTCTAATGCCATAGGGCGACCAACAATATTCGAGGCACCTACAACAACTGCATGCATTCCTTTGTATTTTACGCCCGTTGAATCAAGCAGTGTAATAATCCCTTTTGGTGTACAAGGGCGAAGAGCTGGCATTCGTTGTGCTAAACGACCGATATTGTATGGATGAAAACCATCAACGTCTTTGAGCGGCGTAATATGCTCAAGAATTTTTTCAACATTAAGCCCTTCAGGTAAAGGTAGTTGGACTAAAATCCCATCGACTTGGGCATCGTTGTTAAGTTCATCGATTAAATCTAATAATGCTTGTTCATTTGTGTCTGCCGGTAAATCAAATGATTTTGATACAAAACCAACCTCTTCACAGGCTTTACGCTTTGAGCCTACGTAAACTTGGCTCGCTGGGTCTTGTCCTACAAGTACAACAGCAAGGCCTGGTGCGCGTAAACCATTTGCAACACGTTCACTTACTCGTTGTGCTACTGCACTTCGTACTTGTTTAGCTATTGCCTTACCATCGATGATGTTTGCCGTCATGGGTGACCTTTAATTGGGGTTAGTTAACTTGAAACTGATACTTAGCAAGACTATAAACGTTTTTAATGGGGTAAACGCAGTTGGTAATAACCAATCTCATTATAGTCTTGTCTTTATTCTAGAAGCTATTTTCGCAGAAAAGCATTAAAGCGCCAAGTTGCTTTTCTTATATTCACCTTCGAATTATATAAAAGTGCTGAAATTTTAGCTTAGTTTTACAATATTTAGCCATTATGAACTAAAAGTGAGCGATTGATTTATTTTCTTAAAAAAAGGTTTGACCTAACCCGGTCAAATCACTATTATGCACCCCGTTGTCAACGAGGTCACTCGCTAACAATAATAGGCATCGGCGATTAGCGCAGTTTGGTAGCGCACTTGGTTTGGGTCCAAGGGGTCGCAGGTTCAAATCCTGCATCGCCGACCACTTTTTTAAAGTTAAAGTGTAGCAAGATTGATTTGAGTATATTCAATTCAGTCGCAGATTAAAATTCTGTATCGCGACCATCTCTTAATTAAAGTAGCTTATTGGTTCGCTATGAAGTTTTCGATGCGCCCATAGCTCAGCTGGATAGAGCAACGCCCTTCTAAGGCGTCGGTCGAAGGTTCGAATCCTTCTGGGTGCACCATTTGAAAACAAGTAAATGCCGTGGTGATTGTAGCTCAGTTGGTAGAGCCCCGGATTGTGATTCCGGTTGTCGTGGGTTCGAGCCCCATCAGTCACCCCAATTTACACAAAGAATATCGGCGATTAGCGCAGTTTGGTAGCGCACTTGGTTTGGGTCCAAGGGGTCGCAGGTTCAAATCCTGCATCGCCGACCACTTTCTTTAGAAAATGGTCTTAAATTCTCAGTTTAAGTGTTCACAGAAAAATAGAAGTTAATTCTTCATATGTCGGCGATTAGCGCAGTTTGGTAGCGCACTTGGTTTGGGTCCAAGGGGTCGCAGGTTCAAATCCTGCATCGCCGACCACTTTCTTTACCTCTAAAGTTAAGTGATATTAAATTTATAATTTCTTCAAAACACAAACACGAACAATAAAAATTCTTCATAATATATTTTATAAAACCATTTCATCATTTTTATTCAAAAAAGCGAATGCGCTTAAAAATTGCTATCTAAAACGCCTGTTTTTTATCCTATCACCTTCTATAATGCGCTATCTAACCAAATAATTGCCCCCTAGACTCGACTATCATAAATATTAGGTTATAATGCCGCGTCTATTGTTTAACATAGTGCCCGAAGGGCAGAGCAGCATTGGTATCTTATAGTGGAGATGGGGTTGATAAGTCATTAAATGACTTTGAACGTGCCAAAACGCATAGTGATCACCGTGTTTGTAAGGAAGGCGAACAGTCGCCAAAATTGAAGATTGAGGTATATCATGCAAGTTTCTGTTGAGACGACTCAAGGCCTTGAGCGCCGTCTGACCATCACCGTTCCTGCAGAGAACGTTGAGACCGAAGTAAAAAAACGCTTACAACAACTGTCTAAAACCCAGCGTATTGATGGTTTCCGTCCTGGTAAAGTACCAACGTCTGTAATCAACAAACGTTACGGTGGCGCAGTTCGTCAAGAAGTAGCTGGCGAAGTAATGCAACGTAATTTTTATGAAGCTATTGTAGCTGAAAAAATTAACCCAGCTGGCGCACCAACATTTGCTCCTAAAGCACTTGAAGCGGGTAAAGATTTAGAGTTTTCAGCAACATTTGAAGTTTACCCTGAAGTAGAAGTTCAAGGTTTAGACAAAATTGCTGTTGAAAAACCTGCTGTAACGGTTACTGACGAAGATCTAGCTAACATGCTAGAAACTCTTCGTAAGCAACACGCAGATTGGGCTGACGTAGATACAGCTGCTGGCGAGAACGATCGCGTAACAGTTGACTTCGTAGGTACTATCGACGGTGAAGTATTTGAAGGCGGAAAAGCTGAAGACTTCCCATTAGAACTTGGCCAAGGTCGTATGATCCCAGGTTTTGAAGATAATATCGTAGGTAAAAAAGCAGGCGAAGAAGTTGTTGCTGATGTAACATTCCCTGATGATTACCATGCTGAAAATCTTAAAGGCAAAGCAGCTCAATTCACTATCACAGTGAAGAAAGTTGAAGCGCAAGAGCTACCTGAATTAAGCGAAGAATTCGCAACTAAATTCGGTGTAACTGAAGGCGGCGTTGACGCACTTAAAGAAGAAGTGAAAAAGAACATGACACGTGAACTTGACCAAGCGGTTAAAGCTAACGTGAAAGACCAAGCAATCAAAGGTCTTTTAGCTAACAACGAAATCGATGTGCCTAAAGCGCTAGTAGATCAAGAAATTGATGCACTACGTCAACAAGCAGCACAACGTTTTGGTGGCGACGCTAAAAACATGCCTGAGCTTCCAGCTGAATTGTTCCACGAACAAGCTGTAACTCGCGTTAAAACTGGCCTATTATTAGGTGAAGTAATTAAAGCGAACGAGATCAAAGTTGATGATGCTAAAGTTGAAGCATTAATTGCAACAGTGGCTTCTGCATATGAAGATCCTACTGAAGTTGTAGAATATTACAAAGCAAATGATCAACTTATGCAGCAAATGCGTAATGTAGCAATGGAAGAGCAAGCTGTTGAAGCTATTTTAGCTAAAGCAAATGTAACTGACGTTGAAAAAGCATTTGATGACATCATGAATCCACAGCAAGGTGCATAATAAGTCATTGACTTAAGCCCTCGCTAACGATTAAATGGCTCGTGTTACACTGTATTATGCAGCGTGCCCGAGCCATTTTAGTTTGTGGCCTTCAATTTCGCCAAAAAATAACTATGCTTCCTTATAATAAGGATAAGTATAAGCGCATAAGGAATTAGATAAATATGAACACTGGTATTACAGATCCACTCAATGCATTAGTACCTATGGTTGTTGAACAAACAGCGAAAGGCGAGCGCTCGTATGATATTTATTCGAGACTATTAAAAGAGCGAATCATTTTTTTAACTGGCCCGGTTGAAGACAACATGGCTAACCTAATTTTAGCGCAAATGCTATTTTTAGAGTCAGAAAACCCAGAAAAAGATATCTTTTTATATATCAATTCACCAGGCGGTTCAGTTACTGCGGGCATGGCAATTTATGACACCATGAATTTTATTAAGCCAGATGTAAGTACAATTTGTGTTGGCCAAGCGGCTAGCATGGGTGCATTCTTATTAACAGCTGGTGCAAAAGGCAAACGCTATTGTTTACCTAATTCACGGGTAATGATCCACCAACCATTAGGCGGTTTCCAAGGTCAAGCATCTGACTTTGAAATACACGCCAAAGAAATCCTGTCTATTAAAGACAAATTAAACCGTTTAATGGCAGAGCATACTGGCCAACCATTAGATGTGATTTCAAAAGATACCGACCGTGATAACTTTATGAGTGCAGCCCAAGCTGTTGATTATGGTTTAGTTGACGCCGTATTTACTAATCGCGAGAGCAAGTAATTACACAAGCTAGTAGTTAATTGTTACTAGCTTTGTCCTTTACTATGTGAAAACCAATATAATTTGGTATAGTTGAGCGTATTGAAATAGCTGCTAAGTAGTTTGGCAGCCAACGTATAAGATGAGGTAGCTGAATGTCTGACACTCCTACAGACGGCGACAAAAGTAATAAATTGTTATACTGCTCTTTTTGTGGCAAAAGCCAACACGAAGTTCGTAAGCTAATTGCAGGTCCTTCAGTATACATTTGTGATGAATGTGTAGAGCTGTGTAACGATATCATCAGGGAAGAAATCAAAGACATTGCGCCTAAGCACAACACGTCTGATAAACTACCTGCACCAAAAGAAATTCGTAATCACTTAGATGATTATGTAATTGGTCAAGATCACGCTAAAAAAGTACTTTCTGTAGCGGTTTATAATCATTATAAACGCTTGCGTAATCAAAATGGTAAATCTGATATTGAGTTAGGCAAAAGTAATATTCTACTAATTGGCCCAACGGGTAGTGGTAAAACATTATTAGCCGAAACACTTGCACGCTTATTAGATGTGCCATTTACGATGGCAGATGCAACAACACTAACTGAAGCCGGTTATGTAGGTGAAGATGTTGAAAACATCATCCAAAAGCTATTACAAAAGTGCGATTACGATGTAGAAAAAGCCCAGCGCGGTATTGTTTACATTGATGAAATTGATAAGATTTCACGTAAATCGGATAATCCTTCGATTACACGCGATGTATCGGGTGAAGGCGTGCAACAAGCATTGCTTAAATTAATTGAAGGTACAGTTGCATCGGTTCCACCACAAGGCGGGCGCAAACACCCACAGCAAGAATTTTTACAGGTCGATACCTCTAAAATCTTATTTATCTGTGGTGGTGCATTCTCTGGCCTTGATAAAGTAATTGAGCAGCGAAGCCAGAAAAATACTGGTATCGGTTTTGGCGTACAAGTCAAAGAATCAGCGGCAAGTCGTTCTTTAAGTGAAACATTTAAAGATGTTGAACCTGAAGATTTAGTAAAGTATGGTTTAATTCCAGAGTTTATTGGCCGTTTACCAGTGGTTGCAACGTTAACTGAATTAGATGAGTCGGCTTTAGTGCAAATTCTAAATGAGCCTAAAAACGCCTTAACTAAACAGTACGGCGCATTATTTGGTATGGAAGACGTTGAACTTGAGTTTCGTGATGATGCGCTTCGCGCTATTGCCCACAAAGCAATGGAGCGTAAAACGGGTGCACGTGGTCTTCGCTCAATTGTTGAGGCTGTATTACTTGATACCATGTACGAACTCCCATCAATGGAAGATGTTAGCAAAGTAGTGATTGATGAAACCGTTATTAAAGGTGAATCAGATCCTATTTTGATCTATCAAAGCGCGACTCAAGATAAAGTGGCCGCAGAGTAATATATACTCACTTTGATAAAAAAGGAGCCTTAGGCTCCTTTTTTTATAATTTATTTAATCCAATTACGTAAAATTGTTGAACTTTACTTAGGTTATCCCCATATACTTGAGTAATCTTTAAAATAAATGAAGAGCGAAGAGAAAAATAATGACGCTTGAGAGAACAGATCGAGTCGAAATCCCAGTGTTAGCACTGCGCGATGTCGTGGTATATCCGCACATGGTGATCCCGCTTTTTGTAGGCCGTGAAAAATCAATAAAATGCCTTGAAGCGGCAATGGATAAAGACAAACAAATTTTCCTTGTTGCGCAAAAAGACGCAACAGTCGATGAACCAGAACAAGATGATATTTATCGTGTTGGTACTATTGCCACCGTACTTCAATTACTAAAATTACCAGATGGTACAGTAAAGGTATTGGTAGAAGGTACGCAACGAGCAAAGCTTGAAAGCTTCATTGAAAATGAAGACTTCTTTGTTGCTAACGCGCAGTTTATTAGCTCTGAGGAAATCGATGAGCAAGAGCAAGATATTTTCATCAGCAGCGCAATAAGTCAGTTTGAAGGCTATGTAAAGCTCAATAAAAAAATCCCACCAGAGGTATTAACATCGGTCAGTGGGATTGATGAAGCGCCACGCCTTGCTGATACGATGGCAGCACACATGCCGCTTAAGGTGCCAGAAAAGCAAAAAGTACTTGAGATTGCCAGTGTAACGGAACGTCTTGAATATTTAATGGCGTTGATGGAAGGTGAAATCGATTTATTGCAAATTGAGAAGAAAATTCGTACCCGCGTTAAAAAGCAGATGGAAAAATCGCAGCGTGAGTACTACCTCAATGAGCAAATGAAAGCCATCCAAAAAGAATTGGGTGAACTTGATGATGTACCAGATGAATTCGAAGCGTTGAAAAAACGTATTGAAGAGTCGGGTATGAGCACTGATGCACAAGAAAAAGCAAATTCAGAGCTTGCCAAGCTAAAAATGATGTCACCAATGTCGGCAGAAGCGACAGTCGTGCGTTCATACATAGATACATTAATTAATGTACCGTGGAAAAAACGCTCAAAAGTGAAAAAAGATTTAGCCGGTGCGCAAAAAATCCTTGATAGCGATCACCACGGTCTTGATAAAGTAAAAGAGCGTATTATTGAATATCTTGCGGTTCAGCAACGTACTAATAAACTAAAAGGGCCAATTTTATGTTTAGTAGGGCCTCCAGGTGTTGGTAAAACGTCATTAGGCCAATCGATTGCACGCTCTACGGGTCGTAAGTACATACGTATGGCGCTGGGTGGCGTACGCGACGAAGCTGAAATTCGTGGTCATCGCCGTACTTATATTGGCTCAATGCCAGGTAAGCTAATCCAAAATATGAGTAAAGTGGGTGTTAAAAATCCATTATTCTTATTAGATGAAATTGACAAAATGTCTTCGGATATGCGTGGTGATCCAGCATCGGCTTTATTAGAAGTACTCGATCCTGAGCAAAATAGTCATTTTGCTGATCATTACTTAGAAGTTGATTACGATTTGTCGGATGTAATGTTTGTTGCAACATCTAACAGCTTTAACATTCCTGGCCCATTATTAGATCGGATGGAAGTTATTCGTTTGTCGGGTTACACCGAAGATGAAAAGCTAAATATTGCAAAAGAGCATTTAATTGTTAAGCAAGTTAAACGCAATGGCTTAAAAGACGACGAACTTGTTTTAGAAGACAGCGCTATAATTGGTATTATTCGCTATTATACCCGCGAAGCTGGCGTACGTAATTTAGAGCGCGAAATATCTAAGTTATGTCGCAAAGCCGTTAAGAATATCTTGCTTGAAAAAGGCACTAAAACCGTCACTATCAATGCACAGAACCTTGAAGATTTCTTAGGTGTACAACGCTTTGATTACGGTAAAGCAGAAGACGGCGATCGTATTGGTCAAGTAACAGGCCTTGCTTGGACTGAAGTAGGTGGTGATTTACTGACGATCGAATGTGCTGCGATGCCAGGTAAAGGGAAGCTAAGTTACACCGGTTCACTTGGTGATGTCATGCAAGAGTCGATTCAAGCTGCTATGACTGTTGTGCGTAATCGTGCAGATGAATTTCGAATTAACAGTGATTTTTATGAAAAACGTGACATTCATGTACATGTGCCTGAGGGAGCAACACCAAAAGATGGACCAAGTGCAGGTGCTGCTATGGTAACTGGTTTGGTTTCAAGTCTTACGGGTAATCCTGTTCGTGCTGATGTTGCAATGACGGGTGAAATTACGTTGCGTGGTGAAGTATTACCAATAGGTGGCTTAAAAGAGAAGTTACTAGCGGCCCACCGAGGTGGTATTAAAACCGTTATTATTCCAAAAATTAACGAACGTGACTTAAAAGAGATCCCTGACAACGTATTGGCAGGCCTTGATATTCACCCTGTTACTTGGATTGATGAGGTTTTAAAACTTGCTTTAGTACACCCAGTTGAGAGTTTTTCAGTCGAAACACCAAAAAACCAGTAAAAAAGCGAAAAAAAGTGCTTGAAAGGGCTTTTCAAATCTAGATGGTATGATAAGTTAAGCACTGGTTTTCAAGCCTAGGCCTTATGTGGCCTAGGCTGAAGAAAAAATACAATCGTATGAGCATGAAAAAGTTTGCTCTAAAATTTTCAAAATAGTGATGTTAGTTTAAAAAACAATCGCTCTTGATAATAACAATGAAAGAGGATGATATTGTGAATAAATCTCAATTAATCGATCAAATCGCAGCTGACGCTGACATTTCTAAAGCGGCTGCGGGTCGTGCACTAGATTCATTCATCGAGTCTGTTTCAGGCGCTCTTAAAGATGGCGATTCAGTTGCTCTAGTTGGTTTCGGTACTTTCTCAGTACGCGATCGTGCCGCTCGTTCAGGCCGCAACCCACAAACTGGCGAAACAATTCAAATCGCTGCAGCGACTATTCCAGCTTTCAAAGCTGGTAAAGCGCTAAAAGATGCATGTAATAGCTAATCACTGTTTTAGTAGGTTAGTTTTGGCAGTGTAAGAAGTTAGTCGCTTTTTAGCACAATTAACTATCTTTATCGCCAACTGCTTCAAGAAAAAAAGCGTATCTGGTAAGATACGCTTTTTTTACATGAGCAAGGCGATTTCTGCCTCGAATAGAATAGAGATAAATAAATGCTTGAGAAAATAAGAGAGGGTTCGCAAGGACCAGTAGCAAAAGTTATTTTAGGCGCGGTAATTTTATCTTTTGCCTTAGCAGGGATCGGTGGTTACCTAGGTCAAACCACAGAACAACCCGTTGCTGAAGTAAATGGAGTTAAAATCAGCCAAACCGAATTTAGCCGAGCACTACAAAATGAACGTTCACGCTTGGAACAACAATTTGGTGAATATTTCGCGCAAATTGCTGCAGATCCAAATTATATGGCGCAAATTCGCCAAGGTGTGGTTGATCGTTTAGTACAACAAGAATTACAAACGCAACTGGCTGCAGAGTTAGGCCTTCGTGTAAGTGATGATAGTGTTAAAAAATCAATTTTAGAACTGCCTTACTTTCAAATTGGTGGAAAATTTAATAACGATCGCTATTTACAAGTTATTCGTCAAATGAATTTTCAACCAGAAGCATTTCGTGAATACCTTCGTGAAGAAATGACTCGTAGCCAGCTTGTATCAGCTGTTGCAGGCAGCGATTTTGCTTTGAAAAATGAATTAACAAGCGCGATTGCACTACAACAACAAACTCGTAGCATTGATTACATTGTAGTTAGCAAAGAAAGCCTACAAGACAGTATCGTTGTTAATGAGCAAGAAATTGCAGATTACTACGATTTAAATACATCACAGTTTTTAGCTCCAGAACAGGTATCAGTAAGCTATATTGATTTAAATGCTGCGAACTTAAACCTTGAAACGAATGTGACTGAAGATGACGTTAAAGCGTATTATGAGCAAAGCAGTGCGCAATATATAGAACCGGAAAAACGCCGTGTATCACATATTTTAATTGATAGCAGTGAAAACGATGATGCAGCTAAAAGTAAAGCTGAAGATTTATTAGCGCAATTACAACAAGGCGCTGAGTTTGCTAAATTAGCTGAATCATCATCTGATGATATTGTTAGTGCTGAAATGGGCGGTGATTTAGATTGGATCGAACGCGATATGATGGATCCTGCATTTGAAGACGCTGCGTTTGCACTTGCTGCAAAAGGTGACTTTTCAGAGGTTGTACAATCGGAGTTCGGTTACCATATAATTCAGTTAACTGATATCCAAAGCCAACAAGTAAAAGCGTATGATGCGGTTAAAGCTGATTTACGTGCGGAACTAGAGCGTACTGAAAAAGTAAATGCGTTTTATGAAAAGCAAACAGAAATGGCTGGAATTGCATTTGAGATTTCAGATACTTTAGTTGATGCAGCTGAAGTTGCCGGTGTTGAAGTACAAACAACGGCGCTAGTTGAACGCAACGCATTACCAGCACCACTTAACACACCCGCAGTGATGAGAGCATTATTCTCGCCAGACGTGCTTGAAGATAAAATGAATTCAGAAGTACTTGAAATCGGTGATGAGCACGTTATTGTGGTTCGAGTTAGCGAGTATGTGCCTGCAACGACAAAACCACTTGTAGATGTGTCTGAACAGATAAAAGCGCGTTTAGTGAGCCAAAAAGCATCAGAACTTGCTAAAGAGAAAGCAACTACCTTATACGCAGAAATTAAAGCAGGTAAGAGCTTAACAAACGTAGCAACTGAGCAAAGCTTAGAACTACGCCAAGAGGCTACACTGACACGTCAAGCATATACGGTTTCTCCAGCAATCGTTCAACACGCCTTTAAAATGGCTCATCCTAGTACTGCTCCAGTAGTTGAAAAGGTTGAGTTAAATAACGGCGATGCAGCAATTGTTGCTCTTAAAACAGTGACAGATGCAGCTATTGAGGGCGAAATCGAAGCGCAGCTTAAGCAAAATATTACAATGGCCCAAGTTAACAAAAACTACATGGTATTCATTGAAGCTTTAAAAGCAAACGCTGAGTTAAACTTGCCGGTAGCACCACAAGCCGCAGAATAAGTTTATTCTAATAAATAAAAAGGCGCCAATGGCGCCTTTTTTGTTTTTCACTGACAGTATGCTAGGGCGTGTTGACCTTTCGTGATTGATTTTGCAGCAGTCTATTTGGTATTTAGGCAAGGCAGCGCCTATGGTGTGTGGTGTTCCCCATAAATAGGCGATAACGTGACCAAAGGATTCTTCCTAGGGGCGTGAGCAGGACGCGGAAGCTTTGCTCAATTTTTACTTAGCTCACTCGATTCCAAACCTCGCGCCGCGATTAAATCGCCCCTAGATTAAATAAATTTCAATCCATAATGGTCAGCACGCCCTAGTTTCCAACCGAGTATTTGCTGCGACGTTACAGAGTGATTTTATTTGTTAAATTGTTCAAATACTTATGCAAATTGGTATCAACTACTTAAATTTAGCAAACTTGTTTAGGTTACTTTTTAATGTACTTTGGTATAAGCTCAGTGCTTAAACGCAAATTTTATCAAAGGATCGTTATGAAATTCGAGCAGCTATTAAATAATTTTGATATGGGTATCTGTGTTGAACAGTTACAAAAAGAATCACTGTTAGATCTTGCATTACTATTTGTCGCTGTTGATGGTTCGATTGCAGAGGAAGAGTTAACTGTTGTTGAAACATGGGCGCATAAGATTGAGTGGAATTCAGCGATTAACCTTGATAACTACATTATTGATATGACAAGTAAATGTGTTTTGGCTGTACAAAGTGATGACATTGAGTCATTTATTCAGCATCGAATGACGCATATTGTAGATCAATCAATGAGGGTGTTTGTATTAGAATTACTTAAACAAGTTATTGAAGCTGACGGCATTACTGATGAAAATGAAATTAAAGCGTTAAAAATTGTTGAATCATTAATTCAACCTGCTTAATGGGTATATTTTATGCGCGGGTCGCCTCGCGCATATATTGAGGGTCAGCAGTTAAATAATTTTTGTGTTACGCGCGACTTAGGTGCTTGGAAAACATCTTCAGTTCTTCCATATTCAACAATCTCACCATGCTCAAGTACGACTAATTGATCGCTAATGTGGCGCACTAGACTTAAATGATGTGTTATTAAAATATAGCTTAAGCCAGTTTCTTGTTGTAATTTAAGTAGTAAATTTACGGTTTGAGCTCGTACAGAAGGGTCTAAAGATGATAACGCTTCATCAAGCACCACAACCTTTGGATCAAGAATCAACGCCCTTGCTAATGCAACACGCTGTAATTGACCGCCACTGAACATATGAGGGTAATAATGTTGGTGATCGTTTAATAAGCCAACCTTAGCCAGAGTGACCTTAATTTTTTCAACCCGCGTCTCTTTATCTAATGATGTGTTGTATTGTAAGCAATCATCAAGCATGTCACCAATGGTTAAACCAGGATTAAGAGAAGCTTCTGAATCTTGAAATATCATACGAATATGGCGACATTGTGTATCTCTTACGCCATTGTCTTCGATAATATTACCGTCTAAATATATTTGCCCGCTATCGGCGGTGCCTGCGCCTGCTAAAAGTTTTGCTAAAGTACTTTTCCCAGAGCCTGTTTCGCCAATGATTGCCAGAGTTTCCCCCTTTTCTAAGCAAAACGAAATATTTTTTAGGACACTAAATTGTTTACGTGAAAATAAGCTTGCACGTAAATTAAAGCATTTAGATAAGGCTTGCACCTTTAATAGTGGCTGCATTATTTCATAGCCTTAATTAATGGAAAATGACACGCATAGCTATGACCATGCTGCTTTGTTGATGGGGGAGTCACTACACAGGCTTTTTGTGCTTGTGGACAACGAGGACCAAGGCGGCAACCAATTGGTAAATGCTGCAAAGTAGGTATTGTGCCTTTGAGTGCGTAAAACGGTTCTTTATGAGCAAGGCCATGCTCATAATCAGGTAAGCTTTTTAACAATGCTTGTGTATAAGGGTGGCGAGGATGGGAGAATATACGTTGTGTAGGGCCAGCTTCAACCATTTGTCCACAATATAGAACGTGTATTCCGTGAGACCAGTCTACAATTTCCTCTAGCTCATGGGAAATCATTAAAATCGACATGTTCTTAAGTTGGTTTAAACTTTTTAATAATCGAAAAACCTGTGCCCGAGTCGTACTCTCAAGTGCCGTTGTTGGTTCATCCGCAATGAGTAATTTTGGCGTTCGTGCAATAGCCATCGCAATCATTACTTTTTGACAGACACCTTCAGAAAGTTCATGCGGGTAGCTGGTAAGTACTTTTTCATGATCTTTTATACCGACCTTATGGATTAATGCTTTGACTCTATCTTTACGTTCTCGATTTCGCTTTAAGAAAAAGCCTGAACTGTGCACTGGCGGTAAGGTTTCAGCTATTTGGTCAAATATTTTTGCCGTTGGATCAAGGCAACGACTTGGATCTTGGTAGATCATAGCAATGTCTTGGCCAACAATTTTTCTACGTTGTTGGCTTGATAAGCGCATTAAATCAACACCGCGCCAGTGCATTCGGTCAGCGGTGATATGCCAGCGTTCATTTAAAACTCCAACAATAGCTTTTGCTATTAAGCTTTTTCCGGATCCAGACTCACCAACTAATGCATGCACTTCACCTTCTTTGAGGCTCAGGCTCACTCTGTCGACGGCACGTATTACGGTATCAGATGTACGCAGCTCTATGGTTAGATTTCTAATGTCGAGTAATTGCATTTAGTCTGCCTTTCGTGCTTTTAGTACTTGTCGCAGCCCATCACCAACTAAGTTAGTAGATAGGACCGCTAAAAAGAGTAATACACCTGGTAAGCCCACAGTCCATGGCGCTAGGTAAATTAAACCTAAATTTTCTGCTAAGATAGCGCCCCACTCAGTGGTGGGGGGTTGAGCACCTAGCTTTAAAAACCCTAATGCGGCAATATCTAAAATAGCGGTTGATAAAGCCATAGTAAAAATAACCACAATGTGTTCATAAATATTTGGAAAAATCCCACGCGAGAGAATATGCCAATTAGAGGCGCCATCAAGTTTAAATGCAGTGATGTAATCCTTATTTAGCTCAGTCACTATAAGATTGCGCACAGAATGAATAAACTGTGGTAGCAGCGCGAGAATAATCGCCCACACTGTGTTCATTAACCCAGGGCCTAAAATTGCGATAATGATAATAGCTAATAACAGAGATGGAATTGATAATGTAATATCAAGAAGGTGATTTAAAAAGCTAGAGCGAATGCCACGGCTTATCCCTGCAAACGTGCCAACTACCACACCAATGACCGTTGTTAGTAATGCTGCGACAATTGAGAGTCCAAATGTATAGGTTGCGCCATTCATTAACCTTGATAACACATCTCGGCCTAGGTCATCTGTACCAAGTATAAAACGCACATCGCCCATTTCATGCCATGAAGGAGGGATCAGCAGTGCTTCACTGTGCTGCTGATTCACGCCATAGGGGGCAATCAATGGAGCGGCGGCAGCGAGAACTGCAAAAGCACTAAAAAGCCATAACCCAACAACTGCCGGGTGATTGGATTTGAATTTGCGCCAAAACCGCGCTAATGGCGACTTATTCGACTCTTCTGAAAATAAATTAAACTTTGCCATGCGCTTGGTTCCGTGACAGCGGGTCGAATAAGGTATAGGTGAGTTCGGCAACAATGGTTGCAAGGATCACAAACATTGATACGGCCAATAAGCCACCCTGTATAGCAGGGTAGTCTCGTTGGTAAATGCTATCTATTAGCCAGCGACCAACGCCTGGCCACGAGAATATAACTTCAGTGATCATCGCCAGGGTGATCAAGGTACTAAACTGTAAACCAATTTGTTTTATTACAGGCAGCAGTGCATTACGCAGTGCATGGTGCATTATGAGTTGGGCACGGTTTAGGCCTTTGGCTCGTGCGGTTTTAATATAACTCTGTTCGAGTACATTGAGCATTGAGTCTCGGGTGAAACGAACTAACACGGTAGTTGGGTACATGGCTAATACAATTGTGGGCAGTGTTAAATGATGCAATGCATCTAGCATAGCCATGCCTGAATATGGAAAGTCAGCCAGCGCTATATCAAGTAAAATAAAGCCGGTTTGCGAGGGGATTTCATAGAGCAGCCCCATTCTTCCAGACATCGGAAACCACCCTAGTTGCAGTGAGAACACCATAATAAGGAGTAAGGCTAGCCAAAAAACAGGCATTGAATAACCAATAAGAGTCGTTGAATTTATCAGTTTATCAGGCCAGCTTTTTTGGTATGCCGCAGCAATAATCCCTGCAGGTACGCCAAAGGTGACAGAAATAACTAAGGCGTAAATACTTAACTCTAATGTGGCTGGAAATAAATCGATAATATGACTAAAAACACTGTCTCCAGAGGCAAATGAAAGCCCCCAGTCACCTTGCAAAATACGTCCTAAAAAAGCAAAATATTGCATTAAATAATTGTCGTTAAATTGATACTTATCTTGTAGTTCGCTCGTTTGTGAAAAGCTTGTATTAGTAATGCCACTTAAATTACTTAAAGGGTCACCTGGAAATAAATAGCTCAAGGAGAAGGTAAACACACTGAGCGTTACCATCATAAAAAGTAATAAACCTAAGCGGCGCATTATATAATCAAGTATCATTATTTTTTCCTCGCATTTGCTAAGGAAATAGCCCCAAACGGACCAAGTTGAACCCCTTCAACGTCAGCACTGCGTGCTTGGAAGCGCATACCATGTGCCAGTGGGAGCAATGGTAACTCTTGAACAATCATAGTTTGAGCTTGTTGATAATATGTTTTGCGCATTGCCAAATCAGTTGTGTCGAGGGCTTGAGTGAGTAATAAGTCAAACTCAGGGTTGCACCAATTTGCTGGATTTTTACCACTAAAGGTTGCTGTGCAACTGAGCAATGGACTAAAAAAGTTATCGGGGTCTGGGGTGTCAGCTGCCCAACCAAGTAAGACGCTGTCGTGGCGGTGTTCACCAATACGTTGAATAAATGTGTTCCATTCGTACTCTATAATGCTCACGTTTATACCAATTTGTCGTAAATCACTTTGCATAAGCTCAGCCATTTTTCGTGCATTGGGATTATAAATACGGCTCACGGGCATTGCCCAAATAGTCATATCAAAGCCGTTGGGTAATCCTGCATCGGCCAATAGTTTTTTTGCCAAATCAGGGTCAAATCCCGGTAATTTAGTTTGTGCTTGAAATGCCCATGATGTTGGCGGCAGAATAGACTTTGCACGAATGCCATTACCGTAATACACAGCTTGCATAATTTTTTCAATATCAATGGCATGAGCAAGGGCTTTACGTACTCTTAAGTCATCAAATGGTGGACGCTGTGTATTAAACGCCCAGTACCCGATATTAAGGTTAGTCTCTTTTTGTACGACAATGTCATCACGTTGAGCAAGAATACTCAGTTGTGTACTGCTTGGGTGGGCGGTGATATCACATTCTTTAGTGAGCATTTTTGCAATACGGGTTGTGCCATTAGGTGTAATGTCATAAACCAATTGCTCTAGAACAACTTTGTGCTTCCAATAGTCAGGGTTACGATAGTAACGAACCAAATGATCACGTCTGTATTCTTTATAAATATAAGGGCCAGTGCCAACCGGATATTGATCAAATAAGTTGGTTTGCTCGCGTTCTTTTAACTGCAGGGCATATTCACGAGACAGCAAAACAGCAAAGTCTGTTGCCATATTGGCTAAAAAGCTACTCTCTGCATTAAATAATTCAAACCGGACTTGGTGATCAGATACACGGACAATTTGCCGAATTAGCTGATCTATCCCCACGCTTTGAAAATAAGGGTAATTGGCATCGCCAACAAAATGGTATGGATTATAGACATCAAATAAACGGCTAAAGGTGAATATCACATCGTCAGCGTTAAAATCTCTGCTGGGGGTAAAGTAAGACGTAGTATGAAATTTTACATCTTTACGCAAGGTAAAAGTGACCGACTTTCCATCTGGACTTATTTTCCAATCAGTTGCCAGCTCACTTTTAAACTCTGCCGTAATAGGGTCAATACTGATCAAACGGTCATATAACTGATTTGCAATGATATCAATGGTTGAGCCTGTGGTTGTAACCTGAGGATTAAACGATACGGGGTTTGCCTCAGCGCAATAGACTAAGCCTTGATTTTTTTCTTCGAGTGTTTTTTCTTTGGTATCTAGGCAGCCTGTAAGGCATAGCGTAATAATACCAAGTAACAATTTATACACTTGCTTAGCCCCTGACTATGACTGTTGATCTAGTAAGTTATATTTTTTTAAATAACCTCGTAATTGATGATACGTTAAACCGAGTATTTCTGCAGTTTTCTTTTGATTAAACTGGCTGTGCTCAAGCGCTTTATTGATCAAATCGATTTCGAATTCATTGGAAAGATCTTTTAAACTACACGGAAATTGAATGGGGGCAGCGCTATGTGTGATCACACTCTCATTTGGCGTAGTTAAAACAGGCGCGGCTTCGAGTGTTTTTACAGGTGCTTTAATACGATGTTTTGGTCTGAACTTGCTTTCAAAAGGGTCTAAAATAATCTGGTGAACGGGGATATGTTCATTGCCGTGGCGATACAGACTTCGCTCCACTACATTTTTAAGCTCACGAATATTACCGGGCCACTCATATGACTGTAAAATATCAACAGCACTACGAGTAAAACCACTGAATAATTGCCATTCAAGATCACGCGCCATGTTGATTGCAAACTGCTCAGCTAACAGCATAATATCTTCTTGGCGTTCTCGCAGCGGTGGCAGTGTAATAACATCAAATGCTAGGCGATCGAGTAAATCGCTTCTAAATTCGCCTTGTTCAGCTAGGTAAGGTAAATCTTCATTGGTAGCGCATACTAATCGGGTGTCGACTTTTATAGTTTGTTTACCACCGACTCGCTCAAACTCACCATATTCAATGACACGCAGCAGCTTTTCCTGAACCATCGCAGAAGTGTTTGCGAGTTCGTCTAAAAAAAGTGTACCGGCGTTTGCGCGTTCAAATCGTCCTTCATGGCGTTTGCTCGCCCCTGTAAATGCACCTGTTTCATGACCAAACAGCTCACTTTCAAGTAGGTTTTCGTTCAATGCAGCGCAGTTAAGTTTAATATAGCTTTGCTCCCAACGTTTTGACAAGAAGTGCAAGCGGGCTGCTATTAGTTCTTTACCTGTGCCTCGCTCACCAATAATAAGGACCGGCTTATCTAAACTTGCTAGCTGCGAAACCTGATCAAGCACAGCTAAAAAGCTGTCTGATTGACCGAGTAAATTGTCTTGTTGGCGAAATTGGCTCATATTCCCTAACTCTTAGTCATTTTTACTAACTGTTAGTGTATTTCATAATTGCAGAGAACTAAAGGAATTTGTATTTTTAGTTTAACTTTTTGAAAGTATTAATGTATTTTATATTTTATAAAGTTGGCAAGCATATTGTAACAGTAACTGTAGACCAATTAAGTTAAACATCACAGAGGTAAATATTATGGGAATTTTTTCGCGTTTTGCAGATATCGTTAATTCTAATATCAATGCCATTTTAGATAAAGCAGAAGATCCTGAAAAAATGGTACGTCTTATCATTCAAGAAATGGAAGACACGTTAGTTGAAGTTCGTTCAACCTCAGCTAAAACGTTAGCAGAGAAAAAAGAATTAGTGCGTCGTGTAGATACATTAAAAGCGCAAGTAGCTCAGTGGCAAGATAAAGCTGAACTCGCATTGAGTAAAGATCGTGATGATTTAGCTCGTGCAGCATTACTTGAGAAGCAAAAATCTGCTGAAGCGGTAGCAGCCGTTGAAAGTGAATTAAGTCATGTCGAAACACACATTGACAAATTACAGCAAGAAGTGAGTACGTTACAAGATAAGCTTGCAGATGCAAAAGCGCGTCAAAAAGCGATTATCTTACGTCAACGCTCTGCAGAGTCACGCCTTGAAGTGAAAAAAGCATTGGATAGCTCTAAAGTTGAAGATGCCCTTAATCGCTTTGAACGTTACGAAACGAAGATTGATGGTCTAGAATCACAAGTAGAATCGTACGATTTAGGTAAAAAGTCATTGGCTGATGAGATTGCAGACTTGCAACAAAATGAGCAAATTGATGACGAGTTAGCAGCACTCAAAAAGAAGTTAGCTGATAAATAAAAATATATGGGGCCCGTGTGCCCCTGCTTAAACTATCAAATACGGATTGTCAGGAGAGGGTTATGTTTGATTCAGAGGTAATAATTGTACCATTTGTTATGTTTACGATTTTTGTCGCGCCACTGTGGTTGATTTTACATTATCGTAGTAAAAAACAAGTAAGCCAAGGCTTGAGCGAACACGAACATCGCCAGCTGCTGGAACTTGCACAAAAAGCTGAAAAAATGGCCGACAGAGTTGAAACATTAGAAGCATTGCTTGATCAAGAGGCACCACAGTGGAGGCGTAAAGTATGAGTACCAAACGCGAATTATTAAGAGACCCACAACGTGGAAAAATAGCGGGTGTATGTGCAGGGCTAAGTGATTACTTCAATATGGAGTTATGGTTAGTTCGCATTATATTTGTCAGTGCAGTCTTATTGACTGGCGGTCCATTATTTGTAGTGGCGTATATTGCAGCCTGGTTTATTTTAGACAAAAAAGACTCGTCGACACAGTTTAAAGATCAGTCAAGTAAGCATGACGATCCGTTAGAAGTAAAATTTAAAGTATGGCAAAAAGGTGAACCGCCTCGTCGCGCTTTACAAGATTTGAAAGATCGTTTAAATCGTGTTGATATACGTTTACAAGATATGGAACGCTACGTTACTTCAACCGAGTTTACGGTTAGCCGTGAAATTAATAAGCTTTAAAGGATTCAATAGCACTTTAGCTGCCTAATACTTATGCCGCTGAGGTGCTCAATCATTATGATTAACACTTCATTTGCAAAAAGCACATTAAAAAAAATAAAGGGCGGAGCGCAAAAAGCCGTACATCGCAGTTTAGATCAGCATGTAAAATTAGCGGTTACAGGCTTAAGTGGCAGTGGTAAAACTGCGTTCATTACAGCTTTGGTGAAACATTTGACTAGCCAGGCGAATGAAAAAAACTTACCGTTTTTTGATGTTATGCAACAGCAGCGTCATATCGCTACAAGAATAGTTCCACAAGAAGCCCTGACAATTCCTACTTTTGATTATCCTAAAGCTTTGAGTGCATTACTGCCTACAGAAGGACAACCAAGGTGGCCGTCATCTACTGAGCGTATTAATACCCTGCGCCTTGCAATCAAGTATCGTAGCGATAGCGGTTTACGAGGACACTTTTCACCGCAGTCAACTTTGTATCTAGATATCATTGATTACCCCGGTGAGTGGTTGCTGGATTTACCTATGCTACAGCAAAGTTATCGGCAATGGAGTGAGCAACAATACGCGTTATTGCAACAGCCTCCACGAGTGGAAAAGTCACAGGCATTTTTAACTGCACTTGCAGCCCTTGATTTACATGCGCCAGTAGATGAGAGCGCGTTAAGTGACATTGCCACACAATATCAAGCTTTGCTTGTTGGCCTTAAAAAAGACACTAAACTTGCCATGTTGCAACCTGGGCGGATGTTAATGCCTGGAGAACTTCAAGGCGCACCACTGTTACTGTTTTTTCCAGTTGCAGGCTATACAGAGGACGCGATTGCGGGTTCTAATTTAGCGCATTTACAAAAACGCTTTGATGCGTATGTAAAAGAAGTGGTAAAGCCTTTTTATAGCCAACATTTTCGACATTTTGATAGGCAGATTGTATTAGTAGATGTACTGAGCGCGCTGAATGAAGGACCTGAAACACTGCAAGAGCAGGGCGATGTAATAAATCAATTACTCGCACATTTTAATTATGGTGAAACAGGCTTTTTAAAACGTTTATTTAAACCGAATATAGATAAGTTACTTTTTGCGGCCAATAAATCAGACCATATAAGTGGTGTTCATCATAAAGATTTGGCTCTACTGCTGGATTCATTAGTTCATGAGCAAAGTAACCACTTAAAGTTTGATGGTGTAAAAATTGAAACAATGGCAATGTCATCAATCACTGCCACCATGCCAAAACAAGTGACGGAACAAGGCAAAACACTTAATTGTATTTATGGCTTGCCGTTATTAGAGTCGCAATGGTTAACTTATTTACCGCCACAACCACCAATGCGAATGCTTAATAAAGATGAATGGCCAAGCCATGGTTTTGAGTTTTTATCATTCTCGCCAATGCCAAGCCCTGACAAGCAGCTAAAACATATACGTTTAGATCATGTCATGCAGTACCTTTTAGGAGATAAACTAACATGAGCGAGACAGCTTCACGTTTTCAAGCTGGCCGACGTATTGATACTGCGCCAGAGACATTAGAAAAAGAGCCCGAATTAACCACTGCAAAAGTGATTGATCAAGGTGGGTATGAGCACAGTGTTGATGATCTACCTGAAGCTGATATTGATTTAGCCCCAGTGTATAAAAAGTCAAAATGGCAAACCCTCAAAGGGGTATTTGCTGTGAGCTTTATTGGCTTGGTGCTCCTTGAGTTTATCTTTTCAATGGTTATTACCTTCCAGCAATCAATCATCTTTGGTTGCGTATATTTAATAGCTGTGCTCAGCGGTGTATTGTTATTAGGGCGTTTACTGTGGCGTGAGTATAGAATGTTACGTAGCTTAAAACGCAATCAATTACATCGCCATGAAGCAGACCGTTTACTCAATAGTGAGCAAGTAGGCGGGGCATTGCCTTGGCTTGAAAAGCTTAATAAGCATCAGCAGTTAACAGGATTTGATGAATTTAAAGCAAGTATTGATAGTCATCATAGTGATAAAGAAATTATGACTTTGTACGCCGATAGTTTACTAGTGAAGCAAGATACGCAAGCTAAAAAGCTCATTAACCGCTTTGCTACTGAGTCGGGTTTGTTAGTGGCATTGAGCCCTCTGGCGTTGGTGGATATGATGGCAGTGTTGTGGCGTGGCACTAAATTGATTGAGCAAATAGGCAAAATCTACGGTATCGGTTTTGGTTACGCCAGTCGTATTAAACTTTATCGTATGTTGATCAAACAAGTGATGTTTGTTGGTAGTGCAGAGTTAGTATCTGATTTAGCTGCAACGGCGCTGAGTGCTGAGCTTTTAGGCAAATTATCAGGGCGTGCAGCACAGGGCTTAAGTGCTGGGATATTTACCGCACGGATCGGTTATAAAGCTATGGAGCTAAGTCGTCCGTTACCGCGACTTGAGCATAAGCGCAGTTTGCTTAAAGGAACAGCGCAATTAATTGCCAGTAAAATCATGGGCCGAAAGCCGTCTGTATCAAAAGAGGAGTAACAAAAAGGGGGACTGACAACATATATGTACAGTCTCCCTAAGATCCTGTACATACTCTAGCCATCTGAGCATCCGGCATGCTTGTGCTTTAGAGCGCGATACGTTTAATTATGACCTATTGATAATAATTAAAATGAGCAATAACAATGAATACACTCCACATCGACAGCCAGTGCATCCATGGTCCTGAAAAAGCCAACGATCCTCATGGTGCACTCACATCACCTTTATATCAAACTTCAACGTTTCATTTTAGCAGCGCCGCACAAGGAGCTGCACGCTTTGCAGGTGAAGAGCCGGGGTATATTTATACTCGATTAGGCAACCCAACAACAACCGAACTGGAACAAAAAGTGGCGCAGTTAGAAAGCTGCGAAGCGGCAGCTGCAACAGCGACCGGTATGGGGGCTGTTTCGGCGTCGGTATTAAGCTTCTTATCGCAAGGTGATCATTTAGTGGCATCAAGTGCATTATATGGCTGTACGTTTGCCTTTTTTGCTCACATGTTGCCGCGCTGGGGAATTGACGTCACATTTGTAGATATGACTGATGAGCAGGCATTGCGTGATGCTATAAAACCTAATTCAAAAATGATTTTTGCTGAAACACCTGTAAACCCAACAATGGCAATAATTGATTTAGCGCTAATAGGGCAAGTTGCAAAACGACATAGTTTAATCAGTGTGATCGATAACACCTTTCTCACACCGTTACTGCAAAAGCCCATTGATTATGGCATAGATTTAATTGTTCACAGCGCGACTAAATACTTAAATGGTCATGGTGATGTTGTGGCAGGGCTTGTGTGTGGTAGTCAAGAGCACATTACATTAATTAAGATGACGGTGCTCAAAGATATTGGGGCGACCATCAGCCCCCATGACGCTTGGTTGATTAATCGTGGCTTAAAAACGTTGGCGATCAGAATACAGCGCCATTGTGAAAGTGCTCAAATAATTGCCGAGTTCTTAGAGCAACACCCACAAGTGAATACGGTTTATTACCCGGGTCTAGAGTCACACCCTGGGTTTAAGTTTATTGGTAATCAAATGAAGGCGGCTGGTGGTGTTATTGCATTTGAGCTTAAAGGCAGCCTTAAAGATGGCGAGCAGTTTATTAATAGCACTGAGCTTTGCACGCTAGCAGTAAGCTTAGGGGATGCGGAAACACTTATTCAACATCCTGCATCGATGACGCACTCACCTTATACTCCAGAAGAGCGTGCAGCGGCTGGTATTAGTGATGGATTAATTAGACTTTCAGTTGGCTTAGAGGATGTTAACGATATTATAAGTGATCTTAACCGCGCCTTTACTTGTATAACTTGATTTGTAATTAAATGTTTACGGTAATAATCGCTTTTAGCCTTTGCTCTACTTGGTGTGTAAACTTAACCGTTTTTTAGTGTATACAAAGGTGTACAAAAGGCATGTTAATGGCCTGCGCAGATATTGGCTCTGCTATTAAACTTTGGCTTACATTTGCTTAGTATCACTGCAACAGGTTCGGTTTAACACCAAGAAGGTTATAATGGCTAAAGCAAGTAAATACACCTCCAGAACACCAGATGAAAATGGTGTGATACATTGGAGCGATGAAGAAAATAAAATATGGTCAGAACTGGTCGCGCGTCAGCTTAAATGCATTGAAGGCAAAGCCTGTAATGAATACATGGAAGGCCTAAAAAAAATAAACTTGCCCCATGATCGTATTCCACAATTAAGTGAACTCAACGAAGTGCTGCTAGCCACAACAGGTTGGCAAGTAGCGCCAGTACCTGCGTTAATTGACTTCGACGAGTTTTTTCGTTTATTAGCGAACAAGCAATTTCCAGTTGCGACATTTATCCGTAGTCGCGAAGAGTTTGATTATTTACAAGAACCTGATATTTTTCATGAAATATTTGGTCATTGCGCTATGCTGACAAACCCAGATTTTGCTGAATTTACGCATAAATATGGACAGCTAGGTTATGCAGCGCAAAAGAAAGACCGTGTTTATTTAGCACGTATGTACTGGTTTACCGTTGAGTTTGGACTTATGCAAACAGACGATGGACTGCGCATTTATGGCGGTGGTATTTTATCAAGCCCTGGCGAAACACAGTATGTGTATTCAGATACGCCTGAAATCAACGCAATGAATGTACTTGACGTATTACGTACCCCGTACCGAATTGATATTATGCAGCCTTTGTACTACACCATTAATTCTATCCATGATTTGTTTGATATTTCACAATTGGATATTATGGCATTAGTAGAGCAAGCAAAAGAATTAGGGTTACACGACCCAAAATTTCCTCCTAAAGAAAAATTAGCAAGTTAAGGATTTAAGATGTCATCATTAAGCGCACAAAAATGCGAAGCCTGTCACGTTGATGCTCCAAAAGTATCGGATGAAGAGCTCGCAGAGTTAATTAAAATGATCCCAGACTGGGTGCCTGAAGTACGTGATGGTATTATGCAATTAGAGCGAGTTTATAAATTTAAAAACTTTAAACAAGCCATCGCATTTACAAACAAAGTAGGTGATATGGCAGAGATAGAAGGCCATCACCCTGGTTTATTAACTGAGTGGGGCAAAGTAACAGTTACATGGTGGAGCCACTCTATTAAAGGGCTACATAAGAATGATTTTATCTGTGCTGCAAAAACAGATGAAGTATTCGCTGCACTATAAGTCAATACACAGTTCTGCCCAAAGGACATAAAAGGCGCTTAATGCGCCTTTTTTCATTAAACAAGTGTCCAAATAGCATATATTGGTAAAACAACAGCCCAGCCAGTTAAAGCAACAAAAAGTAACGTTGTTTTCCAGGAGGCAAATGTTTCTGGCTTAGATTCTTGCCAGTTTTTGTTAACAAGAATTATCGATTTGAAATCAGCTTGAAAGTTATCATCCACAGCATATATACGGTTTTCCAAAGTATAATCAATCGCATTTCTAAGTGTTATAAGTCCTTCTTTATTACCTAAAATACAATCTGTATCGACTTCGTTATAAATCTTGATCCAAGGTTTTTCCGACATAAAACTTCCCATGGCACTTAAAGAATCCAGTGAAATTAACTTACAGAATTATCATACTAACCACATTAATGTTCAAAGTGAAATTATCTAATGTATGTTGTTATTTTTACTTATAATAATATTGAACTAAAAATAGATAAATTCAATGTGAGATCATGGTTTTTTAGTAATTATTATTCAGTAGTGATTTAAGTCAGTTTTATATTAGGTTGTGTTTATTTTCACTTTAAGATGACTTTTATTTTTATGAATTCAATTACATAGTGCTTCAGCTCGCACGCTATGTGCCTGAACAGGTGTTTAAACAGATTACCTCGTTAATTTTACATGACCCTGTGAATTGCACATAAAGGAATTAAAAAGTTAGAGGTAAGTATAGACGTTAGACTAATACCATCATCAATTTAAAAATGATGTGTATACTCAAGCAGTGATCCTAATTAGAAGCTAGGGCGTGTTGGCCTTTGTGGATTGAAATTTGTTCAATCTAGGGGCGATTCAATCGCGGCGCGAGGTTTGTAACCTAGCGGGCTCGATAACTGCTCCTGCGTTATTCTACTGGCTCATATCCATGTGAGAATAAGTAAAAACCGAGCAAAGCTTCCGCGTCCTGCTCACGCCCTTTATCTACCTCCATGGAGGTAACAAAGAGTCAATCGCCCCTAGGAAGAACCCTTTGGGCAGCACATGTTTGGCATTTATACTGCGTTATCGCCAATTTATGGGGAACATCACACACCATAGGTGCTGCCTTGCCTAAATACCAAACATACTGCTGCAAAATCAATCACGAAAGGTCAACACGCTCTAGAGAGGGTATCGATTTTAGCTTGAGCTGATTTGGGCATATATTATAAAATTTAATATTGCGGCAAAGTTAACCACAGCGGTGAAGTTTGCTATAATTGCGCGTCTTTAATTCAAATTTATAAGGTAGTCGGGGTGGTAAACCTAGGTCAATTATTTGGTGAACTCAAAACGTGCTTAAGAAAAGATCAATTCATCTTTAAAAAACGCCTTCATGGCATAAAAAAAATAACTGATGAAACAAAACAAATTGCAGTGCTTGAAAAGATCACCGCTGACATTGCGCGCAGTCAACAATTGCGTGAGGTGCGTTTAGCTCAATTGCCAAAAGTTACTTACCCAGAGCAGCTGCCTGTTAGTCAGAAAAAAAATGATATTAAACAGGCGATAGCGAATAACCAAGTGGTGATCATCGCTGGTGAAACCGGTTCAGGTAAAACCACACAGATACCTAAAATGTGTTTAGAGCTGGGTCGTGGTGTTGATGGTTACATCGGGCATACCCAGCCACGGCGTTTAGCCGCGCGAACAGTTGCGGATCGTATTGCCCATGAAATGCAATGTGAGCTTGGTCAGCAAGTAGGTTTTAAAATCCGTTTTAGTGATCAAGTGTCTAATAATAGTTATATAAAATTGATGACTGACGGTATTTTACTTGCCGAAATTCAGCAAGATCGATTTTTAAATCAATACGATACTATCATTATAGATGAAGCTCACGAACGCAGTTTAAATATCGATTTTATTTTAGGTTATTTAAAAAACTTATTACCAAAGCGCCCAGACTTAAAAGTTATTATTACATCTGCAACCATTGATCCACAGCGCTTTTCAAAACATTTTAATGATGCGCCAATTATTGAGGTTTCAGGGCGGACATTCCCAGTTGATGTACGTTATAGGCCATTGATTGAAATTGACAAAGAGAATATGGAAGCCGAAGGCGATCAGCTACAAGGTATTTTTGATGCCGTTGATGAGTTGTGCCAAGAAGGCCCTGGTGACATATTAATCTTTTTAAATGGTGAACGGGAGATTCGAGATACTGCTGATGCATTGAGTAAACGTAATTTAAAAGGGGCTGATGTGCTCCCACTTTATTCGCGATTATCAAATGCAGAGCAAAACAGAATTTTCGCTCCGCATAGCCGTCGTCATATAATTTTATCAACTAACGTGGCTGAAACATCATTAACTGTACCGGGTATTCGTTATGTAATTGACCCAGGCACGGCGCGTATTAGTCGTTACAGCTACCGCACTAAAGTGCAGCGTTTACCAATTGAGCCAATATCACAAGCCAGTGCAAACCAGCGTAAAGGGCGTTGCGGGCGTGTTGAAGCCGGTATTTGTATTCGCTTATACGCTGAAGATGATTTTAATTCGCGTCCAGAATTTACTGACCCAGAAATACTACGTACTAACTTAGCGTCTGTTATTTTAAAAATGTTGGGATTAGGCCTAGGTGACATGGCGCAATTTCCGTTTGTACAAGCGCCGGACAGCCGTAATATCAACGATGGCTTAACATTATTAGAAGAGCTCGAAGCCGTTAAACCGACCAAGAGTAATCGCGACACTCAGCTAACTAAGTCAGGCTTAGAATTGAGCCGTTTACCCGTTGATCCACGGTTGGCTAAAATGGTGTTAACGGCGCATAAGTTAGGTGCATTACGTGAAGTGATTGTTATTGTTGCGGCGCTATCGATACAAGACCCACGAGAGCGGCCGCAAGAAAAACGTGCAGCGGCCAACGAAAAACATGGCCGATTTGACGACCCTGATTCAGATTTTATTGCCTTTTTAAATTTATGGAATTACCTAGAAGAGCAGCAAAGTGAACTAAGTAATAGCCAGTTTAGGAAGTTGTGTCAAAAAGATATGCTCGCGTATATGCGTATTCGCGAATGGCAAGACATTGTTTATCAGCTAAGTACGGTATGCAACGAAATGGGCATGAAAGCCACAACAAACGTGGCTGATGGCGATAAAGTGCATCAAGCATTACTCAGTGGCATGCTTAGTCACATTGGTTTTAAAGATGAAAAGCAACTGTATAAAGGCGCACGAAACAGTCAATTTCATATTTTCCCAGGTTCAGGATTGTTTAAAAAGAGCCCTAAGTGGTTAATGTCGGCTGAGCTTGTTGAAACCAGTAAATTATATGCGCGCGTCAATGCCAAAATAAATATTGATTGGGTTGAGCCGTTAGCACAACATTTAGTAAAACGCAGTTACAGTGAACCGCACTGGGAGAAAAAACCAGGCGCAGTCATCGCATTTGAACAGCAAGTATTATATGGGTTGATCATTGTTTCAAAGCGCCGCTGTGTGTACAGCAATATAGATCCTAAAGTGAGTCGCGAGTTATTTATTCGTAGCGCGCTTGTTGAACAGGACTTAGGCCAAAACGAAGGTTTTTTACAATTCAACCGCGAGTTGATTGAAGATATTCAAACACTTGAGAATAAAAGCCGACGCCGCGATATTTTAGTCGACGAACAAACTTTATATACGTTTTACGATAAAAAAATTCCGAGCGATATTAATAATCGAACGGCATTTAACAAATGGTATAAAACGCAAAAGCAGCAAAACAAACATTATTTACAAATGACCCGTGATGATTTGATGCAGCACGGTGCAGACAGCATTACTGAGTTTGATTATCCCGATCTATGGCAGCAAGGTAATTTAATGTTACCGCTGAATTACCACTTTGATCCAGGCCAAGCAGTTGATGGTGTAGCAGTGCAAATTCCTGTCGCACTATTAAACCAAGTGCAAGAAAGCGGTTTTGACTGGCATATACCTGCATTTCGTCATGAATTAATTTGTGGCTTAATTAAGTCACTTCCTAAATCGTTGCGTCGTAACTTTGTACCCGCACCCAACTATGCAGATGCGGTATTGGCTGCTATAGAGCCTATGCAGGGGAACTTACTGGAAGCGTTAAGCACACGATTGTTGCGTATGACCGGCGTTAAGGTCGAGCCTGATGCATGGGATTTAACAACCCTTGCCACTCATTTACGTTTGCAGTTTGAAGTACGCGATGAAAAAGGGGGGGTGTTAGCACATGGTATGGATTTAGCTAAATTAAAAGCACAGCTGCAAGGTAAAGTGACGCAAACCCTATCAAAAGTGGCTGACAAAGGCATTGAAAAGAGCGATTTACTGACATGGGATTTTGGTAAATTACCGCTCTCGTATGTGAAAAAACAAGGCCAGTATGAGATAAAAGCATACCCGGCACTGGTGGATAAAAAATCATCTGCAGCAGTTGAGTTGTTTGATAATGAGATCAAAGCACACGCTGCTCATCAGCAAGGTTTACGTCGATTAGTGTTACTTAATGTTCCTTCGCCGATAAAATATTTACAACAAAACTTACCCAACAAAGCTAAATTAGGTCTATATTTCAATCCATTTGGTAAAGTCGCTGATTTAATTGATGATTGTATTGCAGCAGGGGTAGATAGTTTGCTCGTAAAACTCGGTGATGTACGAACAGAGCATGCGTTTGAACAAGTAAAGGAACAGGTCCGTGGAGAGTTAGGCGATACTGTCGTTGCTATTGCAACGCAAGTGGAGCAAGTATTAAGTATTGCGCATGCGTTGCATAAAAAGATGAAAGGGCGTGTAGATTTAACCATGATCACGGCGCACGGCGATATTAAAAGCCAATTAGAGTCTCTAGTGTTTAAGGGGTTTGTATCCAATCACGGGGCAGATAAATTAAGTGATTTAATCCGTTATTTAAAAGCAATAGAAAAGCGTTTAGAGAAACTACCTGTTGACCCAAACCGTGACAGATTATGCGTGCTTGAATTAGATAAAGTAGCGCAGGAGTATCAAAAGTACCTTAAAAAGATACCACAAGGGATGCCTATTCCAGAGTCGTTACAGACAATTTTTTGGATGCAGCAAGAACTGAGAGTATCCTTATTTGCACAAACGTTAGGGACACCTTACCCGATATCAGGAAAGAGGGTTCTGAATGCATTAAAAGAGCATGATTGATCAATATTTAAGCTTGCATTTTATTGCAAGCTGAGTACCTTAAAGGAAGGATTTATTTTTGAACATAATGAAGGAACAAATATTTACTATGCCCTCAGCAGATAAAAAAAATCTACGTTTGCTTGTTGTTGATGATGAGTACTTTAATTTTGAAATGCTTAAAGGCGCACTATCAGCAAGTTTTGAACTAAGTTATGCTGATTCTGGAACTCACTGTTTATCATCAGCGATAGCCAATCCACCAGATGTAATTTTGCTTGACGTGTGTATGCCGGGATTAGATGGTTATGATACATGTAGGATGTTGAAAAATACGCCAGAAACGCGTCATATACCTGTTGTTATGGTATCGGGATTAGAGTCAGAACAAGAGCAAAAAGCCGGCTTTGAAGCGGGTTGTGACGCTTATGTCGTAAAACCCTTTTCAGTGGGTGGATTATTAGAAAAAATAAACACGGTCGTTTAGGAGAACAGTATGCTTAATGAAGAACAACGTAATTTCAAACGTATGCAGATCAACGCACAAGCAAAATTAGTAACAATAGAGCCAATTTCAGATCAGCATTTTGATGCGGTGTGTGTGGATTTAAGTGCGACAGGATTGTCAGTACATTTAGATGAGTTACTTGAAGTGGGCACAATTGTAAGAGTGAATATTAATTCGACAAGCGCAAATATAGCGCCGCTTGATGCGACCGCTAAAGTGATCCGCGCCAGCAAAGAAAACGATGGCACGGTCACAGCAGGACTTGAAATCATGCATTTTAACTAGCGATTAGTAAACTTTACAGATCAAGCCTTTTAAGTAAAAACCTTCAGGGTAGCTGCCAGCAATAGGGTGATCGGCTGCTTGGTTTAAACGTTCCATAATCAATAAGTCTTTCCCAGCATCAAGAGCTGCATCAGCAACCACTTTTTGAAACAAGTTTTGTTCCATTAACCCCGAACATGAAAAAGTGAGCAATGTGCCGCCAGGTTTAAGTATTTGCATTGCAATCATGTTGATATCTTTATAACCACGACACGCACCAGTAAGCTGGGCTTTATTATCCGCAAATTTTGGTGGATCCATAACGACTGTATCAAAAAGCACGCCGTCTTCACGGTATTGACGTAATAATTTAAATACGTCTTGCTTAACAAAGTCCACTTTACTGAGATCAAGATTATTATGCTCAATATTGCGTTTAGCAGTATCTAGGGCTGGTTGTGATACATCAACATTAGTAACATGCTCACAGCCACCACGTAATGCGTACAATGAAAATGTACCTGTGTAGCTAAAGCAGTTAAGTACTTTTTTATCTTTAGAAAAACGTTCAAGGGCTGCACGGCTGTCGCGTTGGTCAAGGTAAAAACCTGTTTTGTGACCTTCAAGAATATCAACTTCGATTTTAAAACCGTTTTCTTCAATTAATACAGGCTGCTCAGGTTTATTACCCCATAATACACCCATCGTAGGTTCTAAACCTTCTTTGGTGCGTACTTCAACATCTGAGCGCTCATACACATCACAACCAGGGAAAATACTGATTAATGCGCCTACAATTTCACCTTTATGACGCTCAGCGCCAGCACTTAATAACTGACAAACGAGCACATTATCAAATTTATCAATAGTAACGCCTGGCAGAAAATCAGACTCCGCAGCACATAAGCGAAACCCCGTTAAACCACCTTCAATGATTACTTGTTCGCGTGCGTCGAATGCACGACGTAAACGACGCTCAAAAAATGCCTGATCAATGATTTCTTTTTCGTCAAAGCTCCATACTCGGGCTCTAATTTGTGAGTGTGGGCTGTAGGCGGCAGTTGCTAAAAATTTACCATCGTTATCATGGATAGTTACCGTATCACCTAACCCAGGTTTACCTTTTATTTTTTTTATGGCTTTTGAAAACAACCATGGGTGTTTTCTTTTTAGTGATTTTTCACGACCAGCTTGTAGGTATACGGCAGATGACATTGGGCTTCTCATTACAGATGAATTAGCAGGCTATTTTAGTGAAGCAAGGGCGAACATACAATGAATGTTTTGCACAAGCCCCTATAAGCACGGTAAAGTAACTGCAATTGATTGTTTTAATTTGAAACGACGTTATTTATGAACCAAGAAATTCCATTACCGGTGTCATTACAACAACTCGAAATTGCTTGTAAAGGGTTTATTACTGAAGTTGTGTGTGCCGATGTTGCTCACGATATTACCCATATTGAAAGAGTCGTACGCGTAGCAAAGCAGCTTTGCATTGCAGAGCAAGCCAATATGGCTGTGGTACTTCCTGCTGCATGGCTACATGATTGTGTAGCCGTTGCGAAAAACCACCCTGATCGTGCAAAAGCGTCAACGATGGCAGCAGATAAAGCGATTTCTTTCTTAGCTTCAATAGGGTATGACCAGCAATTTTTTGCTGCCATTCATCATGCGATTGTTGCCCACAGTTTTAGCGCTAATATACAAATACAATCGGTAGAGGCACAGATTGTGCAAGATGCTGACCGTATGGATGCATTAGGTGCAATAGGCGTCAGCCGTTGTATGAAGGTTGGTGGATCAATCAGCCGACATTTATATCACCCGCAAGATCCATTTTGCCAACAGCGTAAAGCGGATGACACACTATATACACTCGATCATTTTTTTATTAAGTTACTTCACATCGCAAAAAGTATGAACACGCCTTCAGCGAAAACGGAAGCAAAGCGCCGCACTGATTATATGTTGGCGTTTATAGAGCAGTTAAAGTCAGAAGTGGGGAAAGAACTATGACGTGTCCATTGTTAGTTGGGGTCGATCATTGCCATTTAAATGTGGCAAACCTTGCCGAGTCGCTTATTTGGTACGAATCAGTGTTGGGTTTTACAGTGATCCCAGAGCTGGCCTTTTGGAATGAAGGCACAGGCCCATTAACGTTAGAGGATCGAGGGGCAACTGTCAGGCTTGCTCTTTTTGAAGGTGAGGGCACAAGTAAAGGGATTGCTTTTGGTGCGACAGGTGAGCAGTTTTTGGCATGGTTGAAACATCTGAAAGACTTAAATATAAAAACGGTGCTGGCTGATCATAAAGTAACTTTTTCGGTGTATTTTAAAGATAATAGCGGTAATAGCCATGAGATCACATCACATGACTATCAGTATATTGCAGGCCACCTCAACAATTAGTTTTGATAGGTTGAGTAAATATCCATAATCGCATCAATTTGCGCTGTAAATAAATGGACAAGCTCAGGGTCAAAATGAACGCCGGCTTGTTCTTGCAAAAATTTTAGTGCATCTTCAATAGGCCATGGCTCTTTATAGGGGCGTTTTGAGGTCAATGCATCAAATACATCGGCAATCGCAACAATACGGCCTTCAATTGATATGTTTTTGCCTTGCAAACCGTTAGGGTAACCTGAACCATCCCATTTCTCATGATGTTCTATCGCAAGTAAGTGCGCCAATTGAAGCAAAGGTGACGAAGAGTTTTCAAGAATTTGCGCACCTATTTGAGCGTGCTCTTTCATATAATCAAACTCGCTTGCCGTTAGTTTTCCTGGCTTGAGCAATATCGCATCAGGGATCCCAATTTTCCCAATGTCATGCATTGGTGCCGCTTGCTTTAACAGCTCAGCATGCTCTTCATGCATGCCATAGGCAAGTGCAAGAATTTTACTGTATTTACTCATCCGAACAATGTGCTCACCTGTATCGGTGTCTTTATATTCTGCGGCTCGCCCTAAACGGTGAACTAAATCTACATGGGCTAATTTTAATTGCTCAGCCTGAATGAGTGATAAGTGTGTTTTTACTCTTGCACGAACGATTGCAGGGCTGATTGGCTTGGTTATGTAATCAACCGCGCCTAATTCAAAGCCTTTAAACTCATCGCTTTCATCACTCAATGCAGTAACAAAAATAATCGGGATATGTGTAGTTGTAGGGTTGCTCTTAAGGCGTTGACATACTTCAAAGCCATTCATATCAGGCATCATGATATCAAGTAGTATAAGCTTAGGTGGTTCTTTTTCAACTAATGCGAGTGCGGCATCTCCCGATTTAGCAAACGATAGACGATAATGTTTGCTTAAGACTTCACGCATTACTTTTAAGTTGGCGGGTTCATCGTCAACAATAAGGATTCTTGGGCGCTCAGTTATTAAGTCCATCATTGTGTTTCCATATTATCAGTCTGATTAAGTCGTTCAATTAATAATTTAAGGTTACTTTGGGCATTATCAAAATCAAATAGGTCAAAAGATTCTACTAAGGCAGTAACTTCACTTTGATAAATCTGTGGTGCACCAGCGGCTATTTTTGCTAAGAACTCATCGTTAAGCTCGGCGTTTTCAGCGTCTTTGAAAAGTAGTTCACACATTGATTTAAGTTCACTGAGTGATAACTCGCGTGTGTTTTTTTCAGGTTCATGGTGTGGCATGCAAGATGATGTCTTCTCGATTAAAAGCTGACTCACCGTATTTAACTCTGTTTGTAATTGTCTAATGAGTTGAGTTTGTTGCTGTAATGTTTGGCTTTTTTCTATTTCGGAGAAAAGCTTCATCATGGTTGGTAAACCTAAATTACCCGATAAGCCTTTAAGGGTGTGTAGTGTGCTATTAGCATTTTTTAATGCAGCTAAGCCATTTTTAAACATAGTGTCGTAAAGTGGGTGTTGTTCTTTTAAAAAACGCTGAATTTGTGTCAACTGCTTACATTTACTGCCCCAAAGCAGCTGCCCTTTTTTGAAATCTATGTGCAGCGCTGTTGGATCTGTGTGGGCAATCAAGGTTTCTTTTTTCAGTCCAAAACCCAAAACTTGCGAAATTTCTTGGTTTAGTTGGTTTATATCAACCGGTTTATTCGCAAATCCGTTCATTCCCGCTTTTTTCGCTGTTAGCTTATCTTGCTGTAAAACACTGGCTGTTAGCGCAATAATAGGCACGTTTTTTAACTGTCGTTGCTGCTCTATTTTACGTATTTTTTGCGTTGCTGTGATGCCATCACATTCAGGCATATGAATATCCATCAAAATAACATCAAAGTCTTGTTGCTCAAAAATGGCCAGCGCCTCTAAACCATTACACGCGGTGCTGACGGTATGCTTATCTCGAGAAAGTAATAAACGCAGTAGCTCAACATTTTGCTCAATATCGTCAACCACTAAAATACGCAAAGGAGGTAATTGTGTATGTAGGCCATCAAAGTAGTTAATTAAACTTTCATCTCCTTCACCAAGTGGGAGTGAAAAGAAAAAACAGCTGCCTTTATGTTCTTCGCTGACTAGATTAATAGAACCGCCCATTAATTCGACGAGTTGTTTGCTAATAGTCGTGCCAAGGCCTGTTCCACCAAAGCGACGGGTCGTGGTGCCATCAGCCTGTTCAAATGGCTGGAATACAGCTTTAAGGCGATCTTTGGCAATACCAATACCAGTATCTTGCACTTCAAAAAATAAATAATTGTTTTGAGTCGTACTCACGGTTACATCCACAGTCCCTTTTTCTGTAAATTTAATTGCGTTGCCAATTAAGTTTGTGAGTACTTGCCTGATTCTATCGGGATCGCCATAGTAGGCAGTATGCACTGACTCTTTGATGGTAAGGTTTAACGCTAGATCTTTCTTTTTGGCTTCTAACCAGAACGTTGAGATAATGCTGTCGAGCATAGGTTGGAGGTTAAAATGCACAGGCTCAATAGTCAGTTTCCCTTTTTCAAGTTTTGCAGAATCGAGGATCTCGTTAAGTAAGCGCAGTAGTGAGCGTGCTGCATTATTTACGGTGATTAAATGTTTTTGCTGCTCCTGATCAAGCGGAGTGTCCATCAATAAGTCACTAAAGCCAATGATTGAATTCATTGGTGTGCGAATTTCATGGCTCATATTTGCCATAAAGGACTGCTTAGCTTGCGCTGCATCTTCTGCGGCTATTTTGGCGAGCTTAAGCTTATCTTCGTATTTTCGTCGCTCGCTTATATCAACAAGCACACCGTCAATCCAAATAGCTACGCCATGCTCATTAAATTCAAAACTACCTTTCTCAAGTACCCAAATTAGATTTCCGTTACGGTGGCGTACTCGATATTCAATTGAATATTGCGATTTATCTGTAATCGCCTGATCAATTGCTTGGTTAATATGTGGAATATCATCTTTATAAAGTAAATTACCAAACTCGATATTTTTATTAATAAACTCAGAGGGTATGTAACCAGTTAGTTCATGAATACTAGGGCTGATAAAAATCATGCTCCATTGTTCATTTATATGGCAGCGAAAAACAACACCAGGCATATTATCCATTAAAGAGCGATATTGTTGCTCTTTTTTGACTAGGTTTTGTTGTAGGGTGCGTTGTTCGCTTAAGTCTGTGATAAAGCCAACGAACAAGGAATTATGACCAGGTTGGTTGACTTCACCTATGCCAAGTCGGATAGGGAATAAGTGACCATTTTTATGTTTTGCGAACACATCACGATTAATGCCAATAACTTTCCCTAAATCAATATGGTCTGCTTTAGAAAGATAATCATCATGATGATTAGCAATGTCATCAGCCATCAGCATTTTAACATTTTTTCCTCGAACTTCGGCTTCACTCCATCCAAAAATACCTTCTGCAGCATTATTAAAGCTTAGAATATGGCCAAGGTGATCAATTGTAACTATGCCATCAATCGCAGTGGATAAAATGGCTTCTAAGCGTGATTCGTTACCTGTTTTTTCTTCTAACAACATCCGGTAGCGAACCATGCCGTTTATAATAGCTACAATTGCCGTTAAAAGCATGGTAGAAAAAACGACACTGATGGCCACAAAGGTAAGTTGTGAATCTTTGCTACTGTCATTTAATAATGGGGATGTTGCAACAAATCGTGTGGCGGCCATTCCCATATAGTGCATGCCCGCAACGGCAAACCCGAGAATAATCGCACTGATCAGCCTTGCTTGAATAACTGTAAATTTAGGGAAATGCTGGCTGATATTAAAACGTGTGTACAAGGATATAAACGCAAGTACGACAGCCACAATAATTGATAAACCAAACATGAGTGGGTCATACCGAAGTAGCGGGCTCAACTCCATTGCTGCCATCCCACTATAATGCATGGTCCCGATACCTGCGCCTAACAAAACGGATGGTACGAGTAAATCTATGAATTTTTTATTACTTTTAACTAATAAAGAAATAGCCGTTAAACAAGCCAAAAAAGCAGGAATAAAAGAGAGGAAAGTGATTGCAGGGTCGTAGCTAATATTAGTACACAAAGAAAAAGCTAACATACCAATAAAGTGCATACTCCAAATACCACCAGAGAGCACGAGCGCAGCGGTTGAATTTGCGAGCCTTTGATAGCTCTTAAAGCGAGTTTCTTTTGCCAGATCAATTAAATATGCAGAGAAATAGGCCGCAAAAATGGCCGTTAAAATTGATAGCGTCACCAAAAAAGGGTTAAAAACACCATTTATAATTAAACTAGGGTCTTGATTCGTAATAAAAAACGTTGCAAGCATAATGGCTCAAAATATGGCTTATCCAATAAGTTCACTCATGGAATGCGACAGAAATTAACAAAAGCAAAGCACTTAAAATCAGTGCACTACATTATATAGGTTATAACTTTAGCATTATTAACAGTTGTTTTTATAGCGAGTTTTGCCCAAACCTGTAATTTATTATTCTTTCAACTTGAAAGAAGCCTAGCGAGTCATACGTTTTACAAAGACAACTACGAATAAAGCTAATGAGAAACTACCGCAAAATGCTTCTACAGCGGCGATAAAACGAGAAAATCCGGTTGGCGTAATATCGCCGTAGCCTAACGTCGTAAATGTAACAACACTAAAATAAAAACTATTGAGTAATGCTGATAAATTATCATTGAAAGAAGCGGATAAATTTAGTTGGAGCGTTTCTCCGGCATATACAACGCCAAAGATAAAGTAGCAAAATGCACAAAAAATGATTAAGCCTAAGCTAAACCTAATGACGTTTTCAGGTTTTTCGCCATATCCACACAATAAGTTGATAGCACTGGATGCTAATTGTTTTTTAGAGCCTTTGGGGTATTGCGCATGGCGCATTCTTAATTCTTTATAGGTAAAGTTACCAGCGAGCTCGAAAAGACCTTGTTGTTCCGATGCTTTACGTAGGTTTCTAAATATTTCTTCAGATTGCTCAAATAGGTCTAGCGCAGTGTTGCGATCTGATTGTTTAAGGGCTGTTTTAGCTTGGCTCTCTTGTAATAATTCAACACCTAAATCAATTTTATCAATGCGCGTGTTGTCCAGCTTAATTCCTAATAAATTAGTATGTTGCAAGTTACAGTAGTGCAGGTTAGCCTCACGTAAATTTGCTTTCATTAATGAGCTGTGTGCGATTGTATTATTAAATAGGTGAGCACCACTTAAATTTGCTCGATAAAAATTACTGTAAGATAAATCAAATCCTTCTTCATCATCATGCTTTATTAGGCTTAAACCTGTTAAGTTTGCACGCTGTAACTGAAGACCTTGCAATAAACCTCCTTTTTTAGCATAACGTTCTAATTTGTGACTCAGCTCAAGGCCCGATTTATCAAACTTATTATCATGCCAAAAACAAAAACCTGAGCCCATATCTATTTCCTGGCATTGATGCCCATCGGGGGAGGTATACTTACAACAAGGCTTATCAGGCATAATCGGATGCTGCTTTTTAAATTATTCTTAATTATAGGTTAGCAGTTTTTTTGCAAGGTAATATAATAACTCGAAAATTATTCCATATTGCTCACCGTAGCACTAAGAGTTAAATTTGTTTGAATACACATTAAAGCGCAGTCGCCGTCGTAAAACCGTGGCAATTAAAGTTCATCAGCAGGCTGTGACAGTTTATGCACCTATAGGTGTTGCTAAAAAAGAGCTTGAGAGTTGGTTGTTGAGTAAAACAGATTGGATCAATGTGCAAATTACCAAGCAAAGACAGCAATTAGACACAAGGCAATACCCATTAAAAAATAATCGGGTGGTTGTTTTTGATGATGTTGTACAATTAACTTTTGCTGTAAGTAATCGTAGCCATTGGTTGTTAGTGAAAAATCAGTCTGTGACCACTTTGCAACTCAGTATTTCTGGTCGAGTTAAGCATCAACAATTAATGTATCAAACATTATTAGAAACCTTTTTACACGAACAGTTAGAAAGTTACATTGAAATGCGGGTTAATGATTACTGTTTGAAAATGGCAGAAGCGCTGCCTAGCAATATTCGGATCCAAACTTATAAACGACGTTGGGGTAGTTGTAATCGACGCAGGGAACTTACCTTTAATTTATTGTTAGTCAGTGCACCACAGTACATTATTGATTATGTAATTGTGCATGAGCTTGCACACTTGAAGTACTTAAATCACAGTGCGCCATTTTGGCTACGCGTTAGTGAATTTTACCCGAACTATAAGCAAGCAACAAAGTGGTTAAAACAACACGGTGCAAGTTTACAATGGGTATTTGATTAATAAAGAATAAAATTAGAAAAAGTAAGTCTAGAACTAGCAAAGCTAGAAAGAAAAGTGGTGGAGGGAGCTGGATTCGAACCAGCGAAGGCTGAGCCGTCAGATTTACAGTCTGATCCCTTTGGCCGCTCGGGAACCCCTCCACACTAATTTTGTCGCATTTGGCCCCACTTAACTTAGCGGTAAGAAAAGTGGTGGAGGGAGCTGGATTCGAACCAGCGAAGGCTGAGCCGTCAGATTTACAGTCTGATCCCTTTGGCCGCTCGGGAACCCCTCCAATGCAACGGCGCTGATAATAGCAAAATCAGCATTTAAGTAAAGAAAAAAGCTAAAGAAAAATGAAATAAAGCCGATAAATATCTATTACCTACTTTAATCGGCTAAAGTCTATGCAAATCGATGATTTGTTAATCACAGAGAGTCAACTTAACAATCGTCTTGCCATAAGTGTGAGTGAATCACGTCGTGGCGAGTTTGCTTTGTTATTGGCAATGCTTTCTCATGATGCGTTAGATTTTAGTCAGTTTCATCTTCCTAAAACGCCCATAGATGCGAATGTTGTTGTTGAAGATGAAGATCAATTGCGTAAAAAATTAGGAGCAGGGCCAAAACAAGTACTTGCACCAACAGAGTTTGATATGTTGATTGGCCAACATAATGCGCAACGCCTTAATGATGGTGGGATGAGTGACCTTCGATTACGTGCATGTCTAGCGCCAGAACCGCTAGCTATTCGTGATGATAAAATTCATATCCCACTAAATATTATTGATAACTGTGAATTAGTCACCCGTAAACGCCACCAACATAAAGAAACTCAGCTCGATAACCCACAAATGGATGCGGCAGCTTTTTACGACAGCCTTAATAATGAAGCACTTCATCAGCCGTTGCACTTATCTCAAGCTTGACATTAATGTGTCATATTTTGACACTAGACTAATTAATTTACTTTAGTGTAAAAAAAGCATCCAAAAATTAAATGCAATTGCTATAATGACCTCAAATGGTGTTTCATAAATACCATTATCATTTAATAAAGGTAATTAGGAACGTAATGAAGAAAACATTCACGCTGAATCACGAGAAAATCAAATATCCACGTATGGTTGATGCTGCAAAGCATGAAGTAAAAAAATATTTGAAAAGAGAGCGTAACAAAACCTTACCATTTGATGCTGACTACTGGGCATTTGATTGTAAGTTTGGTAATACAGCAGACGATGCACAAGTAGTGCATGTTGCTGAGATAAATAATTCTATCAGTGAAATTGAAAAGCAAGGCTTAACGTCCTTCTACGTTGAAATCATCGCACGCGCTGCACAGCGTCAAGAGCCTGTTGATGAGGAAGAAGAAGACGAATCTGAAGCATAATTGCATCTTTTCGCTAAAAGAATGGGCTTAACTGCCCATTTTTTGTGCCTTTAATTAATCCAGCTTTAAGGTATACTCAAAAAAACTCTTAATAAGGATTTTGCGTGTTTAACCGATCACTACGTATTTTATTTTTTAGCTTATTACCATTTTCTGTTCATGCAACAAACACATGCTTGCAAGATGAAACTAGCTTAACGAAAAACACTTTAACTGAGCAAGACTGGCGTTACGCCACCGATCCGCATGGAAGTAAAGCACTAACAAAAGCGAGTTTGCTGTCAGAGGGGGCAATTTGGGTTAATTTCTCGCGAGTGCCTCGCGTGGATGCCAAAAATAACTCGTGGGTGGAGCTGATTTATGATCTACCAAAAGGTGACTTAAAGGGCGCTGAGACAATACAGCTTACCTATCAAAGCAGTCGTGATTTAGTAGTAAAATTATCTCAAAAAGAATACGGTGGGAAGGGCGATAAAAGTTATGCGCACTATCAACATATTTTGCCTAAAGCCAAAAAGTGGGTAAGCGCATGTATTAATGTTGCTGATTTTAATCGACCTAGCTGGACGCCAACGAATTCAAAGGATTTAGGTATTATTAAAGCGCATGTAAGTGCGGTTTATTTAGTGCCTGATTTAAAAGATGATGAAGGTGGTAACGCGGTCATTCAAGTAAAGTCTATTACGTTATTACCATTAAAATAATGGCATACCAATTAAATAAAACACTGTATTTTAGCAAGCTAAACTCCCGTACATTATAAAGCTGGTATGTCACTTTACGCGTTTACCAATCTGGATAGATATGGAGTCTATTTAATGACAAAAAATTGCGCTATAACTAGGGCGTGTTGACCTTTGTGGATTGAAATTTGTTCAATCTAGGGGCGATTTAATCGCGGCGCGAGGTTTGTAACCTAGCGGGCTCGATAACTGCTCCTGCGTTATTCTACTGGCTCACATCCATGTGAGAATAAGTAAAAACCGAGCAAAGCTTCCGCGTCCTGCTCACGCCCCTTACCTACATCCGTGTAGGCAACAAAGAGTCAATCGCCCCTAGGAAGAACCCTTTGGGCAGCGCATGTTTGGCATTTATACTGCGTTATCGCCTATTTATGGGGAACAACCACACGACATAGGCTCTGCCTTGCCTAAATACCAAATAGACTGCTGCAAAATCAATCACGAAAGGTCAACACGCCCTAGGCAAAAATTTTTATATCTAGTTGTTCTAAATAAAAAATTTTAACGACGCTATAGCGTGATTTAATTCGTTAAATTGTTCAAATATTTATGCAGATTGGTATTAAGCGTCAGCTTTTTTTACTCGGATTTTTCTTTTATCTACAGTGCTTTGATTTAATGCTTTAATTGCTACAGAAGCTTCAGCATCATTAGGCATTTCAACAAAGGCAAAGCCTTTTGATTGGCCTGTTTCTTTATCAAGTACTAAATTACAATCGGCTACTTTACCGTGCTCAGTAAAAAGAGTGCGAATTTCATGCTCAGTAATAGTGCGAGATAAGTTTCTAACTAATAGTTTCATTATATGAACCATGGTTTAAAAATAACTAACGTGATTGTCTCAAGGAAAAGCAGTTTGACCTAATGATTAATTACAAACAGCAAAAATAGTTTTAAGCTGATAGCCAAAGAAAAAAGAACAATTGAGAGTGGCGAAATGAAAGCAGTGACGAGTAGCGTAATTAAAACAGCAATAATTGTTTTAGGTGGGCCAAATAATAATGACGGCAGTTTATCATTGATAGCAAAAAGCCGTTGTGAGCAGGCTTATCAAACTTATCTAAAAATGCCCGCTAAGATTTTGTGTACAGGTGGATTTGGAGCGCATTTTAATACCACTAACCATGCTCATGGTGAATATACTAAACGTTATTTAATTGAACTAGGTATACCTGAATCTGCTTTTTTACCGGTGGCGCTAAGCCGCTTTACCTTTGAGGATGCATTACTCACTAAGCCACTACTCGCAGCGGAAAATATAACTGCGGCCACTTTGGTCAGCTCAGAGTTCCATATTGCACGAGTTCACTATGTATTTAGTCATGTGCAACCTAATCTAGAGCTAACTTTAGTCAGTGCTAAAACGCCATTATCAGAGATTAAATTAGCGCAATTACATGCCCACGAGCGTGCAGTCATGCCTAGAGAAGTAAAAAATGTGCAGCAGTTTATTGCATTGCAGTCACAAAAAAGCCGTTAGTTGCTTAACTCATTACTAACGGCTTTTTCAATTGTGTAGAAATGATTATTTCACTTCTTTACCTGCAGCTTGCTGATCAGCGTGATAACTTGAACGAACAAATGGGCCAGAGGCTGCATGAGTAAAACCAATTTCATCGGCGTACACTTTAAGTGCATCAAACTCTGCTGGTGGTACGTAACGTTTTACTGGTAAATGGTGCTTTGAAGGCTGTAAATATTGGCCGACAGTTAGCATATCTACGTTGTGAGCACGTAAATCGCGAAGCACTTCCTCGATTTCGCTAATTTCTTCGCCAAGACCTACCATTAAACCAGATTTAGTTTTAACTTCTGGGTGTGCTTCTTTAAAACGACGCAATAATTCTAATGACCATTTGTAATCAGCACCAGGGCGCGCAAGTTTATACAAACGCGGCGCAGTTTCTAAGTTGTGGTTAAACACATCTGGTGGTGTTTCGATTAGAATTTCAAGCGCGCGGTCCATACGACCACGAAAATCAGGCACTAAAATTTCGATAGTGATAGTCGGGTTGTATTTACGAATTTCACGAATACAATCAGCAAAATGTTGCGCGCCACCATCACGTAAGTCATCACGGTCAACTGAGGTGATCACCACATAGCTTAGCTTCATGTCTCTGATTGTCAGCGCTAATTTTTCAGGTTCTGCGGCGTCTGGTGTTAGTGGACGGCCGTGTGCAACGTCACAAAATGGGCAACGACGTGTACAGATAGCACCTAAGATCATAAAGGTTGCTGTACCGTGGTTAAAGCACTCTGATAAGTTTGGGCATGATGCTTCTTCACAGACTGAGTGAAGACCGTGTTTGCGCATTGCCTGTTTAATGCCATCGATCCGTTCAGTTGATTTAGGCAAACGAATTTTTAGCCACTCGGGCTTACGTAGCATTTCATTTTTTTCAGTCGGTAATACTTTTACTGGGATCAACGCCATTTTTTCAGCGTCGCGCAGTTTTACCCCTGGTTCCATCTTGACTGGCTTATTCATTCGTTTTCAAACCCTTCAGTAAACTTAACTTCAGTTGCATTAAGCTTTTTTATCATGTGTTTAACGAGTCCATTACCTGCTTGTTCAAGGTCTTGTGGGCCGTTTAAATCGGTTGTTTGCACCATATTCATACCCGCATAACCACAAGGGTTTATACGTAAAAATGGGCTCATGTCCATACTTACGTTTAGTGCAAGGCCATGAAAAGAGCAACCGCGACGAACGCGAAGCCCTAGTGAAGCAATTTTACTATTGTTTACATACACACCTGGCGCATCAGCTTTAGCATAAGCACTAATGCCGTAGTCATTGAGTGTATCTATAATACACTCTTCAAGCCATGTCACCAGTTCACGCACGCCTATTTTTAAGCGGCGTAAGTTAAATAGTACATACATCATTTGTTGACCCGGTCCGTGGTAAGTCACTTGACCACCACGATCAACTTTGATCACTTCAATGTCGCCAGGGGCAAGTACATGCTCGTCTTTACCTGCTTGGCCTTGCGTGAATACGGGATCATGTTCAACAAGCCAAATTTCATCAGCTACTGCATCATCACGCGTATCGGTAAACGCTTGCATTTTCTGCCATATCGGCATGTAGCGAGCTCGACCAAGTTGGCGTACTATTAACGTGTTTTCGTTCACAATAAATCTCTATTATGGCTTAAAGCATATGACGCACGTCATCAATATTACTGATCACGTTATAGATTTCTTCAATATGAGCGCCACTGGTAACCGTTACTACTAAGCTAACTGACTCGTAATTACCTTTACTGCTCGGTTTTACTTTTGGCGCGTAATCGCCAGGTGCAATTGGTTGTAACTTAGTTAGAATTTGATCAGTTAAGTTTACGTTCGCTAAACCCATTACTCTAAACGTAAATGGGCAAGGGTACTCTAAATATTCATCAAATTTAGTATCTTTTACAGGTGTAGCCACGACGTTGACTCCTCATACTTAATGTGTGTTTAGTACTTTAAATAACTAAACAATAATCAGATTAGATAACCTATTATCGACCTTATAATAATTGTATTAAGACATTACTGATCCGAAGTAGCAAAAAATCATGTATTACACAATAATTTTAATTATAACAAAGCTATCATTAAAAAATTTTGGTGTGAAAAATTATTTTTTGACGCCATCAATGGCTATTTACGCAATACAATTTACTTACAGGTTACTTGCGGGTTAGATATGGGGCGCATTCTACCATTTTTAAAGTAAAAAAAACGCCTTGCAGTGCAAGGCGCTTATATTCTTTCGTTACGTTTTACATGATTTGTAAACGTAAGTAATCATAGATTTTGCTAAAGAAGCTACCTTCTTCAACTTCTTCAAGTGTTACAAGAGGATACTGTGCAATTTCTTCGCCTTCAAGCTTTAAAGATAAAGTGCCTACTGTAGACCCTTTAGCCAGTGGTGCTTCTAGAACTTTATCAAGTTTAAAGTCTGCTTTTAAATTTTTACGTTGGCCACGTGGGATTGTGATCGGTGTATCAACTAAAATACCCAGCGATACATTTTCTTTATTACCCATCCAAATGCGTTGTTCAGCAAAACTATCGCCGGCTTTATATGGTGTGATTGTTTCAAAAAATCGAAACCCGTAGTTAAGTAATTTTTTACTTTCTACTTTGCGAGCACGTTCACTTGAGGTACCCATAACAACAGCAATTAAGCGCATTTCATCTTTAGTCGCTGAGGTTACTAAGCTATAACCTGCTTCTGATGTATGCCCCGTTTTAATGCCGTCTACATCTAAACTTTCGTCCCATAACAGTGAGTTACGGTTATATTGCTTTATACCATTAAAGGTAAATGATTTTTCAGCATAAAAAGCATATTCATCTGGTACATCACGAATAAGTGCAGCACCTAATGTGGCCATATCGCGTGGTGTTGTAAAATGCTCGTTGGTGTCTAAACCATGGCTATTGATAAAATGCGTGTTGCTCATACCTAATTTTTCAGAATGCGCATTCATTAGATCAGCAAAGGCACTTTCGCTGCCAGCAATGTGTTCAGCCATTGCAACACAGGCATCGTTACCCGATTGAATAATAATGCCACGGTTTAAATCTTCAACGCTGATTTGTTTACCGACTTCTATAAACATTTTTGATGATTCAGGGAAGTTTTTAGCCCATGCTTTTTCACTAACAGTCACCATGTCCGTTGGGGCGATGTTACCGGCTTTAATTTCAGTGCCGATCACATAACTGGTCATCATTTTTGTTAAGCTAGCAGGCGCAAGACGTGTATCAGGTTCGCCCTCAGCGATTACTTTACCGGTAGTAAAATCAACAAGGAAATAACCTTTTGCATTAATTTGAGGAGGTGCAGGCATGACCTGAGCGGTCGCTGAGAAAATGGCAGCTGAGCAAACTAAGCCACACATTCCGCTTATAATTTTGTATTTAATAGATTTCATCATACTCATTAATGGTTAAAGTTAAAGATTCGCGTTTCTCATTCTAAAGGTCTTATTGACTGTAAAGCAAGAACGCGTTTTGAAATTGATTCTGTTTTAATTTATCAAGTACTTGCTGAGCTTGCTCTGCATCCTTAATTGGACCTAAGCGAAGTCGATAAATATTATCTTTTTCTACAATACTCGTTGGCAAAGCGTATTGCTGGCGCAGCGTATATGCTAACGCTTCAATATTTTTTAATGTACTTCCCGCAGCCACTTGAATATAACTTAAGCGAAGAGTCGAATCCGCCATAGTAATCGCTTCAATCTTAACCCTCGCTGTACCCTGACGATAATACCCTAATTTATAGGCGGCTGAATAAGATAAATCAATTAGGCGGTCATCATGAAAAGGGCCACGATCGTTTACACGAACAATAACCGACTTACCATTGCTGGTATTGGTGACTTTGACAAAGCTTGGTAAGGGTAATGTTTTGTGCGCAGCTGTCATAGCAAACATATCATAGACTTCGCCGTTTGAGGTATGGTAGCCGTGAAATTTACGGCCATACCATGACGCGATGCCTTCTTCGCTGTAACCTGTTTCATCAAGCATCGGCGTATAACCTTTCCCACGAACAGTGTATGGCCGTCCTGCACTGGCACTTTTAGTCACAGCTGTGACGACTGCATTTTGCATTTCAAGTTGTGTAGGCGGGCGTAAAGGTGCTGAGTCATGACGCATACTATAACGGCTGCTGTGGTCCGTTTTACTGCCTGAACTACTACAAGCCGTTAAGGTTATAATGATAAGCGATATGCTAAAGAATTTAATCGTCGTAAGCATTATTTTAATAGCATCCTTTTATCCGTGGCGATTGACATAATAATACCAAATCCAGCCATGAGTGTGACCATGGATGTTCCGCCATAACTTATTAATGGCAGAGGTACGCCAACAACAGGTAATAAGCCCGAGACCATACCAATGTTAACAAATATATAAACAAAGAATGTTAATGTTAGTGCACCGGCTAATAGCTTGCCAAAAGCATCTTGCGCATTAACGGCAATGTATAAGCCTCGACCAATTATAAATAGGTACATACATAACAGCAAGCACACGCCAAATAAACCAAACTCCTCACTGAGTACTGAAAAAATAAAGTCAGTGTGGCGCTCTGGTAAAAATTCTAATTGTGATTGAGTTCCTTGCAACCAGCCTTTGCCTTCAATGCCGCCTGAACCAATGGCTATTTTTGATTGAATAATATGATAACCAGAACCAAGCGGATCGCTCTCAGGATTAAACAGTGTTAACACGCGTTGCTTTTGATAAGCGTGCATGCCGTAATGCCAAAATGGCCATGCCGCAAGTGCGACTAAAGCGGTTAAAAAACCGATAAGCCGCCAACTTAATCCAGATAAAAATAACACAAACACACCAGAGCTGGCGATTAATATAGAGGTGCCTAAATCCGGTTGCTCTTTAATAAGTAATGTTGGAAGCATCACGATGGTAAAGCCGACAACTAAATGCAATGCTCTCGGTGGTAAGTGATTTCGACCTATGTACCACGCAACCATCATAGGCACTGCTATTTTCATTAGTTCAGATGGTTGGAAGCGCGTAATGCCTAAATCAAGCCAGCGCTGTGCGCCTTTTGAACTGACGCCAAAAAGTAGTACACCTACAAGCATCAATAGACCTAAACAATATAAGGGGATGACGAGGCGTTTAAGTGTAGCGGGGGAGAATTGGGCTAAAATAAACATGCCAATAATAGCGCCCGCCATACGTGTAGCATGGCGAACCATCATTGCCATGTCTTGACCGCTGGCGCTGTAAACAATTGTTAAACTGGCGACCATCATAGCTATTAAGGCAAGCAATAACGGCAAGTCTAAATGCAATTTGTCCCAAATAGAGCGCTTGTCATTTAATTTCATTGCTGGCCTGTATTGCTAAGGAGGTTAACGGGGTTAGCTGAAAAATAGTAATCCATTAATTGCCGAGCGATCGGTGCGCCAACGCTACTGCCACCGCCGGTGTTTTCAACCACAATGGATACGACAATTTGTGGATCATTATATGGGGCAAAGCCGATATAAATAGCGTTGTCGCGGTGGCGTTCTTTTATCGCGTCAGCATCGTAACGCTCACCTTGAGCAATGCTCACTAATTGCGCGGTGCCTGTTTTACCAGCAGGATCGTAATTTACACCTTTGAATGCTTTATGAGCTGTGCCTGTCGTTTTATGAACCGTGTTATGCATTGCATCTAATGCTATTTGCCAATGCTTTGCATCCTTGAGGATAACAGGTGGTTTTTCTTCATTTATAATCGGTGTTACTTGGTCTTCTTGTTTTGCCACTTGTACCAAGTGAGGTGGGCGATGTTCGCCTTTATTAACAAGTATATTTGTTGCGTTAGCAATTTGAATGGGGGTTGCTGTCCAATAGCCCTGACCAATACCAACAGAAATTGTATCACCACGCCACCATGACTCTTTAAAACGGCCTTCTTTCCACTCTTTAGATGGTAAAATAGCGGTGGTTTCTTCATGGATATCTATGCCCGTTAAATCACCAAAACCAAACTGCGCCATAAAATCACTAATTTTTGTGATCCCTAAACGATAGGCAGCATCATAAAAATAAGTATCGCATGATTCTTCAATGGCTTTATAGACATCAACATGGCCATGACCCCAGCGCTTCCAATCTCGCCATTTGTGCTCAACATTAGGTATTTGGAAAAAACCAGGGTCCCACATTTTGGTGTGCTCAGTGACTAAGCCTTCCTCTAAGGCTAAAATTGCCATATGAGGTTTGACAGTTGAAGCTGGGGCGTAACGTCCTTGAGTCGTGCGGTTTATTAAAGGGCGATCAGGGTTTAATAGTGCTTTATAATTTTTACTACTGATACCATGTACAAATAAATTAGGGTCATAGCTAGGATTTGAATACAGTGCGAGTATTCCACCATCTTTTGCATCCATAACAACAACAGCGCCACGCATATCTTTTAAAGTATGTTGAGCTATTTGTTGTAAACCTATATCAAGCGTTAGTACAAGATCGTGGCCCGGTTCAGGTGCAGTCATACTTAATGTGCGAATAATACGACCACGATTATTAACTTCAACTCGCTGTGAACCTACTTGGCCGTGTAATAAACGCTCATAATATTTTTCAATGCCAAGCTTGCCAATATCGTGAGTTGCGCGATAGTTAGTGCCTTGATCTTCAGATATAAGTTTAGAAAGTTCTTTTTTATTAAGCTTTGCAACATAACCGAGTGCATGCGTAAGGGTATCGCCAAAGGGGTAGTAACGCGCTAAGCGAGCTTCGATACTAAAACCGGGGTATTTGTGTTGATTAACTGAAAACTTAGCGACTTCCTCTTCATTTAAACGCGCCTTGAGTACTTGGCTTTTAAAGCGACGATTATTTTTTATATCATCGAGAAAATCATTTTTTTGTTGCTCTGAAATATCTATAAATTGTGTTAAAGCTGCCAGTGATGCATCAAGGTCATCAACGTCTTCAGGTATGACCTCTAAATTATAGACCGGTTTATTTTCTGCGAGTAATACACCGTTACGGTCATAAATTAAGCCACGATTTGGGGCGATAGGGATAACTTTAATACGGTTATCGTTTGAACGCGTTTGATAATCTTGATGATCATCAACTTGAATAGTGTATAAATTAGAAAGTAAAACCGCGACCAGTAGAGTTACAAAAACAAAACCCACAAATGCGCGACGAGCAAACAGATTAGCTTCTGCTGAGTGGTCTCGGATCGTGGGCCTTTTTTTGAGCATGAGTAAATGTTACTCGCGGTGATATGGGTGGTTATTGTTTAAGCTCCAGCCTCTATATAAGCTTTCTGCAACAATAATTCTTACCAGCGGATGCGGTAGGGTCAAATTTGATAGTGACCATTTTTGCTCTGAGGCTGCGATACATTCTGGCGCCAAACCTTCAGGGCCGCCAATTAGCAAACTCACATCGCGGCCATCCAGTTGCCACTTTTCCATGCTTTTTGCTAATTGGTGAGTATCAAGTGCTTTACCTGTTACTTCAAGGGTGACAATACGATTGCCTTTGGGAATAGCAGCTAAGGTTTTTTCACCTTCAATATGCAAGATACGCTTGATATCGGCATTTTTGCCACGTTTTCCAGCTGGGATCTCAATAAGTTCTAAGGCCATATCTTTAGGAAAACGACGTTGGTATTGTGCAAAGCCAGTTTCTACCCATGCTGGCATTTTAGTGCCAACTGCAATCATTTGTATTTTCACGTGTTACATCCAAGCTCAGTTAAAATTAAGTGGCACTTAGCCCCATAGTTTTTCGAGGTCGTAATAGCTACGTGCTTGATCTTGCATAACGTGTACGATTACATCGCCTAAATCAATCAGAGCCCATTCACCATCGCTTTGGCCTTCATAACCTAAAGGCTCTTGACCTGCGTGACGAGCTTCTTTTGCTAAATGATCAGCAATTGACAATACATGGCGCTTAGAAGTACCAGAGCACACAACCATGTAGTCTGTGATATCTGATTTTTCGCTTACATCAATATTAACTATGTCACGTGCTTTCATATCGTCAATTTTATCTATTGCAAAGGCGAGTAGTTGTTTCGTATCCAAGGTGTTATCTCATTTAAAAGTGAATAGCTGTTATTTTATCACGCAACTGGTATTTATTCATCACTTAGATAAAGCTGATGTGATTGAATATACTGACACACGCTATGGGGAAGAAGTTCATTGAAATGTTTATTATTTTTAATGGCGCTGCGAATGTCACTTGATGAAATTGCATGCTCCTCACCGGGTAAAAAGTATAATTTTCCGCCAAGCTGTGTTGTAAGCTCTTTAATATCGGTGCAAAGTGCTGATTTTTTGTAAGCCAATAGCGCGTCGCTTGCGCTACACGTAAGATCTGGACGTTGGAACACCACAATGTGGCAAAGTGTGGTAATGGTTTGCCATTCAAACCATTTATCTAAGTTATTAAATGAATCCATACCAATTAAAAATAGCAATGGTTTATTTGGGTATTCTGCGCGTAATTCTTGCAGACTTAATAAAGTGTAAGAAGGCCCAGTGCGATTTAACTCGCGTAAATCAAGTTCAAAAAAAGGGTAGGGCGCAATAGCCGCATTTAGCATTGCAATACGATGTTCAGTGCTGATACCTGGTGCGGCTTTATGAGCAGGCAGTGCGCATGGCATAAAATACAAAGTATCTAAATTAAATTCTTCAATACAGTGTTTTGCCATATTAATATGGCCTAAATGAATAGGGTCAAAAGTACCACCAAACAGCGCAATCATCTTTATATCCTAATGATTAATTGAGTGGATGTGCTGGCAGAGGCATTGCCAATGGTTGGCAAAATACCAAACAAATATGAGCAAGTGCTTGATAAGGCCTTACTAAGTGACCTTGTTTATAACTGGCATCAAATTGCGCAAGTAACAAAATAATATGCTCAAGCGTTTGAATTGATAAGCGATTAAGTGCTTGTTGAACGGGAACTTGTTGATTTTTCCAAATAGCTTTTTGTTTAAATAAGGCTGCCAGTTGTTCACCCTGTTGTAAGCCTAATTGCAAGCTGAGTAAAGTATTCGCTTCTTTGCTCACAGTCCATAAAATGCTCACAGCTTCAGTATTATCGCTTGCGAGTTTGTTGAGTACTTTAATTGCTTGCTGAGCATTACCTTGTAAGAGTGCATCACTTAAATCAAAAATATCAAATTTGGCTTGATTAAGTAGCCCTTGCAATACCTGTTGTTGGCTTATTGGCTCACTTGAATATAGTAACGACAGCTTTTCGAGCTCTTGAAAACAGGCTAATAAATTACCTTCAGTGGCATCAAGTAGTGTTTTTTTAGCATCGGCCTGCATATTTACTTTTAAGCGATAGCATTGGTCATCAAGCCAGCGCGATAAGTGGTTTCCCGTAAGCGGGTAACAGGGTACAAATGCGCCTTGTTTATCTAATGCTTTAAACCACGCACTGCGTTGAATATCTTGGCTGGCTTTAGCGCCAGTCACTATTAATACCGTATCGGGGTTACTCAATTCAACCAAACGTTTAAATGTTTGGCTGCCAACAGTACCAGGTTTTTGAAAATTAAGATCAAGTTCAATTAACGTGCGGGCACTAAATAACGACATACTTTGGTATTGAGCTACTAATTCTTGCCAATCAAAGCCCTGCATTAAGGTGAGTTTAATTACTTCATCAAAACCTTGCTGTTTTGCAGCAGTACGAATTTGTTGCGCACATTGTGCAACTTGAAATGGCTCTTCACCAAACACCAAATAAAATGGGTGTAGGTTTTTGTTTAATTGGCCAGAGAGTTGATTAGCGTAAAGTCGCATTACAGTTGAGCAAGCTCTCTGACAATTCTACGGCTCGCTTGTTTGCGAATTTCGTTGAGCAGCAAATCGAATTCTTTTGCTTTAGCTAACGCATTATCAGGGTCGTCCTGATAATTACGATAAAGTTCAAAGCTTTTTTCAATTGCTTGCTGACCTGGACGTTTAACTAAATAACGTACACTGTAAGCTAATTCATACTCAGCTACTTGACCATTTTTAAATAGCGATAACGTTTGACGCGATAAGCTATCTTTAAATAAATACAGCTGAGCAACATTTTTTTTAGGGGCAGACAGTAACTCAACTTTACTTAGGGTGAGTTCTTTATCAAGCATGGCAAATAACGCAGATCTTTCGTCATCACCGCTTAATGTTAAGGTGGTTAGGTCATCAGGTAAACTAGATGCTTTTTTTAAGTGGAAACCACAGCCTGATAACAAAAAACAGACTAGCGCTAAGGCTAGTCCGTTTTTAATGGCATTAAATGCTGCCATAATTAGTTAGCAACCACGTTAAGTAGTTTACCTGGTACATAAATAACCTTGCGGATAGTTACGCCATCAGTAAACTTAGTCACGTTTGATTCGGCAAAAGCAAGTGCTTCTACTTGTTCTTTAGTTGCATCTGCTGGGACGGTTAATTTAGCGCGTAGTTTGCCGTTTACTTGTACGATGATTAATTTTTCATCTTCAACAAGTGCTAACTCATCCACTACAGGCCAAGATGCATCTAAAATATCGCCTTCTTTACCAAGCTCTTGCCATAATTGATGTGACAAATGCGGAGTGATTGGCGCAAGCATAATTAGCAATGCTTCAAGTGCTTCATTAGCAATCGCAACATCTTGGGTGTCAGTTAATGGCGCTTTTAACAATTTGTTGGAAATTTCCATGATTGCAGCAATGGCCGTATTGAAAGTTTGACGACGTGAAACATCATCAGTCACTTTTGCAATGGCTTTATGTAGTTCACGACGTAGCACTTTTTGCTCGTTGTTTAAGGCTGCTTTATCGAGTGCTTGGAAACCTACCGTGTTTACATCAACCGCGTATTTCCACACACGTTTAATAAAACGATGTGCGCCCTCAACACCCGTATCAGACCATTCAAGTGTTTGCTCAGGTGGTGCGGTAAACATCATAAACAAACGTACCGTATCTGCGCCGTATTGAGCAATAACTTGCTGTGGGTCAATACCGTTGTTCTTTGACTTAGACATTTTGCTCATGCCTGATGAGAATACTGGCTCGCCGTCTTCTTTATGCCATGCTTTAGTAACGCGGCCTTTTTCATCGGTTTCAGTATTAACATCACTTGGAGATATCCAAATGTCGCCGCCTTTTTCATCCTTACGATAGAAAGTTTCAGCAAGCACCATGCCTTGACATAGTAAGCGATCAAATGGCTCATCTGAGTTTACCAAGCCAAAGTCACGTAATAATTTGTGGAAAAAGCGCGAATACAATAAGTGCAAAATTGCGTGCTCAATACCACCAATATATTGGTTTACTGGTAACCAGTAGTTTGCAGCCGCGGGATCAAGCATGCCTTCGTCGTGGCGTGGGCTACAGTAACGAGCGTAGTACCATGATGATTCCATAAAGGTGTCAAAGGTATCTGTTTCATGAAATGCAGGTTTACCATTAACGGTGGTTTTTGCCCAGTTAGGATCAGCTTTGATTGGTGATGTAACACCATTCATTACTACGTCCTCTGGTAAGCGTACCGGTAGCATCTCTTCAGTTGCAGCTAATTCGTTACCTTCTTCGTCGCTTAGCATGGGGATTGGAGAGCCCCAATAACGTTGGCGGCTAACGCCCCAATCACGCAGACGGAAGTTTACTTTACGCTCACCCACACCCAGTGCTTCAAGTTTATCGGCAACAGCGTTAAATGCGCCTTCAAAATCAAGGCCGTCAAATTCACCAGAGTTAACAAGTACGCCTTTTTCAGTGAAAGCGGCTTCTTTTAAATTAACGTCAAGATCTGACCCTGTAGCAGGTGCGATAACTTGCTTGATATCTAAGCCATAAGCAGTCGCAAATTCAAAATCACGTTGGTCGTGCGCCGGTACTGCCATTACTGCGCCTGAGCCGTAATGCATTAATACAAAGTTAGCAACCCAAATAGGCACTTGTTCGCCTGTTAATGGATGAGTGGCAAAAAAACCTGTTGCGATGCCTTTTTTCTCCATTGTTGCCATATCTGCTTCAGCAACTTTGGTGTTTTTACATTCATCAACAAACATAGCGATAGCATCGCTGTTTTTAGCCGCTTCTTGTGCAATTGGGTGTGCGCCTGCAACTGCAAGGTAAGTTACACCCATAAATGTATCTGGACGCGTCGTATAAACGCTGAATTTTTCGTTGTTATCCGTGCGTGTAAACTCAATGTCTAGCCCTTCAGAGCGGCCAATCCAGTTACGTTGCATCGTTTTAACTTGCTCAGGCCAGTCTTCTAGCTTATCTAAATCGTCAAGTAATTCTTGTGCGTAGTCAGTGATTTTAATAAACCACTGTGGAATTTCTTTTTGCTCAACAACTGCACCAGAGCGCCAACCGCGACCATCAATAACCTGCTCGTTAGCAAGTACTGTTTGATCTACTGGATCCCAGTTAACCGTTGACATTTTTTTATATACTAAGCCTTTTTCGTATAGCTTAGTGAAAAACCATTGTTCCCACTTGTAATAATCTGGGTGACAAGTTGCAATTTCGCGATCCCAGTCATAGCCAAAACCTAACTGCTTAAGTTGAGTACGCATGTAATCAATATTTTCGTAAGTCCATTTTGCAGGGGCTGTTTTATTTTTAATTGCCGCATTTTCTGCAGGAAGACCAAACGCATCCCAACCCATAGGTTGCATTACGTTTTTGCCTTGTAAGCGTTGGAAGCGAGAAACAACATCACCAATGGTGTAGTTACGCACATGACCCATGTGGAGTCGGCCGCTTGGGTATGGGAACATAGAAAGGCAGTAATACTTTTCTTTGCTCTCGTCTTCAGTGGCTTTAAATACTTGGTTTTCTTCCCAGTAGGCTTGGACTTTTGACTCTATATCTTGCGGGTTATATTGCTCTTGCATCTACGATTCCAGACTTCTTGCAAACTAATAAAAAATTGTCGTTAGGATACCCCAAAAAAAACACTAATTACAGCGTCAAATCGGCGGATTTTATAAAATCATCACTAAATTAGTTTTCAGGGCAGGTTAACCTATACTCGTATAGGGTATAGGCTCGCTAAACACAATTTTGCAGGAGTAAATTATGGCTGATTATAAAGCATGGTTAACTGATTTAAGTGCCTGGTTAAAAGACGTCAATGAGCATGAAGTTAAAGCCGCAATTAACCGCTTTGTAGAATCCGAACAAGCGCTTAAGCAATTAGGTCAAGAAAAACTCATTTTGTATCGTGAATACCTAAAGCGCGATATTGATCACATTCAACAGCACGAAAAACACTACGACTCTCTCGCATGGCAAGAGCTTAAAGAGTCTTTTTGGTATGAACTTTCACATATTGAAGATAAAACTCAGCTTGAATGGCAAGCATTAAATCAAGATTTTAAGCACAATGGGGTGTATCACCAAGGTGAATGGATAGCAATGGGCACATTAGTATGTAAGAATTGTAACCATAGTTATGATATTTACCATGCAACGCAAATTAGCGCGTGTACAAAGTGTGATGGTATCTACTTTAGCCGTAAGGCACTACAGCCCTAAATACATTTATATAGGGTGAATGTTGGCCCTGTGTAGAACCTAAAAATCAGCGAATATGTTGGTATAAAAAGAAGTTAGAATGACGAAGAAACTGTTGCCATTACCTGTGTCTGCCCTTGCGCCGACCATTTCACTTAATCATGTACAAACGTGCATGAGCAATCCATATCCCGAAACGTTGACTTTTATAGGTCAGCAACGTGCTCAAAGTGCGTTGGATTTTTCATTAGGAATGGAGCTTCCCGGCTATAACGTATATGTAATGGGGGAGGCCGCTCACGGGCGTTTCACGCTTGTAAAAGATAAGCTTCAAGCGCACAGTAAAGGTCGTCCGACTCCAAATGAATGGTTATATGTTAATAATTACGATGATCACCGTGAACCCATTGCTATGTTTTTACAAGCTGGGCAAAGCAAGCAGTTAGCTGACGACATTGACTCATTTATCGACGAAGTACTTGATACCTTTCCGGCTGCATTTGATAATCCTGCGTATCAACGTAAGAAGAAGAAAATCGATCGTGAATTTAACGATGCATACGATGCCGCCATTACCGAAGTGGAAGTCGCAGCGCTAGAGCAAAGTGTTGCCTTAATTGAAGAAAAAAGTGTTGTTGGTTTTGCACCACTTGTAGATGGAAAGCAGCTCAGTGACGCTGAATTTGCCGCGCTGGATGACGAACTACGAGAACAGTTTTACGAAAAAATTGAAAAACTTGAAGATGCTTTAATAGAAGCGCTTATAGAGTTGCCACGTTGGAAGCGCGAATCGTCTGAAAAATTACGTAACTTGAAAAAGTCTACGGCAGAGCTTGCTACAAAACCATTATTAAAAGACCTAGAGCATAAATACGCAGCCCACATAGGTGTACTGCGTTACTTAAAAGATATTCGCGTAGAAATTATCGACGCGGTGCTTGAGTGGCTCGATGATGAAGACGAAAGCGACGAAAACAAAGAAGATTTTGACCGTAAAGGCATGCTTACTGACTTTTTTGCACCCAATATTTTAGTCGAGTTTAAAGAAGGGGATGCTGCACCAGTGGTGTACGAACCCAACCCAACCTTTGGCAACATTTTTGGCAAAATAGAATATGCAGCGTCGCAAGGTTCACTTATAACCAGTTACCGTTCAATTCAGCCTGGGGCATTGCATCGCGCTAATGGCGGCTATTTAATTATGGACGCTGAAAAAGTGATGGCAAATCCATTGGTGTGGGATGGCTTAAAGCTATCACTTAAAACCCACCAAATTAAAAATGATTTACCATACCAAGATAACGCTGTAGGCAGTAGTTTTACACTGCGCCCGCAGCTTATTCCGCTTGATGTAAAAATTATTCTGTTAGGCTCACGTGATTTGTATTACACCATAGGTGAATACGATGAAGAATTTGCTGAGTTATTTAGGGTGCTTGCAGACTTTGATTATTACTTGCCAAGCAGTGATAAGTTGCAATACCAATTTATTACCAAGGTGATTGAATATTGCCAAGGTACGTTAAAATGCACATTAACAGATGAGGCAATGGCACGATTACTTAAATTTAGTTATCGCCAAGCAGAGCATCATAATAAATTATCTGCGCGTTTTGCTGATGTACTGGAGCTGGTGGCTGAAGCAAGCTTTTATACCAAACAAGATAATTTAACCTTAATTGACGCGCACCATATTGATGAAGCTATTGAAGGCAAGCAATACCGCACCGGGCAGATCAGTGAAAATATGCTCAGCGATATCAAAGAAGGCCACACATTAATTGCAACCGACGGCCAAGCCGTGGGTAAAGTAAATGGTTTAACGGTATTACATATTGGCGATACTTCATTTGGTACACCAGCACGTATTACGGCAACGGTTTACGCCGGTGCCGATGGTGTAATTGACGTAGAACGCGAAGCTGAACTGGGCAAAGCTATTCACTCTAAAGGTGTAATGCTTTTAACCGGTTACTTAGGTAATAAATACGCGCAACAATTTAGCCTAACGCTCAGTGCGAATATCGCTATTGAGCAAAGCTACGGCTACATTGACGGCGACAGCGCATCGTTAGCTGAGCTATGCGCACTTATATCGGCTATTACTAGTTTGCCTCTTAGTCAATCAATTGCGCTTACTGGCTCAATAAACCAACATGGTGATGTGCAAGCCATTGGTGGCGTGAACGAAAAAATCGAAGGCTTTTTTAAGCTATGCAAAATGCGTGGTTTAACATCTGGACAGGGCGTTATTATTCCAAAATCAAACCAAGTTAACTTGGTGTTAGATGATGAAATATTGGCTGCTGTTGAGTTGGGTAAGTTTCATATTTATGCTGTAGAGACCGTTGATCAAGCGCTTAATGTATTAATGAATATGGAAGCGGGTGACCTACGAGATGGTCAATACCCTGAAAACTCAGTTAACGGCATTGCTTTAGCACGTTTAAATGATATTGCTGATATTGTTAATGGCGACAGTGACGAAAAAGAAGACGAGAAAGAAGAATCATGATCAACATTATACTGGCGATGATGATCGTCACACTCTGCTTTTTTATTTTTAGAAACAGTAAAAAAACTAAGCAACAAGCAATCGTTAATGCGCAAATTGAAGCGGATTTCTTAGTTGCTAACAGCAAAGTGGAAGGGGTGCAAAAAACGGCCTCTGGCTTGCAATATAAAGTAATTCATAGCAGTGGTAGCGAAACAAAACCAAGCCCAACTAGTATGGTAAATGTGCATTATCACGGCACTTTAATTGATGGCAGTGTTTTTGATAGCTCGGTTGATCGCAATAGCCCAATTAGTTTTGGTTTACACCAAGTTATTAAAGGCTGGACAGAAGGCCTGCAGCTGATGGGTGAGGGGGATAAATACACCTTTTTTATTCCACACCAATTAGCGTATGGCGAAAAGCGAGTTGGCAGCATTGCACCCGCTTCGTTACTAATATTTGAAGTAGAGTTACTGAAAATAGAATCTTAGAATAATTATCCCTTTATATAAAGTACGCCCTAGGCTTGGTGACATTACCAAGCCGGACTCTTTTTCCTCAAGTTTTTTTATTTTATGCCGATATAGAACCAACTAACACTTTGGTTATTTTAAGGATGAAATAATGAAAATATTACCCGTAATCACCCCCCCTGAAGCGCAAGGTTACAAAAGCCGCTACGAAATGCACCTCGAAAAGAAAGAACAGCAAGACGAAGAAGAGCCAGCGTATATTTTATCTGAGTTTTTAGATGATAAAGCGCAAGAGTACAGCGATGACGATGTTAGCTTTGGTGAGCAATATAAAAATCTCGAAAAAATCTATGAAAATTTCGCCCAAAAAATTACTGTGCTCCAAGAACAAATTAATAAATTAAACCAAAACCCCATTCAGCGCCACTTACAACTTGAAAGCTCACAAGCCCAATTTACAGACGTACAGGTAAGCTCATTAGAGCAAAGCCTTACTGTTGAAGTAGAGCACATTGGCGCTAAAAAATATAAAAATAGCCAACAGCAAGCGCAAATAGACTTATTGGTAAAGCAGTTGGGCGAAATGCAAACTGAGCAAGCAGCAATAAAGCGACAAATGATAGAAATGATCGTCACTGAAATGAAAAAACGAGACAATGACTAGGGCGTAATTAGTATATGTCTACTATTGCAATGTCTATAAACCAAACGCGTATGATGAGTATGTGGAGATCCTATTAACCAGATTATTTTTCGAGGTCATGAATTAACATGGCGTTGTATACGAGAAGGCAAGCGCGGGTATATTGAGAGTACACATTTACCTTTACTAGAAAGAGTCAATATTTCACCAGAAAACTGAGCACGGAATTTACTCGCGTATTTCATGGCGCAGAGGGTAGGACGACCTCATAAAAGAGTTACTGTGAACACTTGAACAGAAAACGGCGTAGCAACGTCAGCAACAGCGAAAAGCTGCTGGCATAAAGTTAAAAGTCCCCAGTAAAAAGTTAGAACTGCAATTATGCGGTTATTTTTATGCGTGTAATTTAGGTTTAACAGTGATAGGCGCTCACTTAATGAACGATGTGCGGGTTATGATATACAAAGAGACAAGTTTTTAGCCCAAAATAGTAAACTTAGTAGCGCAGTTTTATTTGCTCAATTAAAGTGGCTGTCTAGTTTATTTATCCAATTTTAGCATAGCGCTTTAAATACATTTTTTCCGAAATCACAGTTAAAAAAGGTGACTTCATAGGGGGAATCTCCAAAAATAAATAACTGTGCATATAGAAGTGGTTTGTGTTTTATCCAATTACTGCATGTGCTCCCAAGTGGATTTATGCGAATACGACACTACGGTTTTTTAGCCAGTGTGTGTAGAGCCAAAAAGCGGGATATTATCAGCGCACAAACAGGTAAGTATGAGGCTGTAAATCAAGGAAAGTCAGAGACAACAGTGCCGGTTAGCGTTAATTGGCCGTGTCCATCATGTAAGCAAGGGCGGCTGATACTGAAAAGCCTCTGTATAAAGGATGCAAAAATAGACGGCCTAGCGACGGGAAGCATCATAATGAATAGTGGTTAATAGTCAGTCGAACCGTTAAAAATAACTCGTTAACTAAGTTGGTGTAACAGAGGATCAGCTTAGATGTGGTGCTGCCTAAAAGAAGCAAAAAAGATAACAGCAGGCAGAAACGCTATAAAAAAGCGTAGAAATGAAATTAATGAACAGTAACTAACCCGTCTAGTAGTAAAAGGGTGTCCAATAAAACTGCAATCAACGACTTCCCTAAAAAAGAGAATTCCTATAGCATTAAGCATACCAATAAAAATGTTGAGTGAGGAGTATGCTTCGTTCAACAAGGTATTTATACGATACAAACAACGTAACGTATAAATACTAAGACGTTAGCCGAATATATGCACTAAGGAGTTTATGTGCTAGAAAAGTTATTAAAAAAAGGATATTTCCCAGCTGAATTACCAGTCCCATTTACAACCGTAAGTTATGGTGATGCCTTATTAAATGTGACGAATCAAAATACCCCGCCATTTTCTTATGGTAATAGAGGACCTAAATATACCAGTATTTGTGCGAAATATAATTTAGCCCGAAGAGGTAAGTTAAGGCGACCTTTGGCTGTTCCAAACCCAATAAATTACTTTCACATATCTCAATTATTAGCTAACAACTGGGCTGATTTCGAATTGGTCTATGATCGTTCAAATCAATCTTTAAGCAAACCTGTTGTTGATAATTCTTCTAGGGCTTTAAAGTGGGATAAAGGGTTTGGAGTTCTACCTGATGAAAAGCTCAGAACTAGAACAGCTTCTAAGTACTTACTTAAAGCAGACATAGCTAATTTTTACTCTACTATTTATACCCATAGTATTCCGTGGGCAATCCATTCAAAAGCAGTAGCTAAGCAAAATCGTTATTTTCAAAATAACTTAGGAAATAAAATAGATTTGGTTGTCCGAAATGGACAGGATCAACAGACTAAAGGGATTCCAATTGGAAGCGATACATCATATGCCATTGCTGAATTAATAATGTCTGAAATTGATGAGAAGTTGATTAGCAAAATTGGTAATAATTACCATAGGTATATTGATGATTTTGAGTTTGGATGTAAAACACTACAAGAAGCAGAAGAAATTCTTTCTGTGCTACAAGAGGTTCTTTCATCATACGAGCTAGAGTTAAACTCGTCTAAAACCGAAATCACTAAACTCCCAGAAGAGATAGACCCACAATGGCTTCATGAGCTGCAAAAATATAAAATCAATATGTCCACAGATGCAGTTCAAAAAAGGTCATTATTGTCATTCTTTGATCTCACTATGAATTTTTTGGAAAAAGAGCCTAGTGAACCAGTTTTGAAGTATGCTGTAATTCGTACTTCATCACATATTGTTAGAGCGAATAATTACCCTTTATACCAACGGATATTATTGCAGTGGGCTACGGCAGAGCCTTCTACACTGCCTATCATCATAGATTTCATAGCGTTTTATAAATCAGCTGGTGTGAATGTTGACCTAGCCGAGGTTAAGAGAACCTTACAGTTTATTATTATTGAAAATTGTAGGCAGGGCCATACAAGTGAAGTTTGTTGGTCAATATTTGGAATGATTTTACTGTCACAAAGTTTTGATGATGAAGCATTATTAGAGCTGGAAAAAGTAGAAAATCCATTTATTGCACTGTTAACTTTAGATGCAAGAAATAGAGGCTTAATTGCAACAACCTATAACTTCCCTCTTTGGGAAAGTTTAATGAATAAAAATGAATTAAAAACTGAAAATTGGATTTTGGCATATGAAGCCCTTAGAAAGGGTTGGTTGCCTTCTGTAGATGGTAGCAATTATCTAATTGATGTTGAGGGGTTTTCAACGCTTGCTAATAATGATGTTGAGTTTTACTCAACAGATCTCATTGACCAACATGATCCTAAAACTAATTATCAGTACTTCAATAGGTTAAGTGCGGAAGAGCTTAGGTATTTCGTTCATAGAGATGTTCCACTAAGAAGGGTGCCGTTTTAAATTCGGCTAACAAGGCGTTTAAGGCGGATTCGTAACAGTTAGCTCGATTCCGCTACGCTGATCAACGCGGCGTTATGCCTCTAATTCAGTAACGTTAAGCTAGTCGCTTTACTCTTTTATAAAAAACTTTATTTCTACTTTGTACATTATCTAGAAAAGCAATATCCATTTTATTGAGCAAGTTCTTATTTATAAATCCGATAAATTCATTGTAAGCTTCATCTCTATCATCTTGTGATTTAAAATACCATGAAAACCCTAGCTCGTTTGTTAAAAATGTATTTGACCACCCCGTATTTCCTGCAAAACCTTTAGGGTGGTAATCCATATTTATATCCCTAATTGTACTTGCTATACGTTTCTTCTTACTCGGTTGAATAATCTTTTTTAGTCTTATTTTTAAACCAAATGAGCTAACTTTACTTTTTTTCATGGTATATGCCTTAACTATCAATTAGTGTTGATAACCTTTGACCGCTTAATTTTCTGAATTTTTGGGCTGAATCTAGTTGAATAAAGCTATAACTAGTGCTGGAAACTTGAAACATGCACCACGACTTATTAAGTAACTCAGATGACAGTGATGATAAAAATACTTTATCAACAATTTCTTTTTCTGACATTTCACCAATACCTTTTAATGAAAGTTGAAATCGTGTAATTGCAGATTCCTCACTACGTTTTTGGATCGCAAAAGCTAACCTTTCTGCTGTCTGTTCCGCTGTGTATGGCAAAGTTGAATCTCCACTTGAAGTATGGGCGTCATATTAGCGCCCCTTACACTTACTGTCAACGGTATAATTACACCCACATGTGTACCTTAATACACTCTTAGGTGTATTAAATTCTCCGAGGTATAACAAAAATCTAAGGTTACGACCGTCCGTTCATGGCACGTGCCAGACTCTAACTTTGAGTCTGGCTTAGGTTCAAATTTAAGCATCTATCTGTTCTGATACTTCTAACGCATCATCAACTTCTATTCCCAAGTACCTGACAGTGCTTTCTAATTTCTATGGCCAAGTAGAAGCTGACAGGCTCTTAAATTTTTAGGTTTTTGTAAATTAGTGATGGTTTGGTACGTCTCATAGAATGAGTACCATATTGAGTCTTATCTAACCCAATTGAGGTGACCCAAGAGTCAACTATACGTCCATATTGACGGGTTGAAAGGTGTTCAGAGGAATGAATTCGTGATTTAAACAAGTAATCATAAGAATTGAGAGAAAATTGATCTATGAGCGGCACAATTGATTTTCTTGTATTTCCAGTAATTTTAAATTGAACAGGCATACCAGTCTTTTTTTGAAAGACTATTGCACGTGATTGGATTGTTTTACCATGTGCGATGTCATTAACTTTTGTGAAACTAAATCACACCCTCTTAGTTTGCTATCTATGGCTAGGTTAAATAGTGCTAGATCTCTTATTTTATGAAAAAGTTCCAGTCGTATTCGGATAGCCCATATTTGCTGTAATTTTAGAGGTAACTTTTGTCCTACAAGCTTATTTTTATTCCAAGGCTCTTTAGGCTGATATATAGTTAACTGGTGCATTAGTTGTACTCCGGTGTTTATGGAGTTTTAAGCTTAGCTCGCTACAAAGAATTCGGGTATGAGTGAAAAACGGACATTGATACATTATGATTTATGAAGTCATGTAGAAAAGTGCAAAGACTATGCTTTACGGGAGTAGAATCAAGTGATCCAAAGCGCACAGCCCCTGAGAGTTTTTAATGTGGTAATATAGTCTGATCTTATATTAAAGTATAAGCATTTTAGTAAAATCAAAGGGTTAACGATCTTAATCGAACATAATGTCGGCTCCGACCACTGGTACCACCCACCGTTGTGAACAAAATTAGCCAATCTTAGGATTGGCTTTTCTATGCCTGAAACTCACTCAAAGTAAGGAGGTAGGTTTATAATTTATTAAACTTTTAGCTTTGTCTTTTAACTTTGGGTCTATCCCTGATAGAGCATTTAACCGACCAAGCAGCTTAGGCATTACATAATTTGCAATTACAGGTTCATCCCGACAGCCTTTCCAGCTTTCAAAAGATTGGTAAATTAACATATGCTGTTTATTTGTAATAAGGGTTTTATCTTCTTTAAGAGCAACACCCGTTATAATTTTTAAATCATTCTTTTTAAATAATTTAGTTTTTAAAGGGTGGGGAACTTGACCGCTTGAAATGATTATTTTTTTAATTAATGATAAGAAACGCCTGTTAACTTGTTCTCCTGAAAAAGTTAAATCGTCTACATAGACAGTCATATCTACATTAAGAGAGGACGATAAGTTCTCTAACCTCTCAAACATATCAATATTAGCCCAAAACGCCAGAGGCATACTCAATTGACTACCCGTGGGAATATGACCGTTAAAAGTACATATACAGGATAGGATATGAGAAACGTCAGGCGAACAAAGTAATTTTCGATTAAAAAAATTAAATACCATTTTTTTAGTTGTTGATTGAAAAAATGATTTTATATCAGTCGTTAGAACTTTTTTAGAGCCTAAATGCTGAGTCGCATTTGTTATGTGTGAGTGTTTTTTTCTGCCTGAATGCAAATATGCAGGCAATTCGATTCTTGTTAATAAATTTGCAATTCTATTGTGAATTTCATTTTGTTTGTCTTTGGGGTGTTGAATAGTGCGAGATTTACCATTGTTACCCATTTGCTCAAAAACAACATAATTACCAATGTCTTTTTTAGCTATTGATAACTCAGACGAAGCTAAACCTAATAATTCAATTAACTTTTTTTTTGTTTTTAGCTTAAAAAACGGTGATTGATTTATTGAATGTTTTTTACTATTGGAGTTTATTTTAAGCTTTGATCTGCTGTTTCTCATTTTTTGCTATAAACCATTCCATTACATTAACTATTTTTAAAGCTACAACTTTTTTAAATTTACTTGAAGAAAGTTGTTCCTTGCCTATGTTTTCAGAAAAAAAGATCAAAGAAGAAACAGGAATATCAAAAACCTTTGAATATTTGTTTAATAATTCAAGACTTGCAGGTTTTTTTCCTGTTTCAATTTCAGACAGATATGACTTAGATATATCTAGCTGTTCAGCTAATTCATTTTGTTTTAGCTCGTGAAATTGTCTAACTACCTTTAATGCTCTATGTATCATAATATTTCTCTTTTTTTGAAAAAAAAAGGGGAACACTAACTGTCGGAGTCACCTTCAAAGAATCGCCAAACTCGATAAATAAATTTGCCAATTGCTACTGACCACGTAAAAAGTTTCCAAGCTACGGGTTTAGTCTTTTTAGGTTTTTCTTCTTGCTGTGTCTGTTGAACACGAATATCATTTTTTTTGTGCATTTTCTGCTCCTTAAATTACTTTATCCGAAATTGAATAAAGCTTCGCCCTAATTTAAGGAAGTGAGAATGTCCAACAGTTAACCCCTGATTTTCACAACGTGGTTCTTCGCCCCACGTTGTCCTTCCTACGCTTAATTTCACGATACTTACCATTGATACCATAAGGTTCCAAGGGGGAGCAGGAAGTGCGCAGGAAGAGGTCAGAAAGATATTATCTTTCCACGAGTATAAATAAATACTCAATATACACTTGGCGAGTTCTTCTCTATGTATTCGCAAGATAACCTTACAATAGCAATTTATAAATAGCAAGAATAAAGTTCGCTAATAGCGAACTTATTTGTAAGTTGGTTTTAACTTTGAACGGTTATTTTTGTTTTATTTAATTACCATTTCTTTTTCAGCTTTGTCTTTTTGAATTTTGAAATAATTTAATATTCTTTGTCGTCTGTCTTGAGTACCTAAGGGAGCAAATATTGACTTCAGACATTATAACTCTTGACCGACTTCGATTCACACTGAGCTGAACTTCGGCAAAGAGCGATAACCGGACGCTGAAAAAGTTAAATTTATGCCTGTGTTTTGAGTAACGAACAACGATGACACCCATCCTAAAGTTTGTATTTTTTATATTTTGCACTAACTTTGAGTTAGAACGAACAACGATGACACCCATCCTAAAGTTTGTATTTTTTATATTTTGCACTAACTTTGAGTTAGTGCAAAATATAATCTGGGTGTCACATGGCAATTGCAAGAAGGCGTCAAGTAAGTTTGGTTGATACAAAGTATTATCACTGTATTTCACGTTGCGTTCGTCGTGCTTTCTTGTGCGGGGAAGACCGTTTTACAGGGAAGTCTTTTGAGCATCGCAGAGGCTGGGTTGAAGATAAGCTACTCACATTGGCGAAGGCATTTTGCATTGATGTGTGTGCCTATGCAGTCATGAGTAACCACACTCATTTAGTCCTGTATGTAGATGATAAAAAAGCGAATCGACTAAATGATAAAGCGATTGTTATTCGTTGGCATAAACTCTGTAAGGGCACTTTGCTTACTCAAAAATACATGCAAGGTGAAAAGCTAAGTAAAGCTGAACTTATCTTTTTTAGTCAAACAGTAAACCAATACCGTGAACGGCTAGCAAGTATCAGTTGGTTTATGCGATTATTAAATGAAGACATTGCGCGTAAAGCCAATAAGGAAGATAACTGCACAGGCCGATTTTGGGAAGGCCGCTTTAAATCCCAAGCATTATTAGATGAAGCCGCACTCGCCGCCTGTATGGCCTATGTAGATTTAAACCCAATCAGAGCAAAAATGGCGCAAACACCGGAAATATCTGACTACACCAGTGTACAAAAACGCATTGAAAACGCAACAGAGGGCAAGCAACCAAAAAAATTATTGCGTTTTGCCGGTATGCCACGTCAAATTATGCCAAAAGGGCTACCGTTTGAACTTAAATCTTACCTTGAATTGGTTGAATTAACAGGGCGTTGTATACGAGAAGGCAAACGCGGGTATATTGAAAGCACACATTTACCTTTACTAGAAAGAGTCAATATCTCCCCAGAAAACTGGTTAAAATTGACCACGCAATTTACGCGCGTATTTCATGGCGCAGTAGGTAGGACGACCTCACAAGAGAGTTACAGTGAACACTTGAGCAGAAAACGGCGTAGCAACGTCAGTAACAGCGAAAAGCTACTGGCATAAAGTTAAAAGTCCTCAGTAAAAAGTTAAAACTGCAATTATGCAGTTATTTTCATGCGCGTAATTTAGGTTTCACAGTATAGGCGCTCGCTTAATGAACGATGTGCAAGTGATGATATAAAAAGAGATAAGTTTTTAGCCTAAAAGAGTAAACTTAGTAGCACAGTTTTATTTACTCAATTAAAGTGGCTGTCTAGTTTATTTCCTTACCACCTCAAATAAGCCACTTAAACACCTGTCATACCTTCCAAAATACCCATTAAAGCAACAGCAAATCCTTTTTTATATTTTTACGTGAAAGTCAGTTGTCGATTGAATCAAAATAGGAACTCGGCTATGGTTAATACATCAATAAAAATAAATTAAAAACGAGTTACTCTGCAGGCTCGTTAGGTTCCAAAGGAGTCACGATGAGCATCACCTTTATTGAAGATTTAGACGAATTAGATTTTTACCGTGTTTGCGAAATCTATGATAATTGCGGATGGGGTAAGAAAACTATTGATGATGCTAGGATTATTAGAACTGAGACGGTGTTTAAGCAATCATTTTATTTTTCAGTAGCTTGTGATGTTGGTGGCAACTATCTAGGGTTTGTTCGAGCTCTGTCTGATAATATTGCTACATCATGGATTGCTGAGTTGGTCGTGATTGAGTCAGCTCAAAGAACAGGGGTAGGTAGCCAAATTTTTGCTAAAGCAAAGGAAAATCTGGGACATACAGACATATATTTGGAAACTTTTTCGGGAAAGGAGAAGTTCTTTGAGCTTCAAGGTTTGAAGAGCCGTCCAAAAATGGTGGTGTGCTCTCGAGGCAAGTCCTCTTCACGTAGTCCAGCATAATTAGCGGCTCAGGAGAACAACAGTGACACCCATCCTAAAGTTATGAGTTAACCTGCTTAATCATTCAGGCTAGTAGCGGCTGTGTGTGAAAAAATATCAATGCTTAACTGTTAAATATTAGGTTTAATAGGAACATTATAAATACTGAGCAACGCAGGGATGGCTTAGATACACAGGCATGCCGATGAAATTGGCTTGATATAGCTTAGGTCATAAAAAGCCTTTCTATATATGTAAAGTCCATAGTATAAACAACACCAACTCTGACACACCGAGCAGGTAGCGCCTCAGTCCAACAAGCGATTATGCAACACAAACTGCGTACCCAAATAAATACTAAAATGTTATATTTTTCTAATGATCGGCGTAATGTCCACCAATAGCGAATATATAAACATACTCTTCATCGAACTTGTAAATGAGTCTGTCTTTTTGAGAAATTCGTTTTGACCATAAACCAGATAGATTATGTTTAAGTGGTTCGGGTTTTCCTAATCCACTACTTGGATCTGAGCGAAGCATTTCTTTTAATATTTTACATAGCGGTTTATGTAATTTTTTATCTTTTTCTCTTAACTGCTCATAAGTGAGCCACGTTTTACCTTCAAAGATTAATGATCTCATCTAATTGCTCTTGCGTTGGTTTGTGGCCTTTATTACTCTTATGCGTATTCATTGACTCAGCTATTTGCTGCATCAAGCTATTACTTTGTAATACGTGCAATGTTTCTTGCTCTCTTTCCCAATCATCTGCACTCATTACAATAAAAGCATCACCAGCACGTCTGGTCACTTTAATAGGTTCATGCTCGCTAATGGTTTGTTCAACGTATGCTTTTAAGTTGTCTCTAAACTGATTTACACTTATGCTGTCCATAGTAAAATCCAATTAATGTACGGTAATGTCGTACATTGTAGTTTGAAAAATATAACAAGTCACTCAAAAGAACAAATAACAAGTTGGTTTTTGCTCCTTCGTCGCTTATTTTAACCAACAGTTATTAGCCTCTTAGGAGGCGTTACACGAGGGACCGAGTGTTGGCTAATATCAAAGTTGCTTTGGTAAACTCTTTTACAATAAATGGAAAAGGCGCAAACCCTGCAGGTGTTGTCTTGAATGCAGACCAACTTGCATATTCTCATTAAGCTTTGATCACGAAAATCACTCGATTAAAGCCAATGGGATCAAATTTTGACTTCAGATATTATAATTCCTGACCGTCTGCTCATGGCACTCTCCAGCCACTCGACAACATAAGATGTTGATAATAATTGGTAAGGTATTTTACTGTGACGGATGGCGTTGGTCAGGTGCTACTGAGAGCGATCTTTCTTTTACAAATTATTATTAATAATCATTTGTATCAACTTGGTCTTATTTTTACTTTCCTTTTTATTGAGGTGGTTACTTTAGCTTTAAAATAAAAAAGCCTTAACATTGACGTTAAGGCTTTTTGTTTACCCGGGGTTTCACAAAAATTTATTCTTTAGTTAGTAATGCAATTTCGCCAAGTTGAACTAGGCGGCCTTCATCGCCTCCAACACCATCGCCTGTTTGCTCATTTAAAAAGCTGAACCGGTAATATGCATAAGCAGTTGTATTACTCTGTACTTCAAATTGATAGGTAACTAAGCGTGCAGGATTATCGGGGAACATGGCGGTATCAATAAGTTGCCAGTTGGCACCATCGGTTGAGCCAAATACTTGCCAGCTAGTTGGATCGCGTTGTGGGTTATCGTTACCCGTTGCAATACTGTAGCGGTTAAGTAGCTGAGTTTGTTCAAAACTAAAATCAACATCAACACTGGAGACGACTTGTATTGGCAGTAGTGTAGGGGCGTGCTCTGCTACCCACCACGGCGCTTCAATGATCGCGTTATATTTATTTTTAACGTTATTATCCGTTGTTTTATCAACCCCTTCTCCCCAAATACCTACATCAGTGGCGTAGCCCGTTACTGTCATGCCGGCATCTTGTGCAAAGTTACGGTAACCTTCTACCGGTGTTGGGTAAGAGGGAGTTAACCCTAAGTCATTTTTTAAATACTGCTGATACTGCGCGAAAACAACATCTATACCGCGTTGCGCTGAAAAAATTGATTTAAATGCAGCGTCAAAACTCCATTCTTCAATTTCATTGGCTGAGGCATTAAATAAACGTATAAAATCAGTATTTTGATTTGTATTCGCCACCCATTCTAAAAAGAACGATGTTTGATTGTAGGCATCTTCATTCCAGCTATCGATCCAGCTAATTTGTGGGCGTTGATGTTCTAAAAAGCCTGCTTTAATACGCACATAATTAGCTAAGCCTTCCAGGTAGCTGTGAAGCTCTGCACCGGGTTTATATTCGCCGTTTGCTGGCGTGTTATTGTAGCCATGGGTTAATTCGTGCCACAGTATACCCATGATCTCTTGACGTAATGCTTCATCGCCTTTACTTTCTAGGTTAGCTAAGTGGTTTAGATCAAAATATAAAATCATATTTTTATCTGTGCCGCTTTTTGCTGCGGGAAAGTCATATTCACCTGTTTCAAAATTCAGTGTTTCGAATACATTGATTTCAGTTACGTTAGTATAAAGAATTTGCGCAACGCCTAATGAAATTTGATGGATAATGTCTGTTAAGTCAGGCATTACACGCTCTAATGCGAGTTGCCCAGGGTGATCTGCTAAGTTTTTAGTATAACTAACCGCAGGTTTTGGAAAGCCAGCCCATGGTGTAGCAGGGTCCCAAACACGAATCGCATTTTTATCTACTAACGTCGTGCTGCCTTTATCATTACTTGCCGTGAGTGTAACTGTTTTAGGCCCTAACGAACTAAATTTGACTAGAGGGCTTAGCGCTGTACTTGTTGCTGGTGTTCCATCTTCAAATTGCCATTCCCAGCTTGTAGCGCCAGCTAAAGAGGTGTCTTTAAAAATGATAAATTGGTCAACTTCTGGCGTTTTATCATTGACGTTATAGCTAACTATCGGGGCTTTTGCTTTTACTTGAAGCTCAATTTCAGCAAGTTGCAAAATATCGTTCCCATAGCTATCAGTGCCACCGTGAACGAGTTCAAATTTATAATATTGATAAGCACTTAATTCGCCTTCAATCTCATAACTATTTAATTGCCCACGTTTAGCAAATACTTGGTTAGCTTGGCTATCAATTTCAAGCCATTCGTTAGCATCGTTTGAGGCTTTGAGTACCCAGTTTTTTGGATCTCTGTTGGGTTCGTCATCTGCTGAAATGAAGTTATACGATACGAGCTCATAAGCCTGGCTGGCTTTAAATATGACGGTCGCATTTTTTGAAAACGTTAAAAATTTAGTGCCTTTATTACCATCAAATAAATTGCTAACTGTTTCAGCTGGTGGCGAGTCTGCATCAATCGCTGAGATTTCACGGCCTGCATCAGTGCTCATGTTTCTAACCGCGGTTTCTGTTACAACCGCAGGGGTATCTGTTTTTGGTTTTGCTGTTGAAACAAACCCAGAGCCGTCATTGCACCCGACTAGCAGACTTGTTACACACAAAGCGATTGTTGATAAATGTAATTTTTTCATGATATTACCTGATTTTTAATTATTATTAGGTGCTTAATTAATATTAAGCACCTGTGGTATTTTAAAAGGCGTAAGTTAAGCGCAGCGAGAATTGGCGCCCAAGTGTGTCGTATGCGCCCATGCGATAAAATGGGTAGCCTGTAAACGTTTCATCTTGTGGAGGCATCGCATTAAATAGGTTATTAATAGTGAAAATAACGCGTGCATCTTCATTTAGCTGTTGACCTAAAGTTAGGTTGTAGCGGGTCCATGCGGGCAATTTTACACGATCACCATAATTGGCGTTATTCCACAGGGCGCCTTTGTAATTCGCTAATACAGAAATAGCAGTATTATCGTGCTCCCAGGTAACGCTCGCATTCGCTAAGGTGCGAAAATCCATGTTGTTTTGGTCATCAAGTAAATCAAGTAACTCATCGCCAGCACGCAAACGCTCTTTCTTTTTCAGTGTGCGAGTTAAGTTAAACTGATACTTGAACGAGCCAAGGTCAGTTTCAGCTAGGCCTTTAACGCCAATATCAACACCAGCATCTTGACGTTCAGATGCATTAATATAGCCTTCAGTAATTGTATGCGGTGTGTAAGGGTCGCCAGATATTGGGTTACCTAGTCGGTCAGTGCCATTGCCTGCGCCGTCGTAGCGTTGAATGCGCGAAGCCATGTTTTTACAGCGCTCAGAGTTACTATCAAATACGCCTGTTTGGCAGTCATAGTCAATCGACATAATGTAGCCTGCACTAAGGACTTGAATTTTGTCTTTGATTGTAATGTCGTAGTAGTCGATATTAAACGAAAGGTATTCGTTAAACTCATAGACGATACCCGCAGTAAAGGTGCTTCCGGTTTCTTCTTTTAAGCTTTTATCACCAGTTGATACACTTTCAAAGTTTACTTGTAAGCTGGGTTGATCAGGGTTGCTTTGAAGGTCTGCGTTTGCGCAACTAGTTGCCAGAGCACTGGCGTCATATTCTAGTGCTTCGTCTGAGTTGGCTAATTGTTTACATGCATCTGCAAGGATGCGGTCGTTGCCTGCGCCAAAGTTACCACTAAAGCCTTTATAAACAGCCGCTAAATCAGGCCCACGGAATGTTGTGCCCATTGCTGTTCTAAAAACGACTTCTTCAACAGGACGGTAGCTTAAACCTAATTGTGTGGAAAATGCGCCGCCTACGTTAGAGTCATCATCATAATAGTCATAACGTACAGCGGATTCGATATCAAGCGTATCAGTCACAGGAACTAATACTTCAATTGCCGCGGCATAACGATCCCGCTCGCCTTTTGTTGTTACCCCTGTCAGTCCTTCAAACTCTTTATTTAGAACTCGTTCATCAGGGATTGCTTCTGTCCCTTCATTCATAAATTCTATATAGGCTGAAAACGCTACTGGCCCAGCTGGAAGTTCAAATAAATCACCAGTAATATCTGCGGTAAATGTATTATTAAATGAGTTACCTTGATATGTGGCCCAATCGGCAATTTGCAGTGCTGAATCAGGGGTTAGCTCACCAAACCACAACCCGTAATTTGGGCGGTGTATTGGTAGGTTATTAACTTCGCCGAGTTTCGCACCAAGAACAGATGACAGACCTGTTTTGGTGTTATGCAAATAGCGGTCAGAAAAGTCATACTCTGAGCGTGAAAAGCCTAGTGAGTAATCTAAGTCAGCAACTTGGCCCATAACACCAAAGTTAAATGAATAAGAAGTGTCTTTAAATGTACGACCATAACCATCATTGGTGTACTCATTGTCGAGCACTTTACGCCACATGTATTTTACACTAGCGCCTTGACTGCCGTCTTTGTTTGCTAGATCAGGATCCCAAAACTCAGTATCGTTAAAGAATAATGTGCCACGGCTACCTTTCTTTTCTTGGCTGATATAAAAGCCATTTGCAAATAAGGTAAGGTCATTACTTAATTCATATTCTGAATTTAAGTAACCACTAAATGTTTGATTTTTATTTATTAAATGGTTGTCGCCTGTTTCATCCCAGCCACAGCTCATGCCATAATTATTACGCTGAATAAAGTGTTGCACAGCCTTTGGGTGAGGGTTAGTTTCGGTGTTGCAATATTGTGTACTGTAGTTATTGATTGTTGGTGTATCAAGCGAGTAAACAGTAATAGATCGGTTTAATTCGCGGTTTCCATTTGGCGCAGGGTTATCCCACAGACTGTCGTGATAAGGACGATCACTTGAAAAAAGCCCCGCGTTATCTTTGTATTCTAATGCGTAATCAAGAGTCCATGCATCTTTGCTATAGCCACCTACAAAACTAACGCTTTTACGGCGATTTGAGCCATACGTATCTACACCACCGTCAATATCGATATATTGACCTTCAATTCCTTTTTTGGTGATGATATTAACAACGCCACCCATTGCTTCTGAGCCGTAAATAGCTGACGCGCCGCCCGTTTGAATATCAATACGATCAACCATTGCAGTTGGTATCATATCTAGGTTAACAAAGTTTGTTTGGCCGCCAAAAGGCATAGGGTAATATGCTAGACGCTTACCGTTAACGAGGATCAAAGTGTACTCAGGGCCTAAACCTCGTAGGTTGAGCTCTTTTGCACCAGGTGTATAAGAGCCTGTGTTAACTTCACCTAAAACAGCGCCCGTTGCTGCTGTATTATTTGCCAGCGCATCATAAACAGATGAAAATCCATTTTTGATCATATCATCAGAGGTGATAGAAAATACGTTCACAACCCCTTCAAGTTCGGTACGTTTAATACGCGAACCAGTTGTTACTATACGTTCAATTTCAGTCTCTGCGACGTTATTTTCAGTATTTTGTTCAGCCGCAATAACCGGAATTGACAAGGCGCATGACAGCGCTATGCAGATTTTAGAAAAAAAATATCTTTTTGGTAACTTATTCATATCCCCACCCATTTTATTATTTATATAGTTTAGAACGTTCCAATTTAAAGCTAAAAAAAACTAAATTTGCATAGCTACAGGCTAATAAATATTTATATTTTATTCGTATATCAATTTTATTTATTAAAAACAAACCTAGAAATAGGAACGATCCAATAATCAGCTAGAAAATAAACAATGTCAAACAAAAATTACATTTAGCTCACAAAGTTTTCTATTTTAAGGTCGATTTAAAATGTAAGGACAGGTAACTTTGAGGCAGTAATTTAGAGGGGGTTGGAGGGCTACTTGGCGAACAAAGAGGGTGGGGATATGCATATTTATTAGTAAAAAGCATATAATTGGCTATATGCTTTTTATTATTTAGTTTATTGAGCAGTGATTAGGCTCTGCTGGTATTGTTCCCAAAGTGAAGAAAGAGGCTCGTCAGTGAGTGATTCTATGGCAGTTTGAAACGACCACGGTTCAATATTTTTTGCAGTTTGATTAAATCGGTATGCAAAATCATCCACTTTGTTGTCAGATAACCACTTTAAGAAAAACCCTGTATTAGTGTAACCACCAAGCCATGTTTGTGAGGTTTTAGGTGAGCGTGTTTTATGATAGCCAGCTTCAATTCTGATCAAGTCGGCCATGCCTTCAATAAAGGCGTGAGTGTCGTCAGATGCATAACTGGTGTTTGCAGGAAACAGCTGGTAACCATGGGTAAGCTCATGCCAAAGCACACCAAGTAGCTCATATTTGACGACTTCATCCGGTTGATCTTTGAGTTCTTCGGTAATATATTTTGAGCTAAAGGCAATAACCATATTGGTTTCATCACCACTGCGATACGCCAATGTATCCATCCACTCTAATTTAAATTCTACTTGGCGAAACTCTGGTACTTCTGCAAAATTTTTATATAATTCTTTAACTAATTGATGTGTAACATCATCAATTGTTTGGGATAAATCAGGAAATAGTGCAATTAGACGATGATAACCCGGTGATTTTTTATCAATAAAATTCAACTTTACAGTTGGAGTTTTAAACCCTTGCCATGGTTTACTTTTATCGAGTACTTTAATTGCATTATATTTGGTTAAGGTGTCTGAACCATAATTATTAATCGCTTTTAAAGATAAATTATAACTGCCAGGTTCAGCAAAACTCACTGTTGGGGATGGTGTATTTTTAGCGAGTATGGTTTTATTAGCGCGCCATACATAACTGGTTGGTTTGTTGAGCGTATTGCTTTGTAGTTGTACATTTTCATTTGGTTTTACAATCTGTTTTGATACCAAAAAGTCAACAACAGGTAACTTGGTAGGGGCTAAAAGCTGTAAGTCCGCCAACTGAAGATAATTGTCTCCCCATTGTGTTTTACCGCGTTGGGTCATTTCAAGGCGGTAAAACTGATAGCTACTTTCATTATCAAGCTCAAATTCTGCGGTAAAACCCCTCTGTGCAAATTTAAAATCACTGATTGTTTGCAGTGTTTGCCAGTCAGTCTGATTATTTGAGCCACGTAGCGTCCAATTGCTTGGGTCGCGCATTGGTGCATCTTGCGCTGAGGTTAATCGGTATTTTTTTACTGAGATAGGTTCGCCATAATCAAACTGAACCCAAGTGCTACTTTGTTTTGATAGGTATTTACTACTTTTTGAATCATCAAATAATTGGGTTAACCCTTCACCGGCTATTTCATCAGGGTATTGACTAGACACTTTACTTGTCGTTGAAAGGGGATCAGTGATATCAATCAGTACAAGGTCATTATTATTTATTGTAGGTGTGAAGCTACAGCCAGTTAGTAAAAAAACAGGCAGTATAGAAAGTCGTTTTTTCATCATTATTTTAAATTTAGTGTGGTTTTTGTAGTAATTTATTGCAACGTTCCAAAAATAGCAAGGTTAATTGACCTCAGAATATTCCTTTTACAATTAAACTTTACTGAAAGTATTAGGGCGTGTTGACCTTTATAGATGAAGATAAAAGATGATAACAAAGATGGGATAACAAATAACAAAGATAACACCCATCCTAATGTTTGGTAGCACAGCTTTATTTACTCAATTAAAGTGGCTGTCCAGTTTATTGACCTCTTATAGGACTAAATATATATGGTTTTTAAGAATAACTTTGGCTACTTTGGGATTCATAGCATGACATTATTAATTATGGATATGTTTCTCGTTCAGTTCGACTGGAAATACATACTTGCAGGTTTTCTTTTTTATCTATTCGCCTATACAATTTGGTCAAGTAAAAAACGTGGAAAGCGTGATTCAGAAAACTCCAAAATTGATATACTTGAACTTATCGTTGAGTTTCTTATTGAATTTATCATATGGTTTTTCCGTACACTTGGTCGTTTATTTAGGATCTTGTCGGGTAATAAGGGTGATACTATTGCTCTCGACATCGACCTATAGTTGGGTAGTATGAGCCTTTTAACCTTAAGCCTCTTACACAACGCATCATGCATTTCTTATTAACAGTTATTTAAAATGCTGGTGGCTCTGAACCAATAAATGACCACTCATTGTATAACGTATTACTGACTCTTAAATAGCACCAATAATGCTGTTTTTGTCAAGCTTCGAGTTTTGTATGGGAATATTAATAATGAATACGTTTAAATTTAGCGAAGATGAAGAACATCGTGCTATTACAGTTGTTCCTGCCAACAGTGAGGTAATTAAAACAGTCAAATTGGTGTATTATTTTCCTCATGTTTTTATGCCTATGCATAGCCATAAAGTGAGCCAATTTTCTTCGCTTGTATCAGGTCAAGCAATAGAAAAAAGTAGATCCTCAGAAGTAGAAAATCAAATAGGTGTTGTTGAGTATAAACCGTTGTCGCATAGGCACAGTAACGTTATTGGTCCCTATGGCGCTTTTTTTCTATCAGTCAATATTGACTCGGAGCAATCGGCTTTTTTTGATGAATATGGCGCGTTAAATCATCGCTTTAGTGAACTAAGTCAAATGTCAGCGCAATGGCATGGTATGAGCGGTATGTTGATGCAACCAAGTTGTTCACAACACATTGATTATGAAGAGCGTGTGCTTGGCATTTTTAGCGCCACCATCCCTTACGCCAAAAAGTTAAGGTATCCGCCTACGTGGCTAAAACTCGCAGAGCAGGCCTTAAACGAAAGTGATATGAGCATCGAGCAAATAGCAGTGAGTGTGGGGGTGCACAGAGTACACCTGAGTCGTATTTTTCAAACCTATTTTGGTATGTCAATTTCACAATATCGACAACGATTAGCCTTGCAAAAAAGCATTTCGGCTATTTTATGTGACCAAAATAGTATTAGTTCAGCGAGTGCTTTTGGCGGTTTTTCAGATCAAAGTCACTTTACGCGAACACTTAAAAACCAATTTAATATAACACCACGCCAGCTAGCAAAACTTTTTTCATCAAAGCGAGGTGATGTTACATCTATTCTATAAATAGGCTTATATCCATGATGAAATAAACAAAACTAATCAAGGTAGATAAATAAATGAATTATATAATACAGGCGTTAAGTTTTATTATTTTAATATCGTCATTTGGTATAGAGGCAAAGCAAAATCAATTTGATAGTGAGTTTTTAAACTCATTTGTAAATAATATTAAAGAAACAGCACAATTACCGTCAGGGACTGCGGTTGCTGTTGTTTATGAAGATAAAATAATATATGAAGGCTATTGGGGTTATCGTAATATTCAAGAAGGGTTAAAAACTGATGCTGATACTCGCTTTTACATTGCATCTGTAACCAAGCCATTTCTAGCACTTAATCATCTACTTGATGCTTCGAGTAATACAACGTTAAAGAGCACTACCTTAGAGGCGATGTTTCCTGAGTTAATATTACCAGGGCGAGAAAATATTGTGGCTAAAGACTTACTGACTCATACGGCTTCAATTAATAATCTACCATTGGTATTAGCTACGGCTTTTAGCGGTGAGCACACAGCGCAGTCTATTGAACAGCTGGTAATACAAGAGTCAAGCTTATCAAAAGAAGCGGTGGGTGAGTTTAAATATACAAATGTTGGTTACAATATTTACAGTGTTTTTGCAGATCGTTATTTTAAGCAAAGCTGGCAGGAAAAGTTACAAAATCAAATTTTTGAGCCCGCTAAAATGCTTTCAACCAGTGCTAAATCCTCCCACATTAAAGATAAATCGCGCATTGCTAAACCCTATTCTTTAACTAACCCCAAAAGTAGTGAACCACTTTATTTAGAAAAGCAAGATAGCACTATGCATGCTGCTGGGGGGATGTACGCGACCTCTAAAAATCTAGGGCGGTTTTTAATTGCTCAATTAAATCAGGGGTATATTGATGGTAAAGGCGTTTTTCCGTCAGAGGTAATTGCAAAATCCCATACTCAGCAAGTAACTACAGATACTGCTTTTTTAGATTTTAAGCGCGATGGCTATGCATGGGGCTGGTACACTGGTGATTATAAAAACCAGAGAATGTTACATCATTTTGGTGGCTTTGCAGGAGCCCATGCACATGTTTCATTTATGCCTGAAAAGAAAATTGGCCTTGTAATTTTAAATAATGAAGATTTTTTAAGTAGTCGTTTAACCAGTGTTATTGCTGATTATGTATATGGCTCACTTTTACAAGAGGCAGGCATTAAAGAGTCTATAGTGCAAAGAATTGCATCGCTCAAAGGTAAACTAAGCGCAATAGATACAATGTTAGCGAATCAGCAAAGTAAATTAAATAAAAGAGAGTTTTTACTTAGCCTACCAAAAGAAAATTATGTCGGAGAATATACTCATCGTTTGCTTGGCACAATGACGGTTAAATTGAACATTGAGGGTCGGTTTGATGTCACGTGGGGTGTTATGCACTCTAGATCTACAGGGATGGATAAAGTAGAGCAAATAAGGGTTCAAATGGAGCCGACTTCAGGAACAGTGATTCGTTTTGATGTGACTGAAAATGTAAATTCATTGTCTTATGGCGGGATAGTTTTTAACAAAACCGTAGAAAATAAACTCTGACCTTACTTATCTAAAGTCACTTTATTTAAAGTAAATCAATAGCTTAAGCAATTGAAGCTCTGAGTGTATTAAACTTTAAGTTGAAATATATTTTAAAGCAGGGACTTAAGATTAAAATCAAGAAAAGGAACACACTTTTAAGCGCCATGTTCCTTATTTTGGTTAGCTCAACTATTACGCTGCTACTTTTGGCCAATGCTCCAAAAACACTCTATAAATTAAAGCGCTTCAAAAGTAGCAGCTATGCCTTGCCTGCCGCTTGTACACATAGTGACTAGCCCGTATTTACTGTTAATACGCTTAAGTTCGTGCAGGGATTTTCTGACAAAATATATGCAGTCCTTTTTTATTTTATTTATATTTAGACAGAAAATAGCAGATAAAACTGCGAGTTATCTCAGATCTATTTTGGAGGTTGTGGGTGATTACACAAAGCGCTAACAAGTGATTAATAAAGCCTGTTAGTGTGATATGTAATACGTTTTAGCCCATACTTAATAGAATTACTCCCACACACTTTTCAGGGATAGAATTTTGTTGTGATTAACTATTATTAAAGGCTATTTGGTTTATTTCGAGTTTAAAGTCGCCTTGTTGTTTTTTAGCTATCATGATGCCTAGCTGTCTAATATCTTTAAAGTAAAAGTTAGGGTTTTGCTCAAGTATGCGCCCGCGAAAAGTTAGGCTAAAATCCGAAGGTGTAAAGTTCACTAGTTGCCATTCATCTTTGGTGGTTTTAAATGAAGTTGTATAGGCTGGACCATCTAAATATTGTGTTGTTCTTAATCTAAGTTGGTAAGTTTGGCCATCACCTTTAACGCGTAATGAAATTTGGTTAGAGGCTTGCTCATTGGTGTTAATGGCTGTGCGAACAGATGCAAACCCGCCGTTGTTTTCAAGTGATACAGTACCTGAAAAAACTAATGCGTCATCTTTTTCATACACTTGGCTTGTTGATAATCCACCCATTACAGAGTCATTGACTATATACCAACTTTGATTTGCGCTTACAAACCCCGACGGTAAAAGCAAACTTACGGCAACTACGGATGCAATATTATGTATTTTCATTGGTACGCCTCAGCGGTATAGTGGTTTAGGTATACAAACCTATGAATACGTATATTTACTAAAATTGTTCAATTATTTTTTAATATGTTGGGAAAAACATGAAATCAGAGACATTTTTTAAATGGGTATGGAACCTAAATGGGCTTATTTTATTGTTAGGAATTGTAATAGGGACTTTGTTAATCTCATATCAACTCGCTCAAACAATATTTAGCGATAATTATATTGAGCCACCGACGTTAAATTTAGCCGATGACAAAAACGAAGAAGAAAAATGGCGCTTGGGCTACCCGCAAAGAATAGGAAAAACGGACTTTTACTTTATAGAGCTTGAATCTGAAAAGTTAACGATTGAAGCGGAAACAGAACGTGAGTTTGGCCAGGTTACAGAAAATTTTAATGGTTCTTCTTATTATAAATACAACGCAACACGCTCAAAAAATGTGATGTTTATAAATGGCAAAACAAACCATTCAAATTGGCTTTTTAGTACGACAGATCAATTGATTCTTGATATTCAGCCACTTTATTTATCTGAATTTGACTCGCAATCCAGTGCGGCTGGTATTGCCTATGATGTTATTAAAAACGACACAAATAACGATGGCCTTTTAAACAGCGATGACAAAAGCACTTTTGCATTAAGTAAAACGGATGGGAGTGACTATAACGAGATTATTACAGGCTACGATAGTGTCCTTGAGTATGATGTAAATGAAGATGGCAATTTATTTGTACTATTTATAGATAATAGTGACGTGTTTTCAATGCTAGTTGATTTAACAACGTTTAAAATAACGAATAAAAAGCAACTTCCTAAAGTCGGGGGAATATAATAATTACAGTATGATAAATTAAAGTGCGTGATTATTATTTACACTCTGTTACAGTAATTTTTCGAACAAAGCTGCAATCCGTATTTATGTTGTTATGATGATATAAAATAACAGCATAAGGATAGTAAAGTTGAAATTACGCACTTTATTAACAGCAGTAGCCGTCGCAGTTGCACCTGCAATATCGCCAATGGCTTTTGCTTATGACACACAAGATACGCGTTTATTACGTTTTCCTGATATTCATAAAGAGTCAGTGACGTTTGTTTATGCCGGTGACATTTATATCGCCAATACAAAAACCGGTAAAAGCACGCGTTTAACTGATCATATTGGTTTTGAAACCTTTCCTAAATTTTCTCCTGATGGGTCAAAAATTGCTTTTTCGGCGCAATACAATGGCAGCCGCCAAGTGTATGTTATGAACCGCGATGGCAGCGAACTAAAGCAGCTGACTTACTATAACGACGTAGGTGTTATGCCACCTCGAGGTGGGTTTGACTACCGTGTACTTGATTGGACACCCGATGGGAAACATATCGTATTTAGAGCGAATCGTACACCGCATGGCAAACGTGTGGGTCGCCCATATATGGTACCCGCTGAGGGAGGCTTAGAACAACCATTAGCAATTCCTGAAACTGGCGGTGGTATGTTATCGCCAGATGGAAAACAGTATGTATATACCCCAATTGATCGTGAATTTCGTACGTGGAAACGTTCGCGTGGCGGGCGTGCTCAAGATGTATGGGTATACGATTTAGAAAATAATAAATCAACGCAATTGACCACTGACAGGGCAACCGATCAACAACCTACATGGGTGAACGACAACATTTATTATGTGTCGGATCGAGAGTACACGTTAAACTTGTACAAGCATCAAGACGGTAAAAAGCCAGTAAAAGTCACCCATCACAAAGATTTTGACGTACTTTGGCCATCAGCTGGGCCTGACGCCATAGTGTATGAAAATGGCGGTTACTTGTATCGCTTTGATGATGCAACCCAGCGCGAAGAAAAACTGACCATCAATGTACAAGGCAGTCGTGAATATGCCATGCCTTACAGCAAAAATGTCAGCGATTTCATTGATTCAATGGATGTATCTCATGATGGTAAGCGTGTAGTGTTTAGTGCGCGTGGCGAATTATTCTCTGTGCCAGTTAAAAATGGCCCAACACGTAATTTAAGCCATACGCCTAAAGGACGTGAAATAGCGGCATCTTGGTCACCAAATGGCCGTTACATTGCATATATGAGTGATGAAAGCGGCGAGTATGAAATTTACATACAAGACAGAGCCAACAACAATAAGGTTAAGCAACTTACCAGTAATGGCAGTATTTGGCGTTTTGACCCTATTTGGTCGCCAGATAATAAAAAGCTATTGTTTGCTGATCAAAATCATACGCTTTGGTGGCTTGATATCAAAACGGGTAAACAGCACAAAATTGATACCGCAAAATATGAAGAAGATAGCTTAACCACGTATATTTGGTCACCTAATAGTAAAGACATTGTTTTTGTTAAAAATAATGAAAACCGCTATGCGTCGCTGTGGCATTACAATATTAAAGGTAAGCGAGTTACTCGCCTAACAGATGATATGAGCAGTGAAACAAATCCGGCGTTTTCGCCTGATGGACAACAGCTATATTTTACCTCAGAGCGAGACTTTAATTTAACCTTTAGTAGCTACGAATTTGATTACATGTTTAACAACGCAACGCGCCTTTATTCGGTTGCGGTAAACAGTAACATTAAGCCACTTAATGCCCCACTTACTGATGAAACAAGCATCGTTGATCCTAAAGCGGATAAAGACGATGAAAAATCAGCAAACACGCCAAGCAATCACATTGAAAGTGACGGCTTTATGGACCGTGTTGTTGCACTAAATGCGCCTGCTGGCAATTACCGCGCACTAACCGGTGTTAAAGAAGGCGTACTAACACTTTCATCCGGTGAGCTTAAATTAATCCCGATTGCGGTTGATGGTGAAATAGCGAGCGTTGCAGCGGGTGTTAATAGTTATAAAATATCAGCCAACGCAGAGCATATTATTGCGCGAGCAGGTGATAGTTTTAGTGTTATAAAACCAGCGCCTAAGCAAGACTTAAAAGCCACCGCATTAAACCTGCAAGACATGGTACTTAAAATTGATCCACAAACAGAATGGGCGCAAATGTACCGTGAAGGTTGGCGTACTTTGCGCGATTGGTTCTATGATGAGAATCATCATGGCCAAGATTGGGACGCAATTTTAAAACGCTATCAACCAATGGCAGATGCCGTTGCACACCGTGCAGACCTTGATCACGTATTAAGTGAAATAGCTGGTGAAATTAACTCTGGTCATATCTATGTAAACTCTGGGGATATGCCAAGAGCAACACGTTTACAACATGGTTTATTAGGTGCTGAAATTAGTGCGCATAAATCGGGTTTTGTAAAAATAGAAAACATTTTTAAAGGTGAAAACTGGCACGAAAACTTCCGTTCACCACTTAACGAAACAGGTATTAACGCAAGCGTTGGTGACTATATTGTTGAGGTGAATGGTCGTTCAGTAAAAGATGTTGTCAACTTTTATGAATTACTCGAAAACACGCAAGGCAAACCGGTTGAGTTATTGCTTAGTAAGTCACCAAGTTTGAAAAAAAGCTGGAAAGTAACCGTAAAACCAATCGCAAGCGAAACAGACTTGCGCTATTTACAATGGGCGCAATCACGTGCTGATTACGTTAATAAACTCTCAGATGGGCGTATCGGCTATGTACACTTGCCAAACACGCATTACGAGGGAAATCGTTCGTTATTTAAAAACTTTTTACCGCAAACAACCAAAGATGCAATGATCATCGATGATCGTTATAACGGTGGCGGATTTATTCCAGAGCACATGATCACTTGGCTGGCGCGTAAACCGCTAAACTATTGGAAGCGCCGTGGTGTTGAGCCAACTAAAACACCACAATTTGCTCACGATGGTCCAAAAGCGATGTTGATCAATGGCTACTCAAGCTCAGGTGGTGATGCGCTACCGTATTACTTCCGCCAAGCTGGCTTAGGTAAATTGATTGGTACACGTACGTGGGGTGGCTTAATTGGTATTTCAGGTAATCCAAGTCTTGTTGATGGTGGCTCTGTAATTGCAGCGACCTTTAGAATACTTGATAACGACGGTAACTGGATAATCGAAGATGAAGGTGTCAGCCCTGATATCGAAGTGATTGATCGTCCAGAGCTTATTCAGGCAGGCCAAGATCCATCGATTGAGCGCGCCGTTCAAGAGCTATTAAAAGAGCTTAAAGCGAACCCGAAAAAGCCACTTGTTGTGCCACCGGCACCAACTGAGTTTGGCAAGTCGTAAGGTTAATAGGCATTAATAATTGAGCCAGCATTTGCTGGCTTTTTTATGTTTTTACGGTAGGGCGTGTTTAAATTTACTGTAGGCGGGGCTTTATGCCAAGCAAATATGAGGTTTTACAATACAAGTGCGAATTAAACTCAAGCTTAGAGGAACTGATATTAAATATTGTAGAACGCTTTTTATGGCGAAAAGGACGTATAAATATCTGCTAACGTTTAAACAGCTCATCTAATTTAAAATATTCAACACCATCACCGGATTGTTTGCTGATATTACTCATCTTTTTTGCGACTTGTTGGCCTGCAATTGGCTTAAACTTTTTAAGCCCCGGTAGCATGCATAATATAGGTAAAAGCACGCTGCCTAGCTTTTCACCAATGCGAAAGTCGTTGTCACGCTTCCCTAATAACAACGAAGGTTGAATAATACTAATACGCTTAAAAGTCAGCGTTTTTACTGCATCTTCAAGCTCGCCTTTCATTTTTAAATAGGCGCTATTACTGTGAGCATTTGCTCCGCTTGATGACACTAATATACCCAAATCACCTCAAGATGCAGGATTCAGCGTTTCACAGGGGCTTAATATCAAGGCGTTACTTTGCAACAATGGCAGTCCCTTTTAAGAAGTAACAACGATGAGAGTAAGCGCCTGTGAAACACCCAATGGGTTGGTTTAAAAGCGATTTATACTGTGTTATTGATTTTAACAAGGGAACAACCATTATTTGCAATCAATGCCTTGTCTAAATCGCTTTTAACTCCAACGACGCTCGCATCTTGAGGTGGTTTGGGTATACAGAATGATTAACTGCCATGCTTGCAGCCAGCTTTGCTATTTGTAATTGGTAATTAAAATCAACTTTGCGTTGCGCACTAATAGAGCCTGCGGCTTTTTTAGTTGTGCCTAAACATGAAAATAATACATCTGCTTTGAGTAGGTCTGCATGTTGCGTTAAATTATTAAAATCAACCACGCAGTTAACTACTTTGTCATTGTTATAAGTAACCGGGCGACGCGTTAGCGTTATCACTTTTTCTATGTGACTTGCAGCGGTTAATTGCTCAACTAAATAATGGCCAACTAACCCCGTTGCACCTACAACAACCGCGACTTTATTTAGCATAGGTATCCTTTGGTATAAATTTGATATGTAGTTGCTAATAAGTACCTGCGAGTGAGCTAACTATTTAGCTTACTCGCAGGTTATTAGTTAACCTAAACTCGGGATAATAAACCTATTTCCAGTGGCTATTTGCAACGCTAACTACGTTGAATTTACTTGCAATAGACAAGCTTCGGCGCGTAAATTCGCCTTGTTATCCCTGAAAATCACCGACAGGAGAGTTGAGTAAGTTTTTATACTGTTAAATCAATACGTTAGTAAATATCTTAACCCGAGTTCAGGTTAGCTATTTTGTTGCTGTATTTAAAATAACGATAGGTTCTAAAATATGTGTGAGGACTTGCTCATATTTACTCTTGTCGGATAAATCTGGCGTATGCAGATCTAAGCCAATCTCGAGATTGTAAGTTTTACTATCTGGAACATAATATTGTATGGCAAGGCTTATAACAGACCTGAATTCAACTGATTTTATAGTCGCGATATGTTGTTCAACCCCATGCCAATTAGCAGTGCCATCAACCACTTTGATAGAGATTTCTTTTGGATGAATAACTAACAGAGTGTCAACGCTTGGGTATTCCGCTGTAATGTTATTAAACGTGTGCTGCATTGCTGTTTGTATTAACTCAGCGTTGAGCTTACCTGTGTTGGTATCAAAAGCGCCGCCTTGCTCAATAATAAAGTCATTAAACACTGTTTGTGCTTGAGGGTTTAAGTTGGTCAATGTATGTTTTTTTGAGAAATTGGCAACGTTATTATCAAATGCTTCTCGGTAGAGTACTTTGTTACCGGTATTTGCTGTTGGTAACCATATATAGGCTAGATTGCTATGGGTTGCGGGCTTGGCGAATGTAATTGTATTCGCTGTCACTTTGGGGTCGCTATTGTATTGAACTAGTTTGCAACCGACTAAATTTAGCAAAGCGATAATGATAAAAATGTGTTTAATCATTTTTTCGTCTTCCAAGTGTCAATTGTCTCTAATGCGAATTGTAACGCGCTATCCAATTTTGCAGGGTCTTTAAATAATTTGTCGGCATCTTTAACAATAATTTCTTCATCGCTATTAAATTGCGCTACTAACTCAATGCCTCCAGAGCCCATAGTTAAAAGTGTGTCATACTCATCTCGAATGCGGATATACACTCTGCTGCCTGGCACATAACCTTGTTCGTTTTGAAATAGTGATACAAATATATCACCACCATCGGCACCACCTTCAAGGTAAGACTCTTCTTGGCCATACCATTTGGCTACGTGGCCTAATAAAATACTGTTAGTAAAATGTGCGCGTACGGTATCAACACCTGCAAATACAAATGCATTTATACCTAGCTTAGTTTTTGTTGTGAAAAGGGCTTTTTTCCAGAGTTCATTACGTAGGTTTTCATTTTCTTGACCAGTAAGCGGGTCATATAAGTTGTCAGCGTTGTCTAATAATTGATGAAATACAGTATAAACTTCGCTGGCATCTACTACTTTAAACCCACGCTCTTCAAGTGCTTTTTTTATAGGTGTCTTATAATGACTTTCTAATTGTTGTTCAAAGTAAGTGAGATCTTCTTCAACATAAAAACCGCCAAATCCGAGTACCTGATGGTTTGATTTTAATTGTGCCGTATTCATGTAATTAGGTGAAGAGTTACAGCCACTTAATGTGATAAGGATAATAATAGTAAAAATATATCTCATAATAATTCCTGAAAAATGAGTGTAAAATTAAAGTAACTTGATACCAATTTTAGCGAACGAAGTGAGGGTAAGGTGCCTGTATTCACTTCCTCCGACTTGTGAGCGCCAATTGATTGTGGCTTTTTTATTATTCAAGCTGCTATCAGTATAAAAAATTAAGTATTTGGCTTCCTCTGGTAGAGTAAATTGTGTTTTGTAATATAGATTACCATCCAAGTCTAAGGTTGTTGGTAAGCCATATTCCCATGCTTCATAAGGTTTAAGGTGTTTAATAACCTGCTTTGATTTATCTAAAATCAGTAACTGTGGATAAACCAGTGTTGCAGTTTGAATAAAAGCACCATTGGCGTGACTAAAAACTTGAGCAAAGCGACTATTGTGTGGTTTTTTAATCGCAATGAATGGGCTTTTAGCCTCGTTAAAAAGCCTGACTGGCTGCTTTTCTAAATCAAAGTAAGTAAGCTGCTTTGGTTGTTGGGCTACAAATGTAATCGATTTTAAGTCCGAGCAGCATGCAGTACGGTTATTTAACTTGACTAGATCACTTTCAGGCGAATTAGCGCAAGAAGATAAGAACAGAGGTAAGATCAATGCGGTCGCTAATTTTTTCATAACTTTTATTATTATTATTTATGTGTAAATAATACCTAATCTGGAACAAGACTAAAATATATAAAACTTGAATATGTGACACAATGTAAATGAAATTAAACAAATTATAGGGGGGGAAGCTGTGTTACTCCAAATAATCGGTGGTATTTAACTACACAAGAAACAAAGTTAAGCATACTTGCAAATATGCATAAACGTATTTAAAAATAACTATAAAATTGAAAAGGCACTTTATGAGTATCATAACTTTAACGACTCACAATAATATTGCGATTTTAACTTTAACAAATGGTGAAAATCGTCAGAACCCACAATTTGCGCAGCAACTCAAACAGATGCTTGCAAAGGTTGTTGAAAATCAAAACCACAAAGCGCTCGTGATCACTTCAAACGATGAAAAGTGCTGGAGCTTAGGTATTGACACTGACTGGCTATTACCTGCAATGAAGGCAAAAAACGCCGATGAAATTCGTACTTTTATGTACGATATGGACGATGTATTTAAAACGTTACTACTTTTCCCAATGCCAGTGATTGCTGCTATTAATGGCCATGCTTTTGGTAACGGTGCAATTTTAGCTTGCGCCTGTGATTTTAGATTTATGCGCGGCGATCGTGGGTTCTTTTGTTTCCCTGAAGTGGATTTATCTATTCCATTTTTACCGGGGATGATAGCTTTTGTAAAAAAAGCGATACCTTATTATCGTTTTAACGAAATGAAGCTAACAGGGCGCCGAGTATCTGGAGCCGAGCTGGCTATTGATCACGTTATTGAGAAAGCCTCAACTGACCAAGAAAACTTATTAGCCGATGCAATGCAGTTTGCAGCCACGTTTGATAAAAAGCGCACTATTTTTGCCGAGCACAAAAAGCGCTTACACAAAGACATTATTCAGATCATTGATGAAGAAAATAAGCCATTCATCGATAAGCTAGCCTTGATGGTTTAAGTTATAAATCGCCCCTAGATTGAACAAATTTCAATCCACAAAGGTCAACACGCCCTAGTGAAAAACTAATATGGTTGTATTAAATTTATTCAATTGCATCAGGTTTTTGTACCTGTACACTCTCCGTGTAGTTAACATTTTGTTGCTATGCATATATTGTGTAACTCAAAGGAACGAAAATGAAAAATAAAATTATAGTAATGACATTGGCACTTGGTTTTATCTCTGTAAGCTCAATAGCTGCAACCTCTACTGGTTGGTGGCGTACTGTGTCGGTTCAGGCATCTGCAAGCACTCCTGCAGATCACAATGAAGTATGTGCGCGTGCAGAGAGCAGCTTAAGAGCACAGTACAGTGATGTTACTGAGGTAAGATTACGCCCTAGTTTTGATATGTATTCAGGTACTTTGTATTGCAATGCAATTGGTCAAACACAACAATAATAATAAACTTTTGATTGTTAATAGCATCATCTTTAGGTGATGCTATTTTTTAATTGTTAGAAGGCTTGGTTTCAGAGTAGGCTTTACTGAACATTAGCAGGCACCCACCAACCCCCATCAATACCACTGCAATCCACACTGGCAAATTACCATATTGACTATAAATACTGCCGCCTTCGATTAATTTAATTTCAGCTTTAAGTACGTCAGCTTTAAACTGTGGCATGTTTAATTGAGTATTACTAATAGGATCGTACACGCCGCTGATACCGTTGTTAGTAACACGAATAAGTGGGCGTTGTAACTCAAGGGCACGCATTCGTGCTATTTGCATATGCTGGTGGGGTCCGTGTGAGGCACCAAACCATGCATCATTGCTGACGGTAAATAAAATATCAGAGTCATTGCGATAATTACCTCGGACTAAATTGGCAAAGGCTATCTCGTAGCAAATGGCTGGCAGGATATTTAAACCGTTAGCACGTAGGTTATTTTGCACTTCATCGCCGCGAGTGAATGATGACATGGGTAAATCAAATAATGGTGCGATAGGGCGCAATATCTCTTCAAACGGTACGAATTCACCAATAGGGAGTAATTGATGCTTTTGATAGCGGTTATTGCCTAGGTATTGATAATGGCCATGCTCATCATCACGCTCTTTATTACCAAGTACTATAAGAGTATTGAAAATAGCGCGAGTATGGCGCTGATAGTCAACAATACCCGTTATGAGCGCTGTATTATTAAAGGATGCAGCACTATCAAGACCCGCTAAAAAACTATCAGCGAGGGCTTCTATTTCGGGGACTGCGGCCTCTGGCCAAACGATTAAATCAGTATTCCAATTTGGCCGAGTCATGTCTTGATATTTGCTCATGGTGGCCCAAAATTCACTGGGTTCAAAACGTAGGTTTTGTTTGATATTACCTTGTACGAGCAGTGTGTTAATCGTTTTATCACTGTATTTATTATCATGGCCTACAACACCTATAACGCTGATAAGTCCAATGATCGCAGTGCTGATCAACGTGGTTTTTATTTCTTTATCAAAGATTAAGCGATACAGCGAAAAACCAATGGTTATACATATTAATGTTAAGCCAAACTCACCAACTATAGGGGCTAAATAATTAAGTGGGCTGTCGGTTTGGGTATAGCCAAAACTTAACCAAGGAAAACCGGTAAGTACTACACCACGTAGGTACTCAGTTATAGCAAAGGTGCTAATAAGTAATAAACCATAGCTATTAGGCCCACTGGCAAAGCGTGCAGAGAGCGCAAAGGCAAGTGCCGGATATATAGCTAAATAGGTGCATAACAGCACCATCAATAGCAATGAGGCTACTAATGGCATTCCGCCAAAGGTGGCGATAGATACATGCACCCAGCTTATTCCTGCACCAAACCAGCCAAGGCCGAATATAAACCCATATTTAGCGGCATGTTTGCTGGCTAATTTACCATATTGGTTTTTTGATGTATGAGTACTATGGATTGCTACTGCTATGCAGGCAAAGGTGAGGGGCCAAATCCCAAAAGGAGCATAGCTTAGCGTTAAAAAGAGGCCCGCAAATAATGCGAGCCATGCTTTTTTATCTTTTGCTAAGTTTAGGCAATTAGTCAGTATTGTCTTCACTATCGCTGTCATCAGCCTTTGGTACGGTCACTTGTAATTGCAGTAAGCGTCGGCTATCTGCATTAGTGACTTTAAATTGTAGACCATCGATTAAAATGGTTTCGCCGCGTCCAGGCATATGACCAAAGGCATGTAGCACTGTACCACCTATTGTGTCGGCGTCTTGACTGCTATAGCCACTTTTAAATTTTTCATTAAAGTCATCAACGGGTGTTAGCGCTTGAACAATAAACACATGTTTTGCAACTTGACGAATATCTTGTTGCTCTTCTTCTTCATCATGTTCATCTTCAATCTCACCAACGATGAGTTCAAGAATATCTTCAATGGTAACTAAACCGGATACACCGCCATATTCATCAATAACAAGTGCCATATGATAGCGTTGTTGGCGAAATTCATTAAGCAATGTATCAACACGTTTACTTTCAGGTACAACTACCGCTGGGCGTAAATAATCGCGCAGTGATGGCAGTTGATCATCTTTATTTAAAATTAACGGCAGTAAATCTTTTGCTAGTAAAATACCTTCTATATGATCTTTATCTTCACATACCACCGGAAAGCGTGAATGTGTTGAATGAACCATCATTGGAATTAGTTCTTCCAGTGGAGCGTCAACTTCAAGGGTGATCATTTGTGAGCGCGGGATCATGATGTCTCGCACTTTAAGCTCAGACACGCCAAGCACACCTTCAATCATCTCTTTGGTTTCAGGATCAATTACATCCCGTTCTTGCGCGTCGGCAATTACCTCAACCAGCTCTTCTCTATTCTGGGGTTCCCCTTGCAACATTTGGGTAATTTTACCCAACCAGGTCTTGCCAGAAGAACCCTGGCTAGTCTGCGAGTTATCGTCGCTCATTGCGTCTATTTGCTCCGTAAATTTAAATATCGTCCCGATATGGGTCTGCTATGCCTAGATCAGCTAGTAATTGCTTTTCTATGCTTTCCATCTCATTCGCATCTTCATCCTTTATATGGTCAAATCCAAGTAAATGCAAGCATCCGTGGATCACCATATGGGCAAAATGGTCATGAAATGTCTTTTCTTGCTCAATTGCTTCAGCCAATACGATGGCTGGGCAAATAATTAAATCACCGACTAAAGGTATATCTATGCCAGGTGGTGCTTCAAATTCAAACGACAACACATTGGTTGGTTTATCTTTACCACGGTAGTCATTATTGAGTTGCTGGCTTTGTGCTTCATCAGCAATAACAATGCTTAGTTCTGATTCATCACGGTATTGGCTTAATGCTTTATTCGCCCATAGCGCAAATTGCTCAAGGGTAGGCAAGTTGTCAAACTCACAGGCTATTTGTAAATCAAGTTCAGTGTTCACGGCATTACTCTTTAGTAGCAAGTTGATCTTGCTCTTTATTTGCTAGCAAATCTTTGGCGCGCTGTTTTTCTGCACGCTTTAGGCGATCCGCTTCATCATTACGCTCATACGCTTCAACTATGCGCGCAACAACAGGATGGCGAACTACATCATGGGACTGGAAAAAGTTAAAGCTTATTTCTTCTACATCGCTAAGTACTTCAATGGCGTGGCGAAGTCCTGAACGTGCCCCACGAGGTAAATCTACTTGAGTGATATCGCCGGTGATCACTGCCTTTGAATTAAAGCCAATACGAGTTAAGAACATTTTCATTTGTTCAACCGTGGTATTTTGGCTCTCGTCTAAAATAATAAAGGCATCGTTAAGTGTACGACCGCGCATAAAAGCCAGTGGTGCAACTTCAATGATGTTTTGCTCAAGTAGTTTTTCTACTTTTTCAAAACCAAGCATTTCAAATAGTGCATCGTAAAGCGGGCGCAGGTATGGGTCTATTTTTTGACTTAAATCACCCGGTAAAAACCCCAATTTCTCACCTGCTTCAACAGCAGGGCGGGTTAGTAAAATACGGCGAATTTCTTGACGTTCTAAGGCATCAACGGCGGCGGCTACGGCTAAATAGGTTTTCCCCGTTCCTGCCGGACCAATACCAAAAGTGATATCGTGACGAAAAATATTTGAGACGTAATGACCTTGGTTATCATTGCGTGGTTTTATAACGCCACGACGCGTTTTGATGACAACTTCTTTGCCATATTCACTTAACTCGTCTTGCTCTAATGCTTTTGATTCACTAATTGCTAGATGTACTGCGTTAGCTTCAATGTCAGTAATAACACCGCGCACAGGCTGGGTCTCGACATACAAATCTTTAACGATTTCCATGGCTGCAAAGGCACTGGTTGTTTTACCTGTGATTTTAAAGTAGTTGTCGCGGTGAGTAATTTCAACACCTAAACGGCGCTCAATATGTTTGATATTTTCGTCAAACGGGCCACATAAAGCACAAAGACGCTTGTTGTCGGAGGGTTCTAAATAAATCTCTAATTTTTTTAATTGATTACTCAAAATTGCTTCCTATTTTAATGTGCCAGCGAGGCTGGCACGTCAATATCGCCTAAGGAACGAAAGTTGCCACACCTAATTCGTCAGGTGTTACTTGCGGTTCAGGTTGTGCAGCTTTGCTTAAAATATCAGCAGGTGCAACATCGCGGCGCAAGTTCATTTCTGATTCTGTTCGAATTAGGTCACCACGTAAAGAGTTAGGCAGCGCCTCTGTGATACGTACATCAACGAACTGGCCGATCACCGTGTGTGGGCCAACAAAGTTAACAACGCGGTTATTTTCAGTACGTCCACGCAATTCCATCGGGTTTTTCTTTGATGGGCCTTCCACTAAAATACGTTGTTCGGTATCAAACATTTGACGGCTAATTTGCTGCGCCATTTGAGTAATACGGTTTTGTAACAAGTATAAACGTTCTTTTTTCTCTTGCTCAGATACATCATCAGGCAAGTCCGCGGCAGGTGTACCTGGGCGCGCACTATAGATAAAGCTAAAGCTCATATCAAAACCAATATCGTTGATAAGGTTCATTGTCGCTTCAAAATCCATTTTGCTTTCACCAGGGAACCCAATGATAAAGTCAGATGACATACTTAAATTAGGACGAATTTTACGTAATTTACGAATTGTCGATTTGTACTCAAGCGCGGTATGTCCACGCTTCATTAGATTAAGAATACGATCCGAGCCACTTTGTACTGGTAAATGTAAGTGATCGACAAGTTCAGGTACATCGGCATAAACTTCAATGATATCTGGTGTAAATTCTACCGGGTGCGATGTGGTGTAACGAATACGGTCAATACCATCAATCGCTGCAACATAACGAATTAAATCAGAGAAGTAACAAATTTCGCCATCGTGAGTTTCACCGCGATATGCATTTACGTTTTGACCCAGTAAGTTTACTTCACGTACGTTTTGTTCTGCTAATTGGGCGATTTCTAATAATACATCATCAAGCGGGCGGCTTACTTCTTCGCCACGAGTATAAGGTACTACGCAAAAGGTACAGTATTTAGAGCAGCCTTCCATGATAGATACAAACGCTGACGGGCCATCCGCTTTTGGCTCTGGTAAACGGTCAAACTTCTCAATTTCTGGAAATGAAATATCAACCACTGAGCTGCCTTTGTTACCTTGCACTTGTTTGATCATTTCAGGTAAGCGGTGCAGAGTTTGCGGGCCAAAAATAACGTCGACAAATGGCGCACGTTGGCGAATTGAATCACCTTCTTGCGATGCAACACAGCCACCAACGCCGATAATAAGATCAGGTTTATCATCTTTTAATAATTTCCAGCGGCCAAGCTGATGAAATACTTTTTCCTGTGCTTTTTCGCGAATTGAACAGGTATTGAGTAAGATTACATCTGCGTCTTTAGCTTCATCGGTTAACTGGTAACCGTTAGTTGCATCGAGAAGATCAGCCATTTTCTGAGAGTCGTATTCATTCATCTGACAACCCCAGGTTTTAATATGCAGCTTTTTACTCATTGAAATATAGCCTCGTTTTCAATTCGGTAGTGGCACAAAAATGTGCTAGAAACAGGATTAAGTGATGCGAAATTTTACTGTTCGCGAACTTAAAGGACGCGTATTTTATCTGGATACCCGCCCAGATCCAAGTATAGTTTTTATCTTTGTGATTTGAAATCAAACAAAGCCTTATTTGCGATGTATTAACAGTAAACACATTGGCACTTGTAAATAGAAATACGATACAATCAAACGTACTGAAAATAGCCAAATTAGCGATTTAAAAATGATGAAAAATAAGGTTATTGTTGTCGGCGGCGGCATGGTTGGTGCTGCCACGGCTGTTAAGCTTGCTAAACAAGGGTGTCAGGTTAAAGTAATTGAGCACCGTGTAATAAACCCTGAGACTGTTTTAGCAAGTACAAAGGTTGATATTCGTGTTTCTGCAATCAATCGCTTTTCAGAGCATTTATTAGATGAATTAGGTGCAATGCCTATTTTAAAAGCGCATCGTCATGCCCCTTACCAACAATTAGAAGCATTTGAGCGTTCAGGCGATAACTTATTGTTTGATTGTCACGATATCAATACCACGCATTTAGGTCATTTGATTGAAAATAATTTAATTCAAGCAAGCATTTGGCAACAGTTTGCTGAGCATAATATTGAGGTGATTGAAATAACCCAGCCACTGTCAAAAATTGAAGAAACGGATCAGTACGTCACGTTACATTATGGCGAGCAGCAATTTAGTGCTGATTTAGTGGTTGCAGCCGATGGCGGGCAATCATTACTACGTAAAAAAGCAGGTATAGGTGTAACAGGTTGGCAGTATGGGCAGCATTGTATGGGGGTTTTAATAAAGTTAGATGCCCCCCAGCAAGTTAAAACATGGCAGCAATTTAAACCCTCTGGCCCCGTCGCATTTTTACCCATGCAAGCACCTTACGCTAATTTAATTTGTTACCACGATGCAAAGCAACTCAAACAATGGCAACAACTTTCAGCGGTCGAACTAAAGCAACAAATCCTTAAACATTTTCCACCTTTAGCTGGGGATTTTGACGTGATTGACCACGCTGTTTTTCCGTTAGCGCGTCAACATGCAAATAGCTATTCGCACGGGCGAATTGTTTTAGTGGGTGATGCGGCACATACCATAAACCCATTAGCTGGGCAGGGGGTTAATTTAGGTTTTCAAGATGTTGTTGCCTTGGCAAAAATCCTGCACAACTGCAATGATGTTGGAGCTAAAATACAGTTAAAGCATTATGAGCAAACACGTAGAAAGGCAAATTTACTCATGATGAGCATGATGGACGCGTGCTACTTTGGTTTTTCAAATCAAGTTGCGCCATTAAAATGGGCACGTAGCCAATTTTTAAAAATGGCGAATGACTCAGGCTTTTTAAAAAATCAGCTTTTAAAATACGCAATAAGTGGACAATTGAACTAGATTAAAGTTATCGGTAAGAAAGCTTTAGTCTGAACTTCAATTTTATAAATGCACGAATCACTTCGTGCATTTTATTATAGACACAAAAAATTGACCTTCTCATACCCGAGCATACAAAGCTTTTTTGCTAACTTTTGCCACTTGTTTGCATTTTAAAGCGTTCGGAAATTTACGAGTTCATTAATCATCTTTAAATTGCACGCAACCTGACTATAGAAGCGCAAATGTGAATGATTTTTTTATTTTCATAATTTTAGCAGGTACTTTTCTTTTAGGTGTGAGTTTAAAGCCTACATTTTTGATTTATAAAAAGACAAATAGCTCGCAGTGGGGCTTACTATTGCTGTTAATTATATTTTTTATAATGGCTTATTGGTGGGTGATTTATTATTTCTTTACTCAGGGTGTGGATACCTTTGTTGCTTCTAGTGTGTCATTGATCTTATTTGGTGGCAGTGGTTTTGTTGTACTAGTTACTCGATTAAGTTTAAGCAGTATTATTAAAATAGAAAGAGTAAGCGCACAGCAACGTTTTTTAGCTGAGCATGATGTCCTCACTCGCCTACCAAATAGAAATAAGTTTTTCCGCATTCTTAAAAAGCAAATCAGTCTCAATAATTCATTTACGCTATTTTTCATAGATTTGAATGGATTTAAGCAGGTAAATGACAGGTTCGGCCATCAATACGGTGATGAGCTATTAAGTTTACTCTCTCAAAGCTTGCGCCAGCACTTATCCGGAATTGCTAAGGTATATAGAATCGGTGGCGACGAATTCGCGCTTATTTTATTTTCACGAACAGAAAAAAAATATGTCAATTGTGTCACTGCTATTAATACAGCAATCAGTCTACCTTTTTCAATCAGGGAGCAAAAAATAACGGTCATGCTGAGTATTGGTGTGAGTCGGTTTCCAGATAATAGCCAACACCAGCATGAGCTGCTGATACAAGCTGATTTGGCTATGTATGAAGCAAAAAGGACGGCTCAGCAAGTTGTTGCTTACTTTCCGGAATTAGGACACAGGGCGCGTGAATTAAGTGAGATGTCTACACGGATAGAAAAAGCATTGCAAGATAATGAATTTGAGTTGCACTTGCAGCCTATATTATCGGCTTTTGGTGGGCAGTTACATGGTGCTGAAGTCCTTATACGCTGGCCTCAAAAAAATGGGGAGTTTATACCACCAAATAAATTGATATCTGTGGCAGAACAAACAGGGTTGATTTTACCTTTATCTCAATGGGTTGTATTAAATTCGTTCAAACAGTTGAAAAAGCTAAAGGCGCACGGGTTTTATGGTTTTCTTCATATAAATCTGTCACCTAAAGATTTGGAAAGCGAGGAGTTTTATTATTTTATTGAAATGCTTGTTGAATTGGATCCAAGTGTGAGTAAATCAATTATTTTTGAGATCACTGAAAACGCGATGATGACGAATTTAAATGCTGCGCGTAAAATGATGTCTAAATTGAGTAAGATGGGTTTTAAGTTCAGTGTGGACGATTTCGGTACTGGTTTCTCTTCACTGGTCTTATTAAGAGAATTGCCAATAGACCAAATAAAAATAGATCAATCATTTATAAAAAACATGCTCAATGAGCCAGCTGCATATGCAATCGTTGAATCTACAATATTTTTAGCGAGTAGGCTTAATTGTAATGTGGTTGCTGAAGGTATCGAAGAAAAGAAAGTTGAACAGGCATTAATTAAGTTAAACTGTGATTATGTTCAAGGTTTTTTCTACAGTAAAGCATTGAGTATAGATTGCTTTAGAAAGCGGTATTTAAGATAGGTAATACTAAGAAGATATAAAATTGGCTGGGATACCAGGATTTGAACCTGGGAATGCCAGGATCAAAACCTGGTGCCTTACCGCTTGGCGATATCCCAACTCTAAATTTTACTAGTTTTAGTTCTAAGTAAGAACATGGTGCGGAAGGAGAGACTTGAACTCTCACAACCTAAGTTACTGGAACCTAAATCCAGCGCGTCTACCAATTCCGCCACTCCCGCATACTAATTCATTCTTTAACAACTTACTTTGGTATAAGAAGTTGGCTGGGATACCAGGATTTGAACCTGGGAATGCCAGGATCAAAACCTGGTGCCTTACCGCTTGGCGATATCCCAACAAAGAATTATTTGATAATTTTAGTTCTTATCAAGAACATGGTGCGGAAGGAGAGACTTGAACTCTCACAACCTAAGTTACTGGAACCTAAATCCAGCGCGTCTACCAATTCCGCCACTCCCGCATACTATTTTTCATTCTTTTACAACTTTTCTTGGTAGAGAAAAGTTGGCTGGGATACCAGGATTTGAACCTGGGAATGCCAGGATCAAAACCTGGTGCCTTACCGCTTGGCGATATCCCAACAAAGAATTATTTGATAATTTTAGTTCCTATCAAGAACATGGTGCGGAAGGAGAGACTTGAACTCTCACAACCTAAGTTACTGGAACCTAAATCCAGCGCGTCTACCAATTCCGCCACTCCCGCATACTTTGTGTTATAAAACACTTGGTAGTTATTTTAAACTCTTTATTGAGCTGCAATTTAACTCTTGCAGAGCCATTTCAAAAGAAATGGTGGCTAAGACGGGATTTGAACCTGTGACCCCATCATTATGAGTGATGTGCTCTAACCAGCTGAGCTACTTAGCCATTGTTGGCTGGGATACCAGGATTTGAACCTGGGAATGCCAGGATCAAAACCTGGTGCCTTACCGCTTGGCGATATCCCAACAATAAACAAGTGATAATTTTAGTTCTTATCAGAACATGGTGCGGAAGGAGAGACTTGAACTCTCACAACCTAAGTTACTGGAACCTAAATCCAGCGCGTCTACCAATTCCGCCACTCCCGCATACTTTGTGTAATTAAACACTTGGTAGTTATTTTAAACTCTTCATTGAGCAACAAAAAATAAATGGTGGCTAAGACGGGATTTGAACCTGTGACCCCATCATTATGAGTGATGTGCTCTAACCAGCTGAGCTACTTAGCCATCTTTTTTGTTTGCACTTCATCGTTGAGTGCGGGGCGTATTATGCTGATATGACCCAAATTCGTCAACACCTTTTTTGCAAAAAAACACGTATCTTTGTTTGTTTGCAGGAAAAATAAGCTAAGCGGCTAAAATTTAATAAAAATGATGGTTTTTTGACTGCTGTATTAAGTTCATTTTGCATTTTTTAGGAACTAGGTTGAGAAAAGAATATCTTTTAGTTGGATCTTATATAAAGAGTTTGCTGTGTTGGTGAATAAAATAGACGTTTGGGCTTGTTTCATCGACTAAGAGTGTAATGATGTAATCGATATTGAAAGTATTAAATAGAATTTTGGGGCTAAAAATAAAAAAGGCTCGTAAATGAGCCTTTTAAATACTAATAAAAGAAGAGATTATTAAACGTTGAACAAGAAGTTCATTACGTCGCCATCTTTAACTATGTATTCTTTACCTTCTTGACGCATTTTACCTGCTTCTTTTGCACCACTTTCACCCTTGAAGGCAACAAAGTCATCAAAAGCGATAGTTTGTGCACGGATAAAGCCACGTTCAAAGTCAGTATGAATTTTACCTGCGGCTTGTGGTGCTGTTGCGCCTACAGGGATTGTCCATGCACGTACTTCTTTTACACCTGCAGTAAAGTAGGTTTGTAAATGCAGTAGTTCATAGCCACCACGGATCACTAAATTCAAACCAGGCTCATCAAGACCTAGATCGGCCATAAACTCAAGCTTGTCTTCGTCATCAAGTTCAGAAAGCTCAGATTCGATTGCGGCACATACAGGAACCACGACAGCATCTTCTGCTGCGGCAATTTCACGAACGCGATCAAGATATGGATTATTTTCAAACCCATCTTCAGCAACGTTTGCAATATACATCGTTGGTTTGATGGTTAAGAAGTTAATTGAGGCAATAGCTGCTTTTTCTTCTTTAGTTAATGTTAAAGAACGTAAAGTTAGGCCTTCATCAAGGTGTACTTTTACTTTTTCAAGTACGGCATTTTGTTCTTTAGCGTCTTTATCGCCACCTTTGGCTTTTTTCGCATTACGGAAAAGTGCTTTATCAGCGCTATCCATATCAGCAAGTACTAACTCGGTGTTGATCACATCAATATCATCTGCAGGATCAATAGTACCTGCAACGTGAATAATGTTTTCATCTTCAAAGCAGCGAACTACGTGGCCAATAGCATCGGTTTCACGAATGTTAGCTAAAAATTGGTTACCTAAACCTTCACCTTTTGAAGCGCCTTTTACAAGACCTGCAATATCCACAAATTCCATACTTGTTGTAAGGATGCGCTGTGGATTTACAATTTTTGCAAGTTCGTCTAGGCGAGGATCTGGCACCGGTACCACACCCGTATTAGGCTCAATGGTACAAAAAGGAAAGTTAGCGGCTTCAATACCCGCTTTGGTTAATGCATTGAAAAGTGTTGATTTACCAACATTAGGCAAACCGACGATGCCACATTTGAAACCCATAGTAAGATACCTTGTTTAGATTCGTTTAAACGGTTTTACTTAATACCTAAGCTACTAGGGTTTAAACGAATGTAGTCTGTTTTGTGCTTTTAACACACCGTCTTTTGCAAGTATTTCCATACAGCGAACTGCTTCATCAACTGCGGCATCCATTTTTTCTTGGTCTGCTTTGGCTGCTTTTCCAAGCACCCAACCAGTCACCATTTCACGATGTCCAGGATGACCTACACCTATTCGTAAACGCATGAAATCTTTTTGATTTGCCATCTTTGCAATAATGTCTTTTAACCCATTATGGCCACCGTGTCCGCCACCTTTTTTTAATTTGGCAACACCGGGATCGAGATCCAATTCATCGTGAGCAACTAAAATGCTCTCAACGGGGATTTTGAAAAAGTTGGCTAAACTACCGACTGCTTTACCACTTAAATTCATATAAGTAGTGGGGATCAGTAATTTGAATTCTTGACCTTGTATGATCACTTTACCTGTAAGGCCGTGATACTTAGGATCGTGTTTTAGCGTGCAGTTATAGCGTGCAGCGAGTTGCTCAATGAACCAAGCACCTGCATTGTGGCGTGTGTTTGCGTATTCGGGGCCTGGATTAGCCAGGCCCACAAGCATTTGAATAGAATTCAAGGTGCAAACCTAGAAATTATTCTGCAGCTTCGTCTTCAACTGGCGCAGCTTTGTTAGCTTTGATAGTTACGATAGACTGGTCGTGATCAGCACCTTTCGCTAAATCAACAGATGAAACACCTGCAGGAAGTTTAACGTCAGAGATGTGGATTGAATCACCGGCTACTAAAGCAGCAACGTTAACTTCAACGAACTCAGGAAGTGCTTTTGGAAGACACGTGATTTCGATTTCAGTTAATTGGTGAACAACCGTGTTACCAGCTTTAGTTACTACGTCTTCACCGATAAAGTGAACAGGCACTTTAGTGTGAAGTTTGTGAGCAGCATCTACACGTTGGAAATCAAGGTGAGTGATCTTAGGCTTGAACGGGTGACGTTGAATATCTTTAAGGATAGCTTCAACTTTTTCACCAGCGATATCAAGAGTAAGAATGTGAGTGTAGAAACCTTCACTTTCTTGTGCTTTGATCATATCTTTATGTTCAAAAGTAAGAGTCGTAGCTTCTTTATCTGCACCGTAAAGGATAGCAGGAACTTTGTCTTCGCGACGTAGGCGGCGGCTCGCACCTGTACCAGTTTCTGTGCGTAGTTCTGCATTAAATATATATGTTTCGTTAGACATGATGTCTCCAATAATTAAAAGAGTTAGGGCCTTTGCGACCAAGGTCCCTAGCCAAAAGGCGCGCTATCATAACACCACCCCTAACTAAAATAAACAACGGGTATAAAAAAAGCACCTTAAAGGTGCTTTATTATAATCAGTGTGTCTGTAACTAATAAGTTTAGTGTTCAAACATTGCTGAAATAGATTCTTCGTTGCTGATACGGCGAATTGTTTCAGCTAGCATGTCTGCAAGAGTTAACACTTTGATTTTATCAATTGCTTGTAATTCAGCAGACAGTGGAATTGAGTCAGTAACAATGACTTCATCAATGACAGAATTGCGGATGTTTTCTACCGCTTGTCCTGATAATACAGGATGGGTTGCATAAGCAAACACGCGTTTTGCGCCATGTTCTTTAAGTGCTTCTGCAGCTTTGCACAATGTACCACCGGTGTCGATCATGTCATCAACAATAATACAGTCACGGCCTTCAACATCACCAATGATATGCATTACTTGAGAAACGTTCGCTTGTGGGCGACGTTTATCGATGATAGCTAAATCTGTGTCGTTTAATAGTTTTGCAATTGCGCGAGCACGTACTACACCACCAATATCAGGTGATACTACAACAACATCATCAAACTTACGTTCTTTCATGTCTTCTAGTAATACAGGGCTACCGAATACGTTATCTACTGGCACATCAAAGAAACCTTGAATTTGCTCAGCATGTAAGTCAACCGTAAGAACGCGGTCAACACCAACACTTGATAAGAAGTCTGCAACAACTTTAGCTGTGATTGGAACACGGGCAGAACGTACACGACGGTCTTGACGCGCATAACCAAAATAAGGAATGACGGCTGTAATACGACCTGCTGATGCACGACGTAATGCATCAACCATAACAATAAGCTCCATTAAGTTATCGTTAGTAGGGGCGCAGGTTGATTGCACAATAAAAACATCCGAGCCACGAACATTTTCATTAATTTGAACACTGATCTCACCGTCGCTAAAACGGCCAACAACAGCATCGCCAACTTCAATATATAAACGTTTTGCAACTTTTTGAGCTAAGTCAGGTGTTGCGTTACCAGCGAAGAGCTTCATGTCAGGCACGGTAGGGTTCCTCAGGCACTGAATTTTTGGACTAACAAGCGATGCAAACGCGTCGCATGTTAACTTTAATTTTATTTACTTGTACGTTACTTCATTGCTTCAATGTATAGCGTTCAACTGCGTATGGGCAGGAGAGATATTAACGCTACTGGCAATAAAACCACTCCATGTATTGGGGAGGTTTTCAAGAACAAGTTGCGCTTCTTTTTGCGTTGCAAATTCAGCAAAACAACATGAACCTGTGCCAGTCATCTTCGACGGAGCGTATTTTAGCAACCACTGGAGGGTCTTTTCAACCTCAGGACAAAGCTTTTTAACTAATGACTCACAATCGTTGCGTAAAGTCTGTTGCTGCCAATCGCCTTTGAGCTTAGGAGTATCACGTTTTAAATCGGGGTGAGTAAATATTTTAGCCGTACTTATATGTTCGTTTGGATGAACGACGCAAAACCACTTTTTTTCTAGCTCAACATCGACTAACTTCTCACCAATGCCTTGTGCTAAGGCGCTTCTACCATTTATGAACACGGGCACATCGGCTCCAAGTTTTATTCCTAATTGGGCTAATTCATCCAGTGATAAGTGACATTTCCATAATTTATTAAGTGCTAAAAGCGTGCTTGCAGCATCGGATGAACCGCCACCGACTCCGCCCCCCATAGGTAATATTTTAATTAAATTTATTTTTACACCAAACGATATTTGACAGTGGTTTTGTAACAAAATGGCTGCTTTATAGATCAAATTATCATTTAAGGGGATTCCTTGGGTGTCACCTGTGACTTCAATGCTTGCTGTATTTGTTAAAGTGAAGGTGAGTTCGTCGCCATAATTTAAAAAAGTAAATAGGGTTTCCAGTTCATGGTAGCCATCTTCACGGCGACCATTAATGTGTAAAAATAAGTTAAGTTTGGCTGGTGCCAATAATGAAAAAGAAGTCATAATTTGCTTAGTCATATTAATTAAAGTGCCACTCGTAGAGTTGAATTTTTATTTTAATGTCTCGATGTTTTAATGTTAATTTTTTTGGTAACCAAAACCCAGCATGTTGTTGATAATCGCCGTAGCTAATATCCCATCGGCTGCCATCGGTATCTTGCCAGGTAATACTTTTCGCTCGACCTAATTCATCTACTTGCAGTGATTCATCTGTAGCCGTTCCTTTTAGCCAGTGCTCAGCATTTTCAAGAGGAATAGTAAAGCCAGTTAATCGATGCAATAACGCTGAGGCGTTTTGATCATAAAAAACCTGGTCGTCATACTCAAGCTCAGCCCCTTCAGCCGATTGTTTTAACGCTAATACTCGTGTTCCAATAAACGTTGTGAGAATAAGTTGATTTAACTCTTCCTTTTGCTGCCAGTTTAAATTAGCAGATTGACGTTCTTGTGAGCTGATAAATGCCATCTTACCTTCAACTTGCCAGTTACTTTGTTGCGATAATTGGTCCTTCCAATTGGCATAAAGGGCTGTTTGTTGATCAATTCGGTGAGCGCAACCGCTTAAAAATAAAAAAAATGTGAGTAAAATCAAATATAGTCGAATCAAATGTCGTTCCTTACTTTCCATATTCAGCTGATTTTTGGTAAAATTATTGCCTTTCGAGCATGGCTTAGCAATATTTGGCAAATATGACCATAGTAGCACTTGGTATTAATCACAAAACCGCATCCGTAGAATTACGAGAAAAGGTCGCCTTTTCGCCTGAGCAATTATCAGAGGCGTTACAGCAACTAAGTGATCATGAACAGTTTAATGAAGCCGTTATAGTATCAACCTGTAACCGCACCGAAATCTATTGTAGCCTTGCTCAGCAAAATTCCCAAACACTGTTACAGTGGCTTGCAAGTTTCCATGGTTTAGATGAACAAGAGCTGAGTGACAATATATATTGTCATGAAGACCAAGACGCTATCAATCATTTAATGCGCGTATCGTGTGGGCTCGATTCACTGGTGTTGGGGGAGCCGCAAATTTTAGGGCAAATTAAGCAGGCTTATAACAGCGCTAAAAACCATAATTCGGTTAACTTGATTTTTGATCGTTTATTTCAAAAAACATTTTCAGTGGCAAAGCAAGTCAGAACAGAGACCGAGATCGGCGCAAGCGCTGTTTCAGTTGCGTACGCTGCAGTTAATTTAGCAAAGCATATTTATGGAAAGTTAGATAAAACAAATGTGCTATTAATAGGTGCAGGGGAAACAATAGAGCTAGTCGCTAAACATTTATACCAAAATGAGCCACAGCAAATTACAGTCGCAAACCGTACTATTGAACGCGCTAAATTATTAGCACAAGACGTTAATGCGGATGTTATTGCATTAGCACAGTTACCTGAGCGATTACATCAAGCAGATATCGTTATTAGTTCGACTGCGAGTACACTCCCTATTATTGGTAAAGGTGTGGTTGAACAAGCACTAAAACAACGTCGTAATAAGCCAATGTTATTTATTGATATTGCTGTGCCGCGTGACATTGAAAGTCAAGTTGGTGAATTAGATGCCGCCTATTTGTATTCGGTTGATGACTTACAGGCAATAGTAAGCGAAAATATCGCCTCAAGAGAACAAGCCGCTGACGAGGCGCAAGTTATTATTACTCAGCGCTGTGCTGAATTTGTAATGTGGATGCGTTCACTCGACTCAGTCGATTTGATTCGTACATATCGTCAAGATGTACATGATATAAAGTCTGAATTGGTTGATAAGGCAATTAGCCAATTAAATACTGGTAAAGACGCAGAAAAAATTATTTTAGAGCTGGCCAACAAATTAACCAACCGTTTGATGCACGCGCCTACCCGTGCAATTCAAGATGCGGCTAAAAAAGGTGAAGTTGCTCAGTTAAGCCAATTAAAGAAAATGTTAGGTATTGATCAGGAATAACAGTTACATGAAAGAGTCCGTTTATCATAAATTAGAAACCTTAGTTGAGCGTTATGAAGAAGTCCAAGCGTTACTAAGTGACCCGTCGGTTATTAGCGATCAAAACCGCTTTCGTGCTCTTTCTAAAGAATATTCTGAGCTGGAAGAAATCGTTAAAGCATTTTTAGGCTATCAAGAAACACAAAATGATGTTGTTGCTGCAGAAGAAATGCTGAAAGATTCAGACCCAGATATGCGTGAAATGGCGCAAGAAGAATATAAAGAAGCAAAAGCACAAATTCTGGTAATTGAAGAGCAAATACAAGTATTAATGTTGCCAAAAGACCCGCGAGATAATAACAACGTGTTTGTTGAAGTACGTGCTGGGACGGGCGGTGATGAAGCGGCTATTTTTGCAGGTGACTTATTCCGTATGTACAGCCGTTACGCAGAAACTAAAAAATGGAAAGTAGAAGTTGTGAGCACCAATGAAGGTGAGCACGGTGGTTACAAAGAAGTGATTGCGAATATCAGTGGTGAAGGTGTTTACGGGCAATTAAAGTTTGAATCAGGTGTACATCGCGTACAACGTGTGCCAGAAACTGAGTCTCAGGGGCGCGTGCATACGTCAGCGTGTACTGTAGCGGTGATGGCGGAAGTACCAGAGGCCGAAGCGATACAAATTAACACCGCGGATTTAAAAGTTGATACCTTTCGTGCATCAGGTGCCGGTGGTCAGCACGTTAATAAAACAGATTCAGCTATTCGACTTACGCATATACCTACTGGTGTTGTGGTTGAGTGTCAGGATCAACGTTCACAGCATAAAAACCGCGCTAAAGCGATGTCAGTACTTGCAGCTAGATTACAGCAAGCCGAAGATGAGAAACGCCATGCAGCAGAAGCATCAGAGCGTCGTAACTTAGTGGGAAGCGGTGATCGTTCAGAGCGAATTCGTACTTATAACTACCCGCAAGGACGTATTACAGATCATCGTATCAATCTCACTTTATATCGCTTAAATGAAGTAGTAGCAGGTGATTTAGGCTGTGTAGTTGAGCCGCTTATGCAAGAATATCAAGCAGATTTATTAGCCGCAATGGGTGATGAATAATCGTGACAGACACGGTTGACTCAGCAATTAAACGGGCTGCTTTGCTATTGCAAAGTAGCACCGACAGTGCAAAACTAGATGCACAAGTTTTATTACTTGATGTGCTCCAAAAACCACATAGCTATTTATTTAGTTGGCCTGAAAAGCAGCTTAGTGCAGCTCAACAGTTGCAATTTGATGAGTATTGTCAGCGACGTTTAAATGGTGAACCTGTTGCCCATATAACAGGTTTGCGAGAGTTTTGGAGTTTACCATTACAAGTTAATGCAAGCACTTTGATCCCACGCCCAGATACAGAAACATTGGTTGAACATGCCTTAGGTTTACAGTTACCGACAGTTGCTAATGTGCTTGATTTGGGCACGGGCACAGGTGCAATTGCACTTGCGCTTGCCAGCGAAATGCCACATTGGCAGATAACGGGTGTTGATAGAGTGAGCGAGGCTGTCGCACTTGCTAATACGAATAAGCAGCGCTTAGGGTTTACGAATGTAGGCTTTGTGCAAAGTGATTGGTTTAGTGAAGTAGCAATGCAACAGTTTGATTTAATTGTTAGTAATCCGCCTTATATTGAACAAGATGATATCCACTTAAATCAAGGAGATGTTCGTTTTGAACCGCTGTCAGCATTAGTAGCTGACGATGACGGTATGGCCGATATCAAGTACATTATTACTCAAGCGCGTGATTATTTAACGACAAATGGCTATCTTCTGATAGAGCATGGTTATCAACAAAGTACTAAAGTGCATAGTTTTTTTGCACAAATGGCGTATACAAATATACTTACAGTTAAAGATTTAGCAAATAACGATCGTGTAACGCTTGCACAGTGGCCTGGATAATTATAAAAATTGCAGTGCGAGAGCAACGAAAACCGCCTTTGAGGACTAAGTGAATGGATGATTTTTTATTTTCGGATGAACCGCAAGAAGAAGAAGTAGAAGTAATTAAGGGGACCTGGAAAGTCATCATTGTTGATGATGAATCTGAAGTTCATGCAGTAACTAAATTAGCGTTGAGTGATTTTGAATTTCAAAATAAGCGCTTAGAGTTTATTAGTGCTTATTCAGGTGCGGAAGCAAAAAAAGTAATAGACAATAATCCAGATGCCGCAATTGTACTTCTAGATGTAGTGATGGAAACGGATGACGCCGGGCTTAAAGTTGCACAGTATATTCGTGAAGTCGCTAAAAATAATCATATCCGTATTATTCTGCGTACAGGTCAACCAGGGCAAGCACCAGAGCGTCAAGTTATCGTTAATTATGATATCAACGATTATAAATCGAAGACTGAACTGACGGCACAAAAGCTATTCACCGTTGTGATGTCTAGCTTACGTTCTTATCGCGATATATTATCGATTGAGCAATCTCGCCAAGGTCTTGAAAAAATAATTAAAGCATCGCGAGATATTTTTTCAGCTCACTCAATTGAGAGTTTTATTGAGGGCGTTATGCAACAATTAACTTCTTTGATAGGCACCGTAGATCAAGCAATGTATGCAACCAGTTTAGTTGCAGGTAACCCACAAGATAACCAAAAAAAGCTGGTTGTTTTTTCTGGTCGCGGCGATTTTGAACGCAGTGAGGGTAAAGCGATTGAAGAAGTATTAAGTACTGATCAATTACTCGCATGCAAAGAAGCATTACAAGGTAAAACAATTATTTATAAAGATAATTATTTATTTGCGTATTGTTGTAGTGAGTATAACCATAATTCAATGTTGTTCATTTCAGGTATTCCGCAACATTTGACGGATACACAACGTCATCTAATTAAGATTTTTTCACAAAACGTGCAACTAGCGTATGAAAATGTGCAATTACAATCAGAAATAGAAGCGACACAACAAGAATTGATGCTTCGTTTAAGTGAAGCGCTTGAACAACGCTCAACAGAAACGGGAAACCATGTAAAACGGGTTTCTCATATTTGTCATATTTTAGCGCTGGGTTATGGTTTATCAAAACGTGAAGCAGAACTTATTCGTTTAGCATCGCCTTTACATGATGTAGGTAAAGTCGGTATTCCAGATGCGATACTTAATAAGCCATCTAAACTGACAGATGCTGAATGGGAAGTCATGAAAACGCATACTCAAAAAGGGCATGCAATTTTAAAAGATTCAACACGTGAAATTGTGAATGCAGGTGCATTAATTGCCCGTGATCATCATGAAAAATGGGATGGCTCTGGGTATCCTCTGGGGCTAAAAGAAAAAAACATCCACATTTTTGGCAGAATAGTCGCACTTGCTGACGTTTATGATGCACTACGCCACAAGCGTTGTTATAAAGAGGCGTGGACATGTGAGAAAGTAGTCGAAGAAATTAATCAACAAAAAGGTAAACACTTTGAGCCTAAATTAGTTGATATATTTAATGACAATCTTGATGAATTAGAGCAAGTATTAGCGCGTTATCCTGACTAGGGGCGCGGTTTAATTTTATAAAACAAAGTAGTACAGGGGCATATGGAATATTTAGCAGTAAAACACACTCACATGGCAATCGCCGTTTTAAGCATCGTTTTATTTTATGTACGTTCATTTTCACGAATGGGAAGTGGCACAATCGCAAAGAATAAGGTGGTATTTATTGGTAGCCACGCTACAGATACATTCTTACTTATTTCAGCGTTTGCGTTAATGGCCATTGCAAAAATGAACCCATTGGAGCAGATGTGGCTACTTGAAAAAATTATTTTAGTTGTGGCTTATATTGTACTGGGCGTTATTGCGAGTAAGCAGCAAAAAACCAGCATTAAAGTAGTCCTATTGGTTGTTACAACAGCTGTAATCGCATTAATAGGTAAATTAGCAGTTACTAAGACAGCTTTGTTTCTTTAACTCTCTGAATGTGCAAAGACATATTGAGTCTTTGCACTAAATATCCGCGTGATCTCAAAACATTGAATCAAGTGATTTGAGAATACGCGGGTATAAACTAACGCGCGGCGTTGGTATCTCGCCTAAAAACTAGGTAAACTAGTGATTCGTTTTCTAAAAAAGATGTTGCAGTATTAATGACCACCCCTTGGTTTGAAGATCAAAATGAGTCCTATCAAGATGAGGCTTTTGACACATTCGTTCCCCAAGCGTTGTATCGTTGTATCAGCGCTGAAGCAAAGTGGGACCCTCAAGCAGATCTAAGCGATAGCTTTGCTACATTGAGCGATTTTGAAAGTCAGGTAACTGAGCTATGCCAGCAACATATTGATACTCACGAGCGCTTTGACGCATTAGTTGATATGTTTTTCACGCAGTGGCTATTTAGTGTCTCAAGTCTAAAAGTACCAGAATACACTCTGAATAGTTTTAGCTATATGCTCAGTATGCGCAGTGGTTCAGAAACGACGTTGGCAATATTATTATGTCATTTACTCAATCATGCTGATTTTGATGCTAATGTGACTATTAACAATAGTGAAGTAAACGTACATATTGCAATCAGTGATGAGGAAGGGTATTTACTCGAACCCAGTACTGGTCAGCAAAGCTGGTATATCATTCCTGAAAACGCCAGTGAAGAAAATGGTGACGAACAAGAACCGTTAGAGCTTATTTTTGATGAAGATGTTTATAAACTTTATTTAGCGCAACAAAAATGGGCATTTATCAGCGGTAATAAATTTGGTCATGCTTTGAACTGTGTCGAAATGCTCATGGAACTCATTGGTGATGATCCATATGAAAGACGTGATCGAGGTTATTTATTAAACCAGCTAGATTGCCCGCAAATGGCGCGTGACGACTTACAATTTTTTATTGATGAATGTCCAGATGATCCAGCAATAGAAATAATTCAGCACCAATTAGAAGAACTCGTAGATAATAATAAAACGCACCATTAATTTTAAGGAATTCCAATGGTTGATACTAATACCGCATTAATTACCAACGATGCCGTTGTATTTGGTTTGTTGGCTGTAATATTAGGTTTTATTTTTAAAACATCTCATAGTGAGCACAGTGCACTAAAAAAGTTTTACAAATATGTCCCCGCATTACTCCTTTGCTATTTTTTACCGTCACTGCTTAATACATTTGGTATTGTCGATGGCAGCGCCTCTAATGTTTATTATGTGGCGTCGCGCTATTTACTACCAGCGTGTTTAATTTTACTGACAATCAGCATTGATTTACGTGCCATTATTAATCTTGGCCCCAAAGCACTCATTATGTTTTTGACGGGGACAGTGGGTATTGTAATTGGTGGCCCTTTAGCTATTTTGATCATGAGTGCGGTGTATCCAGAAGCTGTCGGCGGTCATGGCCCTGATGCCGTATGGCGCGGAATGACAACAATCGCAGGTAGTTGGATTGGCGGTGGTGCAAATCAGGCGTCTATGAAAGAAATGTTTGAAGTCGGCGGTGATATTTTCTCTGCAATGGTAACCGTTGATGTGATTGTCGCTAATTTGTGGATGGCTGTGTTGTTATTAATGGCCGCCAATCATAAAGCGATTGATGCAAAAACGGGCGCAGATACCAGTGCAATCGAAGACTTAAAAAATCGTGTTGAAAAATACCAAGCTGAGCATGCGCGCACACCCACGTTAAACGATTATATGATGATAATCGCAATCGCCTTTGGTATTACAGGCCTTGCGCATTTTTGCGCTGACTTTTTAGGGCCTTTCTTTGGGGCTAATTTCCCATGGGCGCAAGAGTACAGCTTAAACAGCAAGTTTTTTTGGTTAATCGTTATTTCTACCACGATCGGCATTAGCCTGTCATTTACCAAAGTGCGACATATTGAAGCGTTTGGCGCGTCGAAGGTTGCGTCAAGTTTCTTGTATATCTTAGTGGCATCGATTGGCTTACATATGAATATAACGGCTATTTTTGAGTCGCCTATGTATTTTGTAATTGGTTTAATCTGGATGTTAACGCACGCTAGTTTAATGCTAATTGTGGCTAAAATTATAAAAGCGCCGCTATTTTATATGGCCGTTGGTTCTCAGGCTAACGTCGGCGGCGCCGCATCTGCCCCTGTTGTGGCATCTGCTTTTCACCCATCGCTTGCGCCCGTTGGTGTGCTATTGGCGGTTATGGGCTACGGAGTAGGTACGTACATGGCGTATATTTGTGGATTAATGATGCAAGCAGTTGCACCTTGAGGAATAATAATGAATAACCATTTGATTAAAATTAGTAATATTGAACTGGCCAATGATAAACCGTTTGTGTTGTTCGGTGGCATGAATGTACTTGAGTCTCGCGATCTGGCGATGCGAATTGCTGAGCATTACGTGGAAGTGACCAGCAAGCTTAATATTCCTTATGTATTTAAAGCGTCATTTGATAAAGCAAACCGATCATCAATAAATTCATACCGTGGACCAGGTATGGAAGAAGGGCTGAGAATTTTTGAAGAGATCAAAAAAACGTTTAATGTTCCGCTTATCACAGACGTTCATGAACCTCATCAAGCTGCGCCTGTGGCTGAAGTCGTTGATGTTATCCAACTACCTGCATTTTTAGCACGTCAAACGGATCTCGTTGTAGCAATGGCTAAGACGGGCGCTGTTATTAATGTTAAAAAACCACAGTTTTTAGCTCCACACGAAATGCGCCATATCATTACTAAATTTAATGAAGCGGGTAATAACAACATAGCGTTGTGTGAGCGTGGTTCTAGTTTTGGTTATAATAATCTTGTTGTCGATATGCTTGGTATGGATGACATGAAGCCAATGGCTCCTGTTATTTTTGATGCAACCCATGCATTACAACGCCCTGGTGGACGTGCAGACTCTGCTGATGGACGCCGTGCTCAAGCGGCTGAACTTGCTCGCAGTGGAATGGCGCTCGGACTTGCTGGACTATTTATTGAAGCTCACCCTAATCCAAACGAAGCCAGATGTGACGGCCCATGTGCGTTAGCATTGAGTAAACTTGAAGGCTACTTGAGCCAAATGAAAGCGGTTGATGATTTAATTAAAAGCTTTGCACCACTGGATACCAGTGCAAGCGATTTATAATTAGCGACGTCTATATTTAAAAAGCGACTAAGGTCGCTTTTTTTACGCCTTAAATATACTCTTTCTTAGCATAGGTATATAATTCACCGCATAAGAAAAACTAATTCTAAGCTTGGTTATCATGTCAAGACGGGTACCTCCATTAAACGCACTAAAAGCTTTTGAAGCGGCTGCGCGTCATTTAAGTTTTACAAAAGCAGCAGAAGAGCTTTATGTAACGCAAGCGGCTGTCAGCCATCAAATAAAAACACTTGAAGAACATTTAGGGTTGAAGTTGTTTTTACGTAAAAATCGCTCGTTATTGTTAACCGAAGAAGGGCAAGGTTACTTCCTCGATATTAAAGAAATTTTTACACAGCTTATTGATGCAACCGAAAAGCTATTAGCCCGAGGTGCTAAGGGCTCATTAACGGTAAGTTTAACCCCAAGTTTTGCAATTCAATGGCTTGTGCCACGATTAAGTTTGTTTAATGAGTTACACCCTGAAATCGATGTGCGAATAAAAGCCCAAGATCAAGATGAAAACTCGCTTACCGATGACGTTGATGTTGCTATTTATTATGGTCGTGGTCATTGGAGTGGTGTGCAAACACATAAGCTTCATACTGAATACTTAGTGCCGTTATGTAGCCCCATGTTACTTACGGGTTTAAAACCACTTAACCAGCCGAGTGATTTAGCCAATCACACGTTATTGCATGATACAACGCGAAAAAATTGGAAAACATGGATGAAAACAGCTGGCGTGCGTAATATACAGGTAAACCAAGGGCCTATTTTTAGTCACTCATCGATGGTCTTACAAGCGGCAGTACATGGGCAGGGCGTGGCAATAGGTAACAGCGTATTGGCAAAACCAGATATTGATGCGGGGCGATTAGTTATCCCTTTTAACCACAGCCTAGAGAGTAAAAATGCTTATTATTTAGTAAGCCGAGAGTCACAATCAGAACTGGGTAAAATTGTCTCCTTTAAACAGTGGATGCTTAGCTTAGTAGAACAAGAGCAAGAATACTAATATGACAATACAATGGTTTAAAAGTACGCAGCAGCCTGCACAGGCACAATTTATATTTGCGCATGGAGCGGGTGCTGGCAGTGACTCCGAGTTTATGCAGCATATGGCGGTATTACTTGGTAAAAAAGGGATTGATGTTGGGTTATTTGATTTTGAATACATGCAAATAGCGAAGCAAACGAATAAGCGCAGGCCACCTGATCGTGCCCCTAAATTACTCGATTATTATGCACATATACTGACTCTAGCGCAGCCAAACTTACCTTTATTTATCGGTGGCAAGTCAATGGGTGGACGGATGGCTTCAATGCTTGCATGCCAAAGCAAAGAGCCAATTCTCGGTGTAGTCGCATTTGGTTACCCATTTCATCCCCCAGGTAAACCTGAAAAGTTACGCATAGATCATTTTGGGGATATTGCATGCCCATTTATAGTACTGCAAGGTGAGCGAGACACCTTTGGCACACGTGAAGAGCTTGCAACACTTGAGCTTGCAAAGCGCCCAGAATTTGTGTGGTTAAATGATGGAGATCATTCTTTAAAGCCGCGTAAGCGTAGCGGTTTCACTGTTGAACAAAACTTAAGTGAAGCGGCAGAAAACGCTGCAAACTTTATGATCAAACTCGCTGTACAGTAAATTTTGGTGTAGTCGTTTTTCTAAGGGGAATACATGATTAAATTATTTTTAATGGCTGGCAGTTTATTTTGTATGTTGTCGGTTGTACTGGGGGCTTTTGCAGCACATGGTTTAAAAAGCCGATTATCAGAGTATGCGCTTGGGGTGTTTAAAACAGCTGCTGATTATCAAATGATGCATGGCTTAGCACTGATAGCCACGGCCATTTTAATTAAATGGGGTCTAAATTTAACCGTTGCTGGTTGGTTTTTTATCGCAGGTACGGTGTTATTCAGTGGTAGTTTGTATTTATTAGCAATAACAGGCTTTAAGTGGCTTGGACCAATTACACCTATTGGTGGCGTGTGTTTTATCATCGCGTGGGCTATTGTTTTAGTGCAAGTTGCACGATTTAAATTTTAATAATGAATAAGCTTAGCTTTGCGTTCTTCAGTTTGGATGAAAAGTAAGCTATTAAAGGGTTTTTATGTCAAGTGTAGTAATTTACTGTCGTAGTGGTTTTGAAAATGATGCCGCTGCTGAAATAACTTTCCATGCCGCAGAGCAAGGTTTTGCAGGGTATGTAAAAGCAAAACCTAACACCGGCTATGTTATTTATGAATGCTTTGATGCATCACACAGTGACGAAATTATTAAAAAAATCGATTTTAAAAATATGGTGTTTGCTCGCCAATGGTTTGCGGGTACTTTACTTGAAAATATGCCCGTTGAAGATCGCGTCGGTGAGATAGTTAAAGCCGCTATCGATTTTCCTTTATGCTCAGAGCTACGAGTAGAAACGCCAGATACAAATGAAGGCAAAGAGCTTTTAACCTTTTGCAAAAAAATATCAACGCCGCTTAAAAAAGCACTTGAAAAGCAAAATACGGTTTTACGTGAGCCAAAAGCAAATCGCCCAGTAATGCATATCATGTTTTTAACCAACAATACGGCTTATGTTGGTCACTCGTATAGCTATAATAATTCGCCATTTTTTATGGGTATTTTACGTTTACGTATGCCAAGCGATGCGCCGAGTCGTTCAACACTTAAACTTGATGAAGCATTTAATGTGTTTATCCCAGAAAAAGAGCGCGAAAGCCGTGTTCAAGCTGGAATGCGCAGCGTTGATCTTGGCGCGTGTCCAGGTGGTTGGACGTATCAATTAGTTCGCCGCGGTATGTTTGTAAGCGCGATTGATAATGGCCCAATGAACGATGATTTAATGGAAACGGGGCAAGTTAAGCACTTTAGAGCTGATGGTTTTAAATACCGCCCAGAAAAGCGCAATATTCAATGGTTAGTCTGTGACATGGTTGAAAAACCAACTAAAGTTACTAGCCTAATGATTGATTGGGCGGTTAATGCTTATGCAACTGAGCTGATCTTCAACCTAAAGCTACCGATGAAAAAACGCTTTGACAGTGTGTATGAATGTTTAACCATGATCAGAGAAGAGCTTGCAAAGTATGGTATTAGTTATGAGCTTCAAGCAAAGCACTTATACCACGATCGTGAAGAAGTGACGGTGCACTTAAACGTGACTAAAGTGCCGCAAAACTTATATAGCTAAAAGTTTGTAAATTACAGTGATTAAAAAGCACAGTATTTACTGTGCTTTTTGCTAAGTATCAAAGTGTAATTAATTTATATAGCTAGAGCGGTGATACTTAATATAATTAATTACTTTTATTTATTATTTAACTAATTTTACGCTTTACTTTTAGCTACTATGGCGTAAATAAGCACTAACGTAACCTTGCAAATTGCTGCGTATAACACGTAATATACGGTTAATAGGGAATGAGTGAAGTTGCTGTATAAGCGCACTGAAAAATAAAGAGTAGATATAGATGTATAAAAATCAAAAAGTCATATTGCGATTGCGAGCTAATATTCCATCATTTAAATGTGTTGAAGGTTGCCATGATTGCTGCGGGCCGGTGACAACATCATCTGAAGAAATGTCGCGGTTACCGGTAAAAACAGATGCAGAACATGAAGCGGCGTTAAATGAATTTAATTGTGTGCATCTTGGTCCAAAGGGCTGCACTGTGTATGACGAGCGCCCATTGATTTGCCGCCTTTTTGGTACTACTCCGCGAATGCCTTGTCCGAACGATCGTGCGCCAGAAGAACCTGTAGATCCTAAGATTGAGCGTGAAGTACATCATTTTATTGCCAATACACGCCAAGTATTAGTATAAAAAGGGGAGTTAATAACAGTGTGTATTGAGCTCCCCATTGAGTATTAGCGATAGTTAGGGCGGTAGTTATCTACCCATAAGCGGGTTGCCCCACAAACAGCAACTGGCATAACGATTAGATTTACCACTGGTATGGCCGTCAGTAACATTACCGCAAAACCAAACCCATACGACAGACCTTGTTTTTGCTTCAGATCTTGCCTCATTTGTTTAAAACAAATTTTATGATTATCAAAAGCATAATCTTTATATTGCACTGCGTACATCCAACAGGTGAACATCACCCAGATTAGCTGCCCAATCACTGGGAGTACCCATAAAAGAATAAAAAAGCCAATTGCGCGGGGTAAAAAGTAACACAGTTTAATCCATTCACGAGAGAGCATACGAGGAACATCTTTTAGTGTATCCATTAAGCCATCATCATTGACTGTTTGGCCAGTAAGGTACAGTTCCACTTTCTCACTGAGTAAACCATTAAAGGGCGCTGCAATAAAATTAGTTATTACTGTAAAGAGCATGCTGTAACTAAATAAAATGACTAATACTGCTATCGGCCACATTAGCCACTCGAGCCAACTTAACCATGTAGGTAATAGGTTATTTAAATATGCAAACCCATCAGTCAGCCAGCCGTATAAAAAAAACAATGAACTACCAAAAAGCACTATATTGATTAACAAAGGAATAAATACAAATCGCTTTAAGCCTTTTTGCGTGATCAATTTAAAACCCGAAAAAAAATATTCCATACCTTGCGTAAACTGCACGTTAAAACCTCAGATCCTAGCTATATTGGTTTTAGTATAAATTGCTCAGGTATTTTGAACAGCATTTTTAGGTAACAAAGTGTTTAATAGTGAGTGCAGTTGAAAATAGCGCTGATCAACTAATTAAATTAAAAATGACTCCGCTCTGCTTTTACTCGACTTGGATTCAGGTATTAAGTAAAAGAGTTATGAGATCGTTTATAGCGCTTAGCAAATGAGAGGTCGATTGGATAAATTTAATATTACGCGTATTGATACGACAATGGGCGTTTTTCGCCTGTCAGGTTTATGGGATTCATTAAAGGCAGAGGTGTTTAGCGTAACGTCAATTGAAATTATGGGTACAGATGGTTGGGTAAAGTTAGATAAAACAAATGATACTGTTATTATGTCAGTAGCTGAACTAGTGCCGATCCTGCAATTGCACTTATCAAATAAGGTAAATGAAAATGATCTTTAAAGCTGAGCGTTAATGTCTGTAATTTAGGACGGTTGGGTATATACTAGCGGCCATTTTTATAATGAGTCACTTTTAATGTCTAAGCTATTTATTATTGGCCTACCTAGAACCGGCACGACCAGTATCAGTGTTGCGTTATTAGAAATGGGGCTGTTAGTTGCTCATACTGCGTTTACCAAAAAAGCGTTTGAAGTTGCTGATGCGATATCTGATGCGCCTTGTTTTAGTGACTATATGCACTTAGATAAGTTATTCCCCAATTCTAAATTTGTTTATTTAAGTCGAGATTTAAATAAATGGGTGCCCTCAATATCCATGCTGCTTGAAAAAATGATGCCTCATTTAGAACTGAAAGCAGGGCGATTTAGCCCAGTTTTAAAGCGCAGTTTTCATGATGTTTTTCCTATTAGCGCCCCCCTGAGACAGCCATTAACACAGAGTGTATTAGTTGACTGTTACTTACAGCATCAGCAGGGCGTATTGTCATATTTTAAAGACCGAGATGACTTTTTATCGATAGACGTTAGCGAGCCGGGAAGTTTGCGTGAGTTAAAGGCATTTTTAGGTTTACCGATCGAAGGAGATGCCGACTTCCCTAAGTTAAATGTTGGCCGAAACGTTGCTAACTGGCGTGAGTATAAGCATCCGAATAAAGTGAATTCTAACTTAGCAGGTGTAGAGCATCGTAAATACTTTGATTATTAACCAGCATTAAGTAACCGCAGGCTCTTTAATATAACTCACATCATTTTTTGTTGATGAGTGGGCACTGTTACCACTACTAAAAAAAGTGAGTCTACCCAATAAATCAGGTACTAATCGTTCACTATTATAATCATAAATTTTATTTATTTGTTGTGTGTGAAAGTTCATTTGCATACTCGGTACATTCGTTGTAACCCACTTTTGTACGGAGTCAGAATGAATGAATTGATCAGGTGATTTTTCTTTATCGGCTAAAAGCTTTTCCCATATTTGGTTTTGTATTTGGGCAGGTGATTCTTTTATCTCGTCTAGGGTATCGTTTATCCAGCCCAAGCCTATGTCATTGTATGCTTCTAAAATATTATCATAGAGTATTCGGCGACTTGATGGATCACTAATATTGTCTTGTTGAGCAACATGTTTACCATTACCAAGTTGATAATACTGCTTATTTGCTTGGTAATTAGTTTGTTGTGCAAGGTAAGTAAATACATCATTTTGATTATCTTTGTCTACTTCACTCAACATAGCTAATATTTCATCGTTTTGATGTGTTTTTATAAGGCTCATCATATCGATAATACCGCTGCTTTGTTGCAGGTTTGTATCAGCTAAATGGGAATTTAATTGCGTTAGTTGTTCATCACTTTGGTTTTTATTCATCAATAAATTCGCGTAGCTTATTGCTAAATCAGTCTTTGTATTATTGGCTTTATAGCTTGATTTAAACCAATCGATATTTTCGTCGCTGCTTTGCATTACTAATGGCTCATTGCCATTGATGTCATCGCCAATGGGGGACGTTGGTTTTTTATAATCATCGCCTTGTTTAAGTATTGCCGCCATCGTGTTGACGGTACTGCTTAACGCCTCATCAGAGAGCTTACTTAATGATGAAATTAACTGCTCGCTAATATCTTTGTTTTGCATACCAAACCGTAGGCTTGATGTTGTGACTGCAAACTCGGCGAACAGGCTTAATTCTTCATCACTCATCTTTTGCGCTAAATCGAGTAGCTCTTGTGTGGGTTTTATATGTTGAAACATTCTTCGATGCTCGCCGTCGAGCCTGTCTAGTTGATCCAAAAAAGCATTAATATCGTCGGGATCAGTAAACTCGCCATAGCGATAGGTTCGCTCTGTAAATGGCTTATTCATTTCTATAGCACTACTGCTTAGCCCATAAAGGCCCATACCAAAGTAATGAGGGAGATCATCATGATTAAGCTTTCGACCTTTAAATGGGTCATCAACAGCAATAACAGGGGCATTTTCTATCGTGTTTAGTTCTTTGTTTACAGGTGAAGAGGTAAAGACCTCAATAGCGGCTTTAAATTTATCCCCAAGGTGGGGTTTTATCGGTTGCGTAAATAGACGCTGAGCTTGGGGTAGGCTTGGTATTTTCACTGTTGCTCCTTAACATTGCCAATGCACTTGTTTATATATCGACCTGTAATGACAGATCTTTAGGCTAAACAGAGCAAAGTGAGTGGTAGTACACAAATAAAGAGTGAATTTTAAAAATATTTTTACCTGTAGAATAGTGGCTGATACGCATATAAAAGTTTAAATACATTAAAAATAGGCTAAACGCGGTTGTTCATTTGTTACAATTCGGTATAGTTTGCCAACAAATTATTAATATAAATTGAGATGTTCTATGCAGTTAGTTGATTTAAAACCAAATGACCAGGATGTGATTAATGTTTTTGCTGATATCGACCGACTAATGAACACTTTGTATCCCATTGCAACTGCTCAGTCCCTTACGGTAAATGATTTAAATAAACCCAATGTTTATGCCATTGGATTAAAAAACGAGGACGGGATAGTAGCGTGTGGTGCCATTGTAAAACAATTTGACGATAAGGTTTATGGTGAAATTAGACGCTTATATGTTAAACCAAGTTATCGTGGAAAGGGTTTATCTCGTCGTATTATGCAAATTTTATTGCATCATGCAGGAGAAGAAGAAATTCCATTGATCAGATTAGAAACAGGCCCTAAACAAGCTGAGTCAATCAGCTTGTATGAAAATCTAGGGTTTCAACGCTGTTTAAGCTTTGGTAAATATAAAGATAATCCACAAAGTTTATTTATGGAATTAGGGCTTAGTCAACCTTCCTAAAATATGAAATTATTATTAAGATAACTTAATAACAAAGACGATCTATCTACTCTATTATAGGTCGTCTCGACAAGATGCAGTGAAAACGTTTCATAAGTCTGACATTGATTTTATCTGTAAAACTACACAAATATACTCAAGCCACCTCAAAATGCAGGATTCAGCGTTCCACAGGGGCTTAATATCAAGGGCGTTACTTCGCAATAATGGCGGTCCCTTTTAAGAAGTAACAACGCAGAGAGTAAGTGCCTGTGAAACGCCCAACGGGTTGGTTTAAAAGCGATTTATACTGCGTTATTGATTTTGATAAGGAAATAACCATTATTTGCAATCCATGCCTTGTCTAAATCGCTTTTAATTCCAACTGAAACTCGTATCTTGAGGTGGTTTGGGTATACTTCCTGCAAATACCGAATATCACCACGCTACCGATGAGTAAAACACCGCATTATTAATGATTTTTAGCTCATAATTATCGTCTTGTATGCCATGTTGCTCGACCTAAAATTATTGATATTAAAATTTATTCGTTACGAGTAAAAATACTTGTTGGACTTAGGGGCTTATTTTTCTTTTAATGCGCGCAATTAGCCGATACGGCACTCATTAAATAAAAGAGAAAGATAAATGAAAGAGACAACATCATCACTAGAACAAGCTCGTACGAGTTACAATGTTCGTCATTGGAGCCAAGGTTTTTTTGGTATTAATGATCAAGGTGATGTGTATGTTGCGCCAAAGGCTGATGCCCCAGAGCAAACCATCGCACTTATAGATATCGCTAAACAACTTGAAGATAAAGGCTTGAGCTTACCTGCTTTGGTACGTTTTCCGCAAATATTGCATCATCGCGTTCACAGTTTATGTGCTGCATTTAATACCGCAATAGAAAGCTATGGGTATCCAAAAGACTATTTATTAGTCTACCCAATTAAAGTAAATCAACAGCGTGAAGTTGTAGAAGAGATAGTTGCCAGTCAAGCGAATATAGAAAAGAAACAGCTTGGCTTAGAAGCTGGTAGTAAACCTGAGTTATTGACCGTATTAGCATTAGCTGAAAAAACCAGTGCAGTGATTGTCTGTAATGGCTATAAAGATAAAGAATATGTGCGCTTAGCACTGATTGGCGAAAAGCTAGGTCATAAAGTGTATATCGTGCTTGAGAAACTCTCTGAGCTGGATATGGTACTTAGCCAAGCTAAAGAGCTAAACGTAAAACCGCGTATTGGTATACGTGTGCGTTTAGCATCACAAGGTAAAGGTAAATGGCAAGCGAGTGGCGGCGAAAAGTCAAAATTTGGTTTATCAGCGTCACAAGTATTACATGTAGTAAATCGTTTAAAAGAAACCGATCAACTTGACTTAATTGAGTTGGTGCATTTTCACTTAGGCTCGCAAATGGCTAATATTCGCGATGTCCGTCTAGGTGTAAGCGAAGCTGCGCGCTTTTACTGTGAGTTACGTAAATTAGGTGCACAAATTGATTGTCTTGACGTAGGCGGCGGTTTAGCGGTTGATTATGATGGCACACGCAGCCAATCACATAACTCAATGAACTACAGCTTGGCAGAATACGCAAATAATATTGTTTACACCATAGGTGATATTTGTAAGCAATACGAGCAGCCATTCCCGACGATTATTTCAGAGTCAGGGCGTGCGTTAACTGCGCATCATGCAGTGCTTATTTCAAATGTTATTGGTACAGAAAGCTACGTGCCTGAAGATATTCAAGCACCGGCAGAAGATGCACCAATCCTTTTGAAAAATATGTGGATGTCGTGGCAGCAACTTCATGTATTAACGGATGACCGTGCATTAATTGAAATTTATCATGACAGCCAAGGTGACTTAGCTGAAGCGCATAACCAGTTTGCAATGGGCCTAGTCGATTTAACGCAACGCGCATGGGCTGAGCAAATAAATTTACGTGTATGTTATGAACTTAATAAACATATGGATAACAAAAACCGTTTTCATCGCCCGATTATTGATGAACTAAATGCTCGTTTAGCGGATAAATTTTTTGTTAATTTCTCTTTGTTTCAGTCATTGCCTGATGCATGGGGTATTGATCAAGTGTTTCCGGTATTGCCATTAAGCGGCTTAACAGAGGCACCTAAAAAGCGTGCTGTATTGTTAGATATTACGTGTGATTCAGACGGCGCGCTTGATCATTATGTTGATGGCCAAGGTATTGAAAGTACGTTACCAGTGCCTGAATTTAGTGCTGACACACCTTATTTGATGGGCTTTTTCTTAGTGGGTGCGTACCAAGAAATTTTAGGTGACATGCATAACCTGTTTGGCGACACTCACAGCGCTATGGTGCACATGGACGAGCAAGGTGAGGCAAGTATTGTAGAAATAAACCAAGGTGACACGGTAGCCGACATGATGCGTTATGTTCATCTTGATGTAGAAGGTTTTCAATCTTCATATGCACAGCTGGTGGCTGCAAAATTACCACAGGCTGAGCAACAAAGCGTGCTTGATGAATTACAAGCGGGTTTAGACGGTTATACTTATTTAGAAGAGCTTTAATATGACCACTTTGTTTGATCACCCTGATCACTCATTGTATTCCAATGGCATGACGTTTTTACGTCAGCCAATGGTACAAAATATCACAGACATTAATGCTGATGTTGTCGTACTGGGATTGCCATTTGATATGGCAACCTCAGGGCGCCCGGGCGCTCGTTTAGGCCCAGATGCTATTCGCAGAGCATCAGTACATTTAGCATGGGAAGAGATTAAATACCCATGGACGTTCAAGTTGTTTGAACGTTTAAAGTTAGCGGATGCTGGTGATTTTACGTACCCAGTCGGCGATGCTGAATACTTTACTGCAAAGCTTGAACAGGCAGCTGCGGGCATTTTAAACCAAGGTAAAGCTATTTTAGGTCTAGGTGGCGATCATTTTGTCACCTTACCGTTATTACGAGCGCACGCTAAACGCTTTGGTAAAATGGCGCTAGTACATTTTGATGCTCATACAGACACTTATAGTAATGGTTCACGCTATGACCACGGTACCATGTTTTATCATGCACCGATGGAAGGACTGATTGATGTTGATCATAGTATTCAAATTGGTATACGTACTGATTTTGATCAAAGTAAACATGAGTTTGCCGTGATTGATGCCATGGCGGCTAATGATTTATCAGCGCAAAGCATTGCTGAGCAAATTTTAGCGCGCGTGGGTGATTTACCTGTGTATATCACCTTTGATATAGATTGTTTAGATCCCGCGTTTGCCCCAGGTACTGGTACGCCTGTGTGTGGCGGTTTAACCAGCGACAAAGTGCTTAAAATATTACGTGCGCTTAAGGGCATTAATATAATTGGTATGGACGTGGTTGAAGTATCTCCCTCGTACGATCAAAGTGAATTAACAGCAATCGCTGCAGCAACCATTGCCAGTGAATTATTACACTTATGGACGTTAAAGCATAAGTATTAATATTTTCATGAAAAGTAAAAAGCGCCATCTAGGCGCTTTTTTGTCATTTAATTTTTTGTCTTCTTTTTAGCTACTTTTGTTGATTTTTTGTTGATTTTTTGTTGTTGCATGTTAGATTGTTGTTTGCTCTATTGGTGAGCAATAATGATAATTAAGGAAGATATATGAAAACGATACTTAGAATATTATTACTTTCTGGCGCTGCACTAACTACAAATTCAGTTTTTGCAACTGACTTAGTGTGTGATGTTTACCCTAAAGGTAGTAATGGGTATAGTAGCAATGGAACAGCACGATGTGATGCATTCGACTTTAGTTTTGGAAATAGTACAACAGGTAAGTTTTACCTACAGAATATCTCAAAACCGATCAATCAAGTAATTTGGCAAGGTGACGCATCTTGTTCAGGTGGAACATCATGTACTGTTAATGTAAGAGCTTATCGATCAACTAGCGCTTCAGCTCTGATTTTATATAAAGATGGTACATATGAGACTACAAATATTGCACGTATGAGTTATGAAACAGGCCATTAATAGTATTAAGTGATGCTCAGATAAGAAGCACCAATTATCATTGGTGCTTCTATATGTTTAAATTCATTTATATATTCGTAGTAGTGTTTATTTATGAAATGATGTTATGAAAATTTCATATTATGCTTTTTCGCATAAACTAAGCATACGGGGATCTCAACAACTACATAGGTTAAAAAGGTAAACCAAAACCAGTTAACCTTGAATGCTAACCAACTAAATTCAATACCAGAATTATAATAAAGACTGCCGGCAATCATTAAGGTTATGCCCGTTGCAATTAAATCTTGCATTGATACTTTTTTAAAGTCATTCCCAGCAAAGCGTGGATAAATAAAACCATATCCTAGGCTGATGACCGTGACAGCTAAGATCAGTAAAGTGAGCTCAGGGGTCATGGTTTATATTGCCTTGCATGCTCAATTCGTTCTTGGCTGCTTGGGTGGGTTGATAAATACTTCAACCAATTATCTTCAAGTTCAGCATGTTGTTCTTCTAAGCTTTGTTGTAATGCTTCAATAGCATCTGCAAAATCGTGATTGGAATAGCCCAATTTAACCAGCTTTTCAATTGCATAATTATCGGCTTCTCTTTCCATATCGCGTGAAAATGCTTGTTGCAAAAATGAAGAACCAGAGCCAAGTACTACTTCTGTAATACCTTCCAAGTCACCAAAAATTACAGCCAAGACAACGGTACTTGCAACAGCTTGCGCAGATAGGCGCACACCATGATGATGCTCAACATGGCCAATTTCATGTAATAAAATAGCGCGTAGTGCATCGGGTTTATCTGCCAGTAACGTAACGAGCTCATCAGTAACAACTACTCGGCCATGTGGTAGGGCAAATGCATTTGCTGCAAGATAATCAGATTGATAAAATGACAGCCTGAACTTTGTGTTGTCTAATTCGAGTGCTGTGAGCATTTGGGCCCATTTACTTTGTAAATCAGCTTGTTGATCTATTGAAAGTTGAGTTGGCTCTAGCGCTATTTTTTCAATCACAGCAAGGCTTTGCTCGCCCATACTTTCAACCACCGCAGGAGATGCTACATTAACGCTGTATACGGCAATTGCAGGGATCCCTCTATAGAGAATAAGCCAAAGCAATAAAGGTGCGACAACAACGCTGAGCAAAATAAGGAGTTTATTTTTCTCTAAACGCTCACTGATTGAATATACTTTATTGCCAAACGGCCAACGAAAATCCACATCATCAGGAATAAAGCGCCCGCCATTACAAAAACTAAGTTGTGCGGCTACCCCCGGGATCGCGCTTTCTAATATGCAATCTATGGTTGATGCGCTATGGATTAAGTCATTATTTTGATTAAGCAGTTGCACTTGCTCATTATTGACTTGAGCCGTGCAATATTGATGCTGGCTGCTATTGGGGAAGTAATAGCAGCCTGTTACATGAAGTGCTTTCATCAAGTGAGTGAAATATCGATGTCAAACACATTTGCGGCTTCTTCAGCAAATGATGATTGCTGTTCTTGTACAGTATCCATAAGCGTAAGCGCGCCTGTATAAATAGTGACCTCTGTGGCAGCGGCAAGTAAATGTGCTTTACGTATTTTTGTCCACGGATAAGCAAGGCCTAAAGTGAAAATAATTGCTACTGCATTAGTAAATAAAAGGAAACCGTAAGCTGCGGGTTTAAGGTCTGATTTGAAACTGGCTATGTCTTCAAACTCGCTACTATTCAAAATATGGTTACGAATAATAGATTGATAAATTCCGCTAACTAACGTGAGCATCCCAATATACATTACAGCCATTAGCACAGGGAAAAGTAAAGTGGAAAAATTCAAGCTGTTGGTATCTAAACCATTAAAACTCATCGCTACACCTGCAATCCCAGCTAAAATAGCAAAGCCAATTAAACCAGCAAAGGTAACACCGATGGTAATCAATGCAGCCATATAATAAGTTTCGCCTTTAAGATTTACAGATAATGGTTTGCCACCATAGCTGATATTCTCATGTATGTATTGATCAATGCGCTTTAATGCATAAGGCATTAATAAGTACAGTGTGAATACACTTGCAATAGGGAGTAATACAAAGTTAATTAAGGCATCGCCGTAGTTACCAGAAAACGCAAAGCGTACATTACGATGGCGCGTCATACGCATATTAAAGCGCAGGCCTTGATTGATTATCCATGGCATTAAAAACAAAAAACCGAGTGCAAATAATAACCCGATGACAGGCAAAAATTGTACGACTAAGCTATAAATAATAAAAACTATTACCGCTAAAATACGGCCTTTGAGTATTTGCATAGGTGTTGCTAAATAATCAAAGCTATGATTATCGACATGTGTGTTGCCATAAAAGTAACGATAAGTACGTACTTTTGCCCAAGCAGAGTAAATACCAAGGGTTAAAATACTTAACACAATATTAACGATCCAAATGCCAAAAAACTCTCCGGCTTTACCGTTAAATTGTATTTTTCCTTTGAAAAGAATGTTATCAGTTGATGCTGGTGGTGTAGTAGTCTGTATTGTGGGTTCCATATGAAATTCCGTTTTCCTAAATTAGACTGGAATTTACTAAATTCCTCTATATTAAGCAATAAAAAACACGACACAGTCATCCCATGTTCATATTAAATATAGATGTTTGCAAAGGTGTTTTAATGTTTTTCTGTTTTTTTCAAGTTCAGAATTTGGGATTAAATCTGCTATACTCTGGCCATCATTTTATGGGGCAGCTATGATTTCAAAAAACCAACTCAAGTTAATTCGTGCATTAGGTCAAAAAAAATACCGAAAGCAACATAATCAATACCTTGTACAGGGTGAAAAAAACGTACTTGAGTTATTGGCAAGTGGTTTAACAATGGTAGAGCTGTTTGCTACCCCCGCTTTTATTGAGCAGTATCAACAGCAAATTGGCTACGTAAAAGTAACGCCAGCCGATGAAGAAAGCCTCACTAAAGCCAGTACGCTAGTTTCAAATAATGCCGCAATTGCGATTGTTGAAATGCCACAGGTAAATGCCCCCAAAGCTGAGGGATTAATTTTAGCGTTGGACGGTGTGTCAGACCCCGGTAATTTAGGCACAATTATCCGCGTTGCTGACTGGTACGGTATTAAACATATAGTAACCAGTCTTGATAGCGCCGATCCTTACAATCCAAAAACCATTAGCGCGACAATGGGTTCATTTGTACGTGTTGCTGTCAGCCAAGTTGATTTAGCTGATTATTTAGTTGCGCTTAACCTACCTATTTATGGTGCTTTTTTAGAAGGTGAAAATTTGCACCATACTAAATTAGCCCAATCAGGCGTGTTATTGATGGGCAGTGAATCTCATGGTATTCGCACCCAATGTGCAGCGTTGGTCACTAACAAAATAACTATTCCGGCATTTGGCGAGGCTGAATCGTTAAATGTAGCCATGGCAACGGGTATTATTTTAGATAACTTTAAACGCCAAGCGTAACCTTTGTACTTACTTTTGCCGCCCATAACGGTTAAATTAAATACTGAAGCTATAACAATAAGAGTCGGTAAACCAACTAGATGCGTTTGAGCACCATAAAATTAGCGGGCTTTAAATCCTTTGTAGAGCCGACTAAAATTCCATTTCCTGATCAAATGACTTGTGTCGTTGGCCCGAACGGTTGCGGTAAATCCAATGTGATTGATGCCGTGCGTTGGGTGCTTGGCGAAAGCTCGGCCAAAAATCTGCGTGGCGATGCCATGACGGATGTTATTTTTAATGGCTCAACTAATCGTAAACCTATTTCGCAAGCATCAGTTGAACTGATTTTTGATAACACTCAAGGCCATTTACCTAATACCTTTGCTGATCGTAACCAAGTGGCAATTAAACGCTTAGTAACACGCGACGGGCAATCGTTGTATTTTCTCAATGGCAGTAAATGCCGTAAACGTGATATCACTGATATATTTTTAGGCACAGGCCTTGGCCCGCGCAGTTACGCAATTATAGAGCAGGGCATGATCTCACGTTTAATCGAGAGTAAACCGGCTGATTTGCGCGTGTTTTTAGAAGAAGCTGCCGGCGTGTCTAAATACAAAGAGCGTCGGCGTGAAACGCAAACTCGTATTAAAAGTACCCGCGAAAACTTAGAACGTTTACTTGATGTACGAAAAGAGCTGCAAGCACAGGTTGATAAGCTGGCAGTGCAATCAGTTGAAGCCAAAAAATATCGCGAGTTAAAAACGCAAGAACGCACATTAAAAGGTCAACTTGCTGTTTTGAAATGGCAAAAATTGCATCAGCAACAAGTGACTAAAGCCGATAAAATGGCTAAATTGAATGAGCAAATTAGTTTTTTTAAAACGGCTCACTCAGGTCATGATGATGTATTGGCAACCCTTGAAAGCCAAGTCCAACTGCGTATTGAGCGCCTCAACGAAGCCCAACAAAAGCAGCATCAAATTCATACAACACTTACACGTGTTGAGCAGCAACAAATAGGGTTAAAACAGCAACAGCAGGCTTTAAGCCAAAACCTGATCAAACAACAACAAATACAACTGCAAAGTCAGGAATCACAGCGATATCAAAATAGTCATGCGCAAGAGCTGGAAAACGTACTGCAAAGCGCGATTGAACACACGTTACTATGCACCGAGCAGGTGAGCGAAGTGGCGTCGCAAGTTGCGCTGTTAGATAAGAGTAAAGCGCAAAGTAGCAGTGCGTGGCAAAGTATTTATGAGCAATTTCAATCGATAAACACCGATCACAATAATCAGCAAAATGTACTCACTCAACATATTCAAAGCCAGCAATATATAAAAAAGCAGCAAGATACCCTTAAAATCGAGTTGGTCGAGTTGAGCACCAACCCAGTTGAGCAACAAGTGGCGCAGCAACAGCAACTAATGCAGTCCCTTACGCAAGAGCTTGCCTCAAAACAAACGACGTTAAATAAAGTACATGTTAGTTTGCAGCAGGCTAAAGCCAGTTTAGCCGACAGCCAACAAAGACATGACGACATTACTCAGCAATTAAATGAGAATAAAGCCAAAGTAGTTGGCTTAAACTCAATGCTAGTTGGTGACGATGCGCAAAGTAAGCATAATATGCTTGCTCAGCTGTGTGTCAAAACGGGTTATGAGCATTTGATTGAGCATGCTTTGCAGGGGCTTGAACATTTAAATGTGACGCAGGATGCTCAAAGCAATGCCGTTTGGCCAATTTCGTTAGTCGCGCGCAAAGACTCATTAGCTGCATTAATCGAAAGTGGTGTTTACCCTGAATTATTACACCGTATTGCTTATAAAAATAGTTTTACAGTAGATGATTTAATCGATGACTTTTGGTTAGCTGTTATAGATGCGCAAGGTAATATGTATGGCCGTAACTGGCACCAAAATACGAATAAGAATGCTGATAATTCATTACTGATTAAACATAAGCAACTTGCTGACGCTCAGTTATTAGAATCAAAATTAACGGCTGATTTAATTAGTCACAGCGATGTATTAAACACGCAGCAACAAACATGCGATCAACTTTGCGCTCAAATGGAAGAGCTTAAAGGCGCAGTGCATCAGTTGGCACAGCAAATAGCTGCGGCGAGTACGCGTAGAGATATGCTAAAAGAACAACAATTGCATTTTAAAAATCAACAGCATAAGTTACAAGGAAAGTTGCAATTATTGGATGATGAATTTAGTGTTGTGGCAGGTAAAGTTACGTTACAAGAACAGCTTATAATTGATTTAACGAAGCAAAAGGCACTAATAAGTGCAAGGCTTGAACAGGCAAAAATAGTTCAGCAGCAAAGTGATGAGCAATTTAAACACATTAACGCTGAACTTGAACGCTACAAAACTATTTCAAATCAAGCGACTTTGGCTGAGCAAAAAGCGCGGGGTGATTGTCAGCTCAGTGTTGCTAAATTACAGCATGCCATTACAGCCTGTGACACTGCGAGTGAAGCTGTAACTGAATTAACAATACAATTAGAAGATTTGGTCATGCCATTAGAAGAGGCTGCAGAACAAATAGTATTGTTATTAAAGCAAAATCAGCAAGGTGAAATTGAACTTAAAAACTTGCAAATAGCATTAGGTGAGGCTAAAACAGCTTTAGCAGATAAACAAGTGATGCTCAAAGGTTCGCAAGAAGAACTTGTTATTTTACAAGATCAGTTGCAACAACATGCTCTGGAAGAGCAAAGCTTGTTAGTTAAAGCACAGCTGGCGTTAGAGCCGCTAGATGAGTTGCAGCAAAACCTGAAAGATATTTTGGCGCAATTACCAGAGCAGGCCAATGCAACAACGTATCAGGGACATTTAAATAAAGTTACACAAAGTTTAAGTGAATTAGGAGCCGTAAATTTAGCCGCGATTGATGAATTTGAACAAGCTCAGCAACGCAGTCAGTATTTAGAGCAGCAACTGGAAGATTTAACTAAAGCGTTATCAACCCTAGAGGGTGCCATTGCAAAAACCGACCGAGAAACAAAAAATCGCTTTAAAACGACATTTGATCAGGTAAACCATGATTTTGGTGAGTTATTCCCTAAAGTATTTGGTGGAGGCAGTGCATATCTTGAATTAACCAGTGATGACTTACTAGAAAGTGGTGTTAGTATAATGGCACGACCACCAGGTAAGAAAAATTCAACAATTCACCTTTTAAGTGGTGGAGAAAAAGCGCTGACCGCATTATCATTAGTGTTTTCAATATTCAGGCTCAATCCAGCTCCTTTCTGTATGCTGGATGAAGTAGATGCACCACTTGATGATGCGAATGTTGGCAGGTTTTGCCGATTAGTGGAGGAAATGTCACAATCGGTGCAATTTATTTATATCAGTCATAACAAGATTGCCATGGAAATGGCGGGAAGGTTAACGGGTGTTACAATGGCAGAGCCAGGCGTATCGCGTATGGTTGCTGTTGATATCGAACAAGCAGTGCAAATGGCACATGCATAATTATTAATAGTTAAGTAGATAAATAATAAAGGTGAGGGGATGGCCGAAGAATTAAGATGGGTTTTAATCATTATCAGTGTAGTTGTCATTGGTGGATTATTAATACATGGCCTGTGGTCAGTTCGTAAAAAAGATGCACCTATTGCAACAAATGAGCGGGTTGAACCAACTGAGCAGCCCCCAGTGCAACGCCAACCAATATCAGAACCAACAGCAACACATACCTCGCAGCGTGATGAGCCGCAGTTTGGTGATCTTAGTTTTAGTGCATCAGATGAGCAGCCTAAACTAGATGAGGTAGTTGAAGATACGGTTACTGAGCAAACAAAAGCGCAGGAAGACACTAATAGCGAAGAATGTAAAAAAACAGATGAAGCGCCAGCAGCAGAAGACTTTATTATTGTGCATATCCAAATGCCTGAAGGCTTAACAATGGAAGGTAGTAAATTACTACCCGCTGTAAATACGCTTGGTTTTAAATATTCTGAAGAAGGCTTTTTTAATCGCCACTTAGACCCTGCTGGCCATGGTCCAGTGCTGTTTAGGTTAGTGAATATGTACAATCCTGGAACGTTCGATGTTGATAACATGGAACAATTTAGTACTGCAGGGATTAGTTTATTTATGACCTTACCCTGTGATGGCGATGGGCTTGCCGCATTTAATATGCTCCATAGTGCAGCGAAGAAACTGGCGGATGAATTTGGCGCCGCTATATTAGACTCACAGCGCGAAGAGATGACGGTTGATAGCGTACGTGATTACGTTGAAAAAGTGAGACGTTTTTCAGTTTAATTACCTGCTATGTAAAATTAATTAGTTAAGATTTTTATAAGCCACTTGGCGATGATTCGTTTAAGTGGCTTTTTATATTTTTGAGGTCAGTATGTCCACTTTAGTGCTTGCGCAAATAACGCAGCTACGTCAGCAATTAGAAGATCATAATCACAACTATTATGTACTCGATAACCCTAGTATCCCTGATGCGGAATATGACCGTTTATTACAACAGCTAAGTGCTTTAGAGAGCGAAAACCCGCAGTATGCAAGCGCGGATTCACCAACACAAAAGGTAGGCGGGGCTGCGCTTGCTAAATTTGAGCAAGTAGCTCACCAAGTGCCGATGCTGTCGTTAGATAATGCTTTTAGCGAAGATGAATTTACCGCATTTAACCGCCGTGTTAAAGAACGTTTAATGGACACCAACGAACTGACCTTTTGCTGCGAACCAAAGCTTGATGGCTTAGCTGTGTCTATTTTATATCGTAATGGTGTATTAGTGCAGGCTGCTACTCGCGGTGACGGGCATACTGGCGAGAATATCACAGAGAATGTAAAAACAATTCGTAATGTGCCATTAAAATTACGTGGTGATGATTACCCCGGCGAAATTGAAATTCGCGGTGAAGTTTTTATGGATAGCGCAGGATTTGACAAGCTTAATGTTGAAGCCGAAAAGCGTGGCGAAAAAGTATTTGTAAACCCGCGTAATGCCGCTGCCGGCAGCTTACGCCAGCTCGATTCTAAAATAACAGCTAAGCGCCCATTGATGTTTTATGCATACAGCACAGGCATGGTTGCGGACGGCGAGCTTCCTAGCGATCATTATCAACAGCTTGCTAAATTAACAGATTGGGGCTTGCCGCTGTGTCCAGAAACTAAGTTAGTTGAAGGCCAGCAAGCCGCGCTTGAATATTATCACGATATTTTACAGCGGCGCAGCAACTTAAAATATGAAATAGATGGCGTTGTAATAAAAATAAATAATAAAGCCATGCAAGAACGTTTAGGCTTTGTTGCACGAGCACCGCGATGGGCAATTGCTTATAAGTTTCCTGCTCAAGAAGAAATAACCCAATTACTCGATGTTGAATTTCAAGTAGGGCGTACTGGTGCAATTACACCTGTTGCACGTTTAGAGCCTGTATTTGTTGGTGGCGTAACAGTATCAAATGCAACACTGCATAATCGCGATGAAATAGAGCGCTTAGGCGTAAAAGTAGGCGATACAGTCATTATTCGCCGTGCAGGTGATGTCATCCCACAAATTACTCAAGTGGTGCTAGAACGCCGTCCAGCTGATGCAAAGGATATTGAGTTTCCAGCGACTTGCCCAATCTGTGACTCGCATGTAGAGCGTATTGAAGGCGAGGCTGTAGCGCGTTGTACAGGAGGCTTAGTATGCCAAGCACAACGTAAAGAAGCGATTAAACATTTTGCCTCTCGCAAAGCATTTGATATTGATGGGCTTGGCGATAAAATTGTAGAGCAGCTGGTGGACAGAGAGCTTATTAAAACGCCTGCAGATTTGTTTATTTTAAAACAAGGGCATTTTGAGTCATTAGAGCGCATGGGACCTAAGTCAGCTAAAAACCTTGTTGCAGCGCTTGATGATGCAAAGCAAACAACGCTTGCTAAGTTTTTATATTCGCTCGGTATTCGCGAAGTTGGCGAAGCAACGGCGCAAAATTTAGCGAACCATTTTTTAACACTTGAAATGGTGACAACAGCAACGGCAGAAGCCTTAGTTGAGGTAAGTGATGTTGGTGAGATCGTTGCAAAACATGTGCGAGGTTTTTTTGCAGAGCAGCACAATTTAGACGTAGTAGAAGCATTAATTGCACAAGGAATACATTGGCCTGAACTAATACCACCGAGTGAAGAATCGCAGCCATTGGCAGGTTTAACCTATGTACTAACAGGTACTTTAAGTGTACTTAATCGTAATGATGCGAAAGCACGACTACAGCAATTAGGCGCGAAAGTGTCAGGTAGTGTATCAGCTAAAACAGATGCGTTGATCGCGGGCGAAAAAGCAGGTTCTAAGCTCACTAAAGCGCAAGATTTAGGCATTGAGATACTAACCGAAGATGATTTAATTGCACTTTTGGCGCAGCATAATGGGTAACTTAACTGCCAATGCAGTTAAAGCTCAACAGCAGTCCATTATTGATCACTATAAGTGCCGCTGTACTTATAGTGAGTTTAATAAAGATAGGAAGTGCTGATGCGTTACGGACCGGAGTATTGGGATAAATACGGCACATACCGTACGCCAATCGCATTTCATTTGAGTTTACTGGTATTATTACGTGCTTATTTTATTTGGATTATTGCAGCGCTTAGCCGTCGTCCTGAGCTGGATATAATGTCGTTGGTTTTTAGATCAAAAAATGATTTTTTTAGTGCTTTGGCCATCGGCGCAATTGCGATTATTCCAGCGGTTATATTTTGTTTACGCAGGCCACAAAAAAGCACTGCTGGTGCTGCGAAATTAGCACGAATTTGGCGCTTCATGCGCTGGCCATTACTTGTTTGCGCAGCCGCTGATTTAGCTTGGTTAGTCATTCAAGCAGCACATAGTTATTATCAATTTTCGATGTTTTTAGCGCTACAAATGGTAACTGTGTTATGGGTGCTTCTGTATTTAGCCAAAAGCCGTTATTTAACGGTATTTTTTAATGACTGGCCCGATCCTGAAACGGATGACAAGAAGCACTAACATCAATCTTGGTTAGTAAGGACTATCAATGCAAAAAATTAATCAACGACTGGCGCTGATCGTCGCTTGTTTTGGCATCGTACTATTATTGTTGAGCTTATTTACTGGGCTATTACAGCAGCCTTGGTTTGTATTTTTAATAGCTTTATGGGTGTTCGTATTTAGCTCGTGCTGCTATCGGTTAACGTCATTTTTTAAAACACGTAATAGCCTTGATAAATTCATCCAACGCGATCAAGAAAACTTATTATTATTTACACTGACAGGCTTTTTTGATCGCACACACGGACCGCAATGGCTGGTTATAAATACGATTGAAAAAATACAATGCCATGATGATTTATTGTCTGTTTACTCTAGTAAAGAGCGACAATTATCTGTCAGCTTGCCGGCAACGAAAGCTGAGATTTTAGCGTATTTAGATTCACTTTTTACTGCCCGTGAAAAGCAATCTATTTTGATACAATGAAATAAAACCTTTAAAACAGCGGTATACTTAAACGCATCAAGTTAGTCGTTGCTTTTTGGAGGTATCATGAAACAACAGATCGGTTTAGGTGGAAGCTGCCATTGGTGCACCGAAGCTATTTTCAGTTCATTAAAAGGTGTTGAGAGTGTTGAGCAAGGTTGGTTTAAAAGCTCAGAGAACAGCAGCCAATTTAGTGAAGCGATTCGATTGCGCTTTGATCCTCATAAAATAAGCTTAACTGATTTAATTGCAATCCATATCGATACCCACAGTGCAACGAGTGAACATAGCATGCGTGAGAAATATCGTTCTGCAATTTATGCTTATACGAGCGCGCAATGTGAAGCTGCACAGCACGCGTTAGATTTAAAGCAAGCAGATTATAACAAGCCATTAATTACACACATTTTACTGGCAGGGGAGTTTAAACATTCACCGAGCCAGTATCAAAATTACTATTTTTCAAATCCTAACAAACCATTTTGTGAGGTACGGATAAATCCAAAACTCGCAATGTTATTAACGCACTACCATGATAATGTGGATAGCAGTAAATTAACCCATCTTGTATAAATGAGGTCAATTATGTTGAACTGGAATGATATTTTAAATTTTGCCAGTAAAGGTAACCCAGAGCCAAGCCGTAAAGTAGAGAAAACCATGCAACAATGGCAAGAGATGCTATCAGAAGAGGCATTTTATGTGACGCGTAATAAAGGCACTGAGCGCCCACATAGCTCAGATAGTTGCACGTTGTTTGAACCTGGAAAGTATGCCTGTATATGCTGTGATAACTTATTATTTGATGGCGACGAGAAATTTGATAGTGGCACCGGTTGGCCATCGTTCACGCAACCAGCAGAGATAAATTCCATCGCTTACAATGGTGACAAAACCCACGGTATGCAAAGAGTTGAAACGGTTTGTAATGTATGCGATGCGCACTTAGGTCACGTATTCCCTGATGGGCCAATGCCCAGTGGACTGCGTTATTGTATCAATGCGGTATCCCTGAAAAAGCTGTAAGCAGCTTTATGTAAAAAAACGAACGCCATAACCACTTTATAAAAGCTAACTTAAAGTGGTTACATAGGCATTAAGTATGGTTTATAGATACGCTAAATTGGGTCAATAAATTGTGCAATAGCAAAAATTAAATGCTCTCTGCAAATAGGCTTTGTTATGCAGTAATCAGTTAATTGTGTGAATTTCATTTTTTCATTTTGCAGGGCTGAGGCTGTTACCGCAATGATTGGAATATGTTTATATTTAGCGTCATTGCGTAGAAACTGAGTTGTTTCAAGGCCTCCCATAATTGGCATCTTCATATCCATTATGATTAAATCTGGGATTTTTTGACTGACACTTTTTATTGCTGTTTGACCATTTTCAGCCGTTTCAATGTCAAAAGACCAACGAGATAAAAATGAAATTAAAAAATCTCGGTTATAAGCAATGTCATCAACAATTAATATTCGAGCAGGATTAAATTGGTAACTATTAATAGGGGGATAATAGGCTTTTTTAGTCCTTCTGATTGAATGAGTTAATTTAATGTCGGGGATACGAACAATAAATTCACTGCCTTGACCTTCACAACTATTTACTTGTAATGTGCCACCCATTAACTTAATGAATTTTAGTGAAATAGCCAAACCTAATCCAGTACCGCCAAACTCAGAACTTTTTTGTCCTTCCACTTGCTCAAACGCATTAAAAATACATTTTTGTTGATCATCTGGGATCCCTTTGCCGGAGTCTTGGACACTGATCACTAAATTGATATGTTGATTTGTTGAGCCTTGCTCACAATCAAACAATGCACACACGTGACCTTGCTCAGTAAACTTTATGGCATTACTAATTAGGTTGATCATTACTTGTCGTAATTTATTACCATCAAGGTGTAGGGCACTGTGAATGAGCTCTGAGCATCGAATTGTCAGTGCTAGATCTTTTTGCGCACATTGCTGCATAAACATCATCGATAATTCATTACACATTAAATTTAAATCAGCGTCTTCGAGCTCAAGCTGCATTTTTCCCGCATCAATTTTCGATAGGTCTAAAATACCATTCAAAATACCTAATAAAGAGTTACCTGAAACGGAAATAGCCTCCAGATATCGAAGCTTTGTTTTGTCATACTCGCTGTCTTGCAGCAATTGACTAAAACCAAGCACTGCATTAAGCGGTGTTCTTAGTTCATGGGACATATTAGCTAAGAAAACACTTTTAGCTTGATTTGAATGTTCAGCCTGATCTTTGGCCGCTAAATATTCTTGTGTGCGTGTTGCGACCATTTCTTCTAAAATAGACTGTTGCTGATGCATGTTGTTTATTTGTTGTCGCACTGCTGCTCGCATCATTTTAAAACCACTTGCTAGTGTACCAATTTCATCTTGACTAGCAATATTAATGGGGCAATCAAGATCGCCTGTGGTGATCGAGTGTGAAAATTCAACGAGTTGCTCAATAGGTTGCAGGATTATTTTACGAATAACGATATAAGCAATCACGAGTGCAGCTAATAAATATAATGCAAATAATGAGACGGCATTGGTGATAATAGAGGCAATTTTTTCAGCGAGTCCATCATCAGAAAAACTAACAACAACAAAGCCTAGATTGTCATTTTGATGTCCTTTAACGGGAATAACAACGTGATAAATATTATCATCATTGATAATAATACTTTGTTGTTGATCGAGGGCTTGTAACAATGTTTGATTAATAACATCGCTCGATACTTGTTCAATATCGTGATGCGCCACTATATGTGCTTCGTTATCTATAAAAAAAACATTAGTGAGGTCATTAAAGCTATTTTGCTCTAGTAGCTGGTCAATCGCGATGGTTTGAATTTGCATCACCCAGTTACCAACATTACCATCTTTGCTTAATTTTTTTATTTCACCTAGCATCGGTGAGACGATCGCGGATGCTTTCTCACTCATATTTAATAAAGTTTGATTTTTTAGTTCGATAACATGCAAAGCTGTACTAACACCTAATACTAAGCTGATAGTAAAGCCGATAATTAATAGTATTTTGTGAGCAATGCTTATATACATAGGCTACTTCTGCTTTAAATTATTAGTCTCAAGTACAACGGTAATTTTATCGTTGCTATTATTTAACGTTTGGTGAATATCTGCACCATAAAAAATTTGGCTATAGGCATGAGATATAATTTCACCAATGGCTGGAAATTGCGCGATCCCAGATTGAATGTGAGCAGGTGTTGCGTGTTCAAAAACCCACAGCATTGTCGCGTTAAATCCGGGCTTATTTACCAGCGTAAAAAGCTGTTCTTGCCATATTTGTTGCCGTGGTGGTGAGCCTCCGGTACTTAATAAACTCGCTGTTTGGGCACTTGTTGCCCATTGAATAAAAAGCCAAGCCGCAGATTTTTTAGATGATTTTGAATTAATAGCAAATGCCCACGCCCAAGGAGAGGTCTCACGTGCTTGTGGACCCTTAGGTAAAGGGGCTGCCTCCCATTTATCCCATATGTCTGACTCTTTAGGTGTATCTATTTCATTATAAAAATGAGATGCGATAAAAGCTGATGCCAATTTACCTTCTTTAAATAGCTTTCTAATATCATAAAAATGTAATGTACGGCTATTTGATGGATTACCATAGCCAACAACTAGATCTCGATAGGCTTTAATACCTTTTTGAGCCTCACGCGAGTTACTAAGCGCTTCTCCTTCTTGTGTTAATATTTGCGCGCCATATGCGCGCATCACAGGTAAAACAGTCCAAGTATTTAATCCAGCGCCTGGTAATGTACGAGATGCGAATGCACTCATTCCTGCTAACTCAGGGTTTAAATCAATTGCTTTTTGAAGTGCAATTTTGGTTTGTATAAGTTCTTCATAAGTATTGGGCACTTGTAATTCAAACTTATCGAAGAGGTCTTTACGGTAAAAAAATATTGGTGCCGAAAAGTCAAAGGGCAGTGATAATAATGTACCGTTTATCTGACACAACGCTAAGCTGTTAGGGCTAATGTCATCAATTTTATACCAATGTTTATCGGTTAAGGCGGGATTATTTAAGTAAGGGGCAATGGGGTCGATATAATTTTTTTCATATGCTTGACCTAAAAATGTAACACCCATGGGTAATACATCATATAAGCCTAATCCTTTCTCTAAGTCTTTACTTCGTCTGCGGCGCATTTTTGACTGTTCTAATGCATGAAAGCCAACATTAATACCTGTTAATTCTTTAAAAACAGGCAAGTACGGTTTTAAAGCCATGAATGCAGGCTGTTGATCTGCCAAAACATTAATATGCGTACCCTCAAAGGCACGCCAATCAATATCAGCTTCTTGCCAGTTTGAGAGCTTAGTTTTAGCTGCTAAAGCACACGTAAAGCTCAATGATAGGCTAGCCATTAACAAATATATTAAGTGAGAGGCAATATGTTGCAATTGGACTTCCTTATTGATGGTTTATACGAGTATAGAATGCGCTAGTGCGTAAATAGGGAAATTATTTTTATTTAGTTAAAATTAACCCCATGGCATTCGCTTGCTGTGATATTTTTTCAAACCGCTGTTGCTGCTCATCATCTAATTGTGTAGAAGACAGAAGTGCAAAGCATTTTTTAGCGATTGTTAGATTCATTGTTTGGCTACTTTCTTTGCTGTTATCAAACTGACACTGTAATAAATTTAAAGCAATGCTAGCATTGCGAGGCATGATCCTAAATGCCTGTGTGAAAGCTTCCAGGGCCGTATTGAGTTGTCCACGGTTAAATTGTGTAACAGCATGATTATTTAGTTCTTTAGGCCCCATTTTAATATCTCGGCGTTCTCTTTGCTGCTGTTGGATATATTGCAGATAAATAGGATCACTGATGTTTGGGTGACGTTCGCAATGTGTAATAATTTGGGAGAATAATGATTGTGCCTTGTGATGAAACCCGAGTTCATGAAATGCTTTCGCTTTGTCGAGTGCACCGTCGACGGAGCGAATTTGAGTGTCATCGACATCAAGCTGTTCTATAAGTTTTTTAGCTTTTTGGTGCTCATCTTTAAGGTAATGTAAACGAGCATTTAATACATCAATTTGTGCTTGGTTATGGCTATTTGGAAATTGACTTTTTAAGTCGTTTAAATATTTATTTGTTTGTCTCGAAATACGTTGAACCTGATCGCTTTGATCTGTAGTCAGGGCGAAATCAATACCAGCTCGCGCTGCATTTAAATATATATCGGGATGATCGTGTATGGAGTGCTTTGCAAAGTTTGCAATATCTTTTTGTGTTGCGTAGTTTTTTTCATAATCGTGATTTAACTGTGTGACATGACTTAATGATTTTTGACGATCGATATTTCGCGGTGCAATCTCTACTGCTTTACTTAAAAAATCTTGTGCTTGTTCAAATTTATTTAGCTTTATTTCTAAGCGGCCAAGTAAATCTAATGCCACTAGCCTAGTTTCATGTCGTTCTAGCATTGTTTTAAGCATACGTTGAGCCAAAATATGCTCATTGTTAGCAATAAGGGCTTCTACTAAACCTACTTTAGCCCATGTAAACTTTTGAATATTTAAAACCGATTTAAAGTAGCTTTTTGCTTCTTCATTTCTTTTTAATCGAATTAAAAGATCACCTTTTAACCTTAGTAAAATTGCGCTATTAGCGCTGCCTTTTTCATTTAAAGCAGCATTAATGAACTTGAGCGCCTTAGAATCGTTATTATCATCTATTAGGCTATAAATTTTTTGTAGTTTATGCTTTCTCAATAAAATCCGTTCTATTCGTGTTTTTAGTTCGTGAATAGTGAAAGGTTTCACAAGAAAGTCATCAGGCTGTAGTTCAAGCATACTATGAACTAAAGATCCTGTTGTTTCAGCTGAAATGAATATAAAACCAGTAGAGTGCTTAATTAATCTTTTTACACGCAGTTCTTCATATAGCTGGTAGCCATCTTGATTTTTACTTAAATTAAAAGAACATACTATAAGGTCAAATGATTCTGAGAGGCACTGTTCTTTAGCCGAGCTAGCATGCTCAGCAAAGCTAAGTTGCTCAAAGCCAAGTTTTTCGAGAGATTGCTTCATATAGCTTTGGGCAAGTGGTTGCTCTTCAACTATGAGTATTTTGGCTTTAGAAAAAATCTTTGTTGGCATTAAACTTGCGACCAATTAAACGTATCAGTGACTATAATAAACAGTCTAGTCGCTGACAAGGGAATTTAAAATTTAATCATTGTAAGTAGTGGGTTTATTTCGGATATATAAGAAAATACGAGCAATAAGTAATCGTTACGTATTATATAAACTGTTTAGTAGTTAGTTTGTCTTAGATATCATAAAGATAAAACTCTTAACGTGTATGAATAAGTAATTAAAATTTTTAACCTATTTATATGTTTGTATGGAGTTGGTGGTACTTTGAATTGAATTGAATTATATGTGGTGGGTGATACTGGACTTGAACCAGTGACCCTCGCCTTGTAAGGGCGATGCTCTCCCAACTGAGCTAATCACCCACATATAATTTTTGATTAAATGGTGGGTCGTACTGGACTTGAACCAGTGACCCTCGCCTTGTAAGGGCGATGCTCTCCCAACTGAGCTAACGACCCCAAATAATCAATTAACTAAACTTTACGATAACCATTTTATAAATGGTGGGTCGTACTGGACTTGAACCAGTGACCCTCGCCTTGTAAGGGCGATGCTCTCCCAACTGAGCTAACGACCCGTAAAGTTTTATATCTAAATGGTGGGTGATACTGGACTTGAACCAGTGACCCTCGCCTTGTAAGGGCGATGCTCTCCCAACTGAGCTAATCACCCATTTAGATATCTTGTAATATGCACCATTTAAAAAATGGTGGGTCGTACTGGACTTGAACCAGTGACCCTCGCCTTGTAAGGGCGATGCTCTCCCAACTGAGCTAACGACCCATATTACAATTTTAAAACGCGACTATTAATAAAATAATAGGTTTTATATGTGGTGGGTGATACTGGACTTGAACCAGTGACCCTCGCCTTGTAAGGGCGATGCTCTCCCAACTGAGCTAATCACCCACATATAAATTAAAACGCTACTATCAAAATAAATAGTACTGGACTTTAACCAGTGAACTTCGCCGTTATTTCTAAATAGCGGTGATGCTCTCTTTTTTCTAATTGAGCTAACAACTCATATAGAATTAGATGTGGTGGGTGATACTGGACTTGAACCAGTGACCCTCGCCTTGTAAGGGCGATGCTCTCCCAACTGAGCTAATCACCCACATCTAATACAACACATTGCTGCGTTGTTGTGGGGCGCTATTATAGATAGAGTTCTAAATGTGTCAACACTTGAATGTGAAAAATGTTTTAGATGCGGGTTTTATAAGCAAACAATCGTTTTTGAGGCTAATTAATAAACATTTCTCTGCATTTGAAGCCGCGCTTACGTAAAGTTACTCGCATAACTCATTAGTGCATAAGCTAAATGATTAGTTTATTAACCAGGTAAACGCCAATAAATTACCTTTTACCTTTAATGAGCTGAAAGAAGATTAGCTAATTATTAAATGATGGGCAGGCAGGGAAGCTATTTTATTGTAATTATAAACAGCAGGTATGCGTGATCTAATAATTATTCAACACACCGTGGTGTAATTACACTTTTTTACGTTGCAGAACAGCCATTTTTAGAATGGTTATTTCATTGCGATACGAAAGTGAGGGGGCCTTGAAGTTTAGTGAGCTCTAATAACGTGTGCTTGGTTTATTTATTCAATATAAAAAATATCATCAGGGCCTTAATTGCAGGAGTGACTTTTTCATAATTTGATTTGCATATAGATGTATACCTTATAAATTAGATTCATTATGATTATTTAACGGCAATCCTTTCTATTTAGCGCTCGTTTATTTATGATTTAAACGCGTTTTAAGGGGAAATGTACTGTATATTTGAATCTGTTGTTTATTCAGTATCCAGTTTGTTGAAATTTAAATCATTTAAATAAAGTTACATAAAAAACTGTTGACTTTATTTGGGGTGCTGCATAGAATGCGCCCCGCACTAAGCAATACACCACACGGTTTACCGAGTAAGTGTTTAGCAGAATAAATTGGGGCTATAGCTCAGCTGGGAGAGCGCTTCGCTGGCAGTGAAGAGGTCTGCGGTTCGATCCCGCATAGCTCCACCAATTTATTTTAGTGTATGTCCTAGGGTAGCAGTTTTCTGTGTCCCCATCGTCTAGAGGCCTAGGACACCGCCCTTTCACGGCGGTAACAGGGGTTCGAATCCCCTTGGGGACGCCACTTAGCTTTTATTAGTTAAAGGCGGTTTTACCGAGAGAATAGCGAACAAATCAAGCTCGAGTCTTAATTTGTATATATCGCAATACCTTAAACAGCTCAGGATGTGAGTTTAACTAATCAACTGTCCTAGTGACACATTTATGTGTCCCCATCGTCTAGAGGCCTAGGACACCGCCCTTTCACGGCGGTAACAGGGGTTCGAATCCCCTTGGGGACGCCACTTACTTATTTTAATAGGGAAGTGCAGTGTTATTAAGAAAGCTCGCCTGAAACGAGTTTAACCATTCAGTTGTCCTAGTGACACATTTATGTGTCCCCATCGTCTAGAGGCCTAGGACACCGCCCTTTCACGGCGGTAACAGGGGTTCGAATCCCCTTGGGGACGCCACTTACTTATTTTAATAGGGAAGTGCAGTG